>CBDDSA010000061.1:0-19025 GCA_965233185.1 uncultured bacterium
GTGGCAACCGTAGGGTCCGGAATTCGGGGTGTAGCTCAGCCTGGTAGAGTACTGCGTTCGGGACGCAGGTGTCGGAGGTTCAAATCCTCTCACCCCGACCATCTCCCGCCGGTTTTTTCCTCCCGGTAGATAATCGCGCGATGGGCCGCCTCCTCGTGCTGATCCTGCTGGTCGTGCTGGCCGTCTGGCTGATACGCAGGGCGTTGGCAAAGAGCCATCCGCCGAAGTCGCCGAAATCGCTCTGGGAGGGCGAGCTGGTGCAGTGCGCCCATTGCGGCGTGCACCTGCCCCGCGGCGAGGCGCGCCCCGCGGCCGGCGGCCTGTACTGCAGCGACGACCACGCGCGGCTGGGCAAGCGCTGATGGACGCGCCGGTCCGCTATCCCGAGCTGTTCCTCGCCCCGGAAGTGCGGGCGCCGGAGTCCTTCTGGACCCTGCTGCGCTACTTCAACCTGTACCGCATCGCCGCTGCCGGCGTGTTCCTCGCCGCCTCCCTCGCGTACGACGATCTGGTCGGCCGGCACTGGCTCGACATGTTCCGCTTCGTGAGCGCCGGCTACCTGCTTGCCGGCATCGCCTTCCAGCTGGCGATGCGTACCTGGCGCGACGGCTTCAACGTTCAGCTATCGCTGCACGTGGCGCTCGACGTGGCCGCGATCACGCTGCTCATGTACGCCAGCGGCGGGATTCGCAGCGGCCTGGGCGTCATGCTGCTGATCTCGCTCATCGGCGCGGCCATCGTCGCGCCGCGCCGCCTGAGCTACCTGTACGCCGCGGTGGCCGCCATCGCGCTGCTGCTCGAGCAGGGCTACTGGGTGCTGGGCCACGACGCCGAGCTCGCCAACTTCCTGCAGCCCGGCCTGCTGGCGATGGGCTGCTTCGCCACGGTGGGCGTCACCAGCTGGCTCGCGCAGCGCGTCGCGGCGAACGAGGCGCTCGCGCGCCAGCGCGGGCGCAGCCTTGCCACGCAGACGCGCGTCAACCAGCTGGTGATCGAGGACATGCACGACGGGGTGGTGGTGCTGGACCGCGACGGGCACATCGTGCAGCACAATCCGCAGGCGAAGCGGCTGCTCGGCTTCGACGCGCTGCTGGGCAGGGCGATCGCCGAGGTGCTGCCCGGCTTCGGGCAGGCGAGCGACTTCGAGCTGCGCGGCCGGCACATCGGCGTGCGCCTGCTGGATACCGGGGCGGGAGAGCTTTTCAGCGTGGTGTTCCTCGAGGACACGACGCGCAGCCGCGAGCAGGCGCAGCAGCTCAAGCTGGCCGCGCTCGGGCGGCTCACCGCCAACATCGCCCATGAGATCCGCAACCCCCTTGCCGCCATCAGCCACGCGGCCGAGCTCCTCGGGGAGGAAAAGCGCGGCGACGGCAAGACGCGGCTCACGCGCATCATCCGCGACAACACCCTGCGCCTGGAGCGCCTGGTGTCGGATGTCCTGCAGCTGAACCGCCGCGACCGCGTGGCGGGCGAGCGCATCGAGCTGCGCTCCTGGCTGGCGGCTTTCGTCGCCCAGTTCGTCGCCAACGAGTCGGTGCCCGCGGATCGCTTCAGCGTGCGCTGCGCCGCCGACGCCGCGATCGAGTTCGATCGCGAGCATCTGCACCAGGTGATGTGGAACCTCCTGCGCAACGCCGTGCGCTACGCGCGCCACGAGCCGGGCAGCGTGCGGCTGCAGGTGGCCGGCTTCGCCGGTCGCGTAGAATTGAGCGTCATCGACAACGGCCCCGGCGTGCCATCGGCGAGCCAGGGACAGCTGTTCGAGCCTTTCTTCACCACCGACAGCAAGGGAACCGGCCTGGGACTGTATCTCGCGCGCGAGCTGTGCGCGGCCAACCGCGCGCTCCTGGAGTACGTGAACGACGCGGCAGGGGCGCATTTCCGCATCCTGGCGCGCGAGGCGCGCGCATGAACAACCGGCGTTCCGAGCGGCGCGCGCCGCCCGCCGGCGCGCAGGTGCTGGTGGTCGACGACGAGCCCGACATCCGCGAGCTGCTGGAGCTCACGCTGGTCAAGATGGGACTGGGCGTGGCGAGCGTGGGCACGCTGGCCGAGGCGAAGGAGCGCCTGAAGGAGGGGCGCTACGACCTGTGCCTTACCGACATGCGCCTCGCCGACGGCGAGGGGCTGGAGCTGGTCCGGCATATCGCGAGCCTGGGCATCGACCTGCCGGTGGCGGTGATCACCGCCCACGGCAGCGCGCAAAACGCGGTGGCGGCGCTCAAGGCGGGCGCCTTCGACTACGTCTCCAAGCCGGACGGGCTGGAGCAGCTGCGCGCGCTGGTGCGCTCGGCGCTGTCGCTGCCCGCCGCGGCGCCCGCCAAGGGGCAGCAGCTGCTCGGCGAGAGCGCGCCGCTCCTCCAGGTGCGCGAGCTGATCGGCAAGCTCGCCCGCACCCAGGCGCCGGTGTACATCTCCGGGGAGTCGGGCAGCGGCAAGGAGCTCGCCGCGCGCCTGATCCACGAGAACGGCGCGCGCCGCGAGAAGCCGTTCGTGCCGGTGAACTGCGGCGCCATTCCCGAGAACCTGATGGAAAGCGAGTTCTTCGGCTACAAGAAGGGCGCCTTCACCGGCGCGGGCGAGGACCGCGAGGGCTTCTTCCAGGCGGCCGACGGCGGCACGCTGTTCCTCGACGAGGTGGCCGAGCTGCCCCTCGCCATGCAGGTGAAGCTGCTGCGCGCCATCCAGGAAAAGCGCGTGCGCAAGGTCGGCGCGCCGCAGGAGGACCCGGTGGACGTGCGCATCATCAGCGCCACGCACCAGAACCTGTCCGACCTGGTGGCGGGCGGGCGCTTTCGGCAGGATCTGTTCTACCGGCTGAACGTGATCGAGCTGCGCATGCCCCCCCTGCGCGAGTGCCGCGAGGACATCGCGGCGCTCGCCGCCAGCATCCTCGAGCGCCTTGCCCGCACCCACGCAGTGCCGGCGCCGCGCCTCAAGCCGGCCGCGGTGCAGGCGCTGGAGGCGTACGACTTTCCGGGCAACGTGCGCGAGCTGGAGAACATCCTGGAGCGCGCGCTCGCCCTGTCGGGCAGCGACGAGGTCGGCGCCGCCGACCTGCGGCTGGCACCGGCCGCGGAAGAGCAGGAGCCGAGCGACGGCGGCAGCGAGGCGCTGCCCGATTATCTGGACGCCCTCGAGCGCAAGGCGATCCTCGAGGCGCTGGGCAAGACGTCGTTCAACCGGACCGCGGCGGCCAAGCTCCTGGGCATCACCTTCCGCCAGCTGCGCTACCGCATGCAGCGCCTGGGCATCACCGATGAGAGTCGTTGATTCACCGAATCAAGACGCGCGCCCCGGCGGGACCGAAATCACCCTGGCGGTCATCCACTGCATCAGCCTGCCGCCGGGCGAGTACGGCGGCGATGCGATCGAGCGCCTGTTCACCAACCGGCTCGATCCGCGCGCGCACCCCTACTTTCGCCAAATCCATGCGCTGAAGGTCTCCGCGCATTTCCTCGTGCGGCGCGACGGCGAGCTGGTGCAGTTCGTGCCGGTGGCGCGCCGCGCCTGGCATGCGGGCGCCTCGTCGTGGCGCGCACGCAGCCGCTGCAATGATTTTTCGGTCGGCATCGAGCTGGAAGGCGCCGAGCACGAGCCGTTCGAGGACGCGCAGTACGCTGCGCTCGGCGCGCTGCTGAGGAAGCTCGCGCTGCCGCAGATCGCTGCCCACAGCGATGTCGCGCCCGGCCGCAAAAGCGACCCGGGCGCGCGTTTCGACTGGCCGCGCGTGCTCGGCGCGCTGGCCGCCTACTAGATCCAGGTTCCGTTCGCCGTCCAAGCCCCGGATGCGGTGCTGCATCGCCGCAACCTTCCTATATGTAGGGCGTACATGTGGCAAGAACACCACATGTAGTGGGGAAAGGTTGCAAAATCGCGATCGGTGTGTACACTGGATACACAACAAGTAGATGCGTAACAGGTAGTACACACTAGATTTCGTAGGTCGTCATAGAACCGCGGACGCGGCGGGACGGCCCGGGCGAGCAGAAACGGACAGAGGAGAGGGACCCATGCAGATCGCTCAGGACAACGCCGCGGCCAGCCCCGCCGCGAGCGTCGCGCTCCCTGAAGCAGGCGCCGCGGCGCGCGGCGCTTACGCCGAGTACAAGGTGATCCGGCGCAACGGCGCGGTGGTCGGCTTCGAGCCGGCCAAGATCGCGGTGGCCATGACCAAGGCCTTCCTCGCGGTGAACGGCAGCCAGGGCGCGGCGTCGGCGCGCATCCGCGAGCTGGTCGCCGGGCTGACCGAAGGCGCGGTCGGGGCGCTGGTGCGGCGCCAGCCGCAGGGCGGCACCTTCCATATAGAAGACATCCAGGACCAGGTCGAGCTCGCCCTGATGCGCTCGGGCGAGCACGACGTGGCGCGCGCCTACGTGCTGTATCGCGAAGAGCGTGCCAAGCTGCGCGCCCAGGAGAAGTCCTCCAGGGTGGAGGGCGGCATCCATGTCGTCGACAACGGCCGGCGCCGCCTGCTCGACCCGGGGGCGTTGCGCGCGCTGGTGGCGGCGGCCTGCGAAGGCCTGCCCGACGCCTCCCCCGAGGCCATCCTGGAAGCCACGCTGCGCGATCTGTACGACGGCGTGCCGATGGACGAGGTGCGCAAGTCCGCGGTGCTCGCCGCGCGCGCGCTGATCGAGAAGGAGCCGGCCTACGGCTACGTCACCGCCCGGCTGCTGCTGAACACCATCCGGCTGGAGGTGCTGGGCGAAGAGGCGAGCCAGGCGGACATGGAGGCGCGCTACGCCGCCTATTTCCCGCAGTTCATCCAGCGCGGCATCGCGGCGGAGCTGCTGGATCCCGAGCTGGGCAAGTTCGACCTGGGCGTCCTCGGAAAGGCGCTGCAGGCCAGGCGCGACCTGCAGTTCGGCTACCTCGGCCTGCAGACCCTGTACGACCGCTACTTCCTGCACGTCGGCGGCCGGCGCATCGAGCTGCCGCAGGCGTTTTTCATGCGCGTGGCCATGGGATTGGCGCTGCGGGAGGAAAGCCGCGAAGCGCGTGCGATCGAGTTCTACGACGTGCTGTCGAGCTTCGACTTCATGAGCTCGACCCCGACGCTGTTCAACTCGGGCACGCTGCGCTCGCAGCTTTCCAGCTGCTACCTCACCACGGTGTCCGACAACCTCGAGGGCATCTACGACGCCATCAAGGAGAACGCGCTGCTCGCCAAGTACGCCGGCGGCCTGGGCAACGACTGGACGCCGGTGCGCGCGCTCGGCTCGCACATCAAGGGCACCAACGGCAAGTCGCAGGGCGTAGTGCCGTTCCTGAAGGTGGTGAACGACACGGCCGTGGCGGTGAACCAGGGCGGCAAGAGGAAGGGCGCGGTGTGCTCCTACCTCGAGACCTGGCATCTGGACATCGAGGAGTTCCTCGAGCTGCGCAAGAACACCGGCGACGACCGGCGCCGCACCCACGACATGAACACGGCCAACTGGATCCCGGACCTGTTCATGAAGCGGGTGATGGAGAACGCCGAGTGGACGCTGTTCAGTCCTTCGGACGTGCGCGAGCTGCACGACAAGTTCGGCAAGGCGTTCGAGGAAGCCTACCTGCGCTACGAGGACAAGGCGGCGCGCGGCGAGCTCAAGCTGTACAAGAAGATTCCCGCGGTGCAGCTGTGGCGCAAGATGCTGTCGATGCTGTTCGAGACCGGGCATCCGTGGATCACCTTCAAGGATCCATGCAACCTGCGCAGCCCGCAGCAGCACGTGGGCGTGGTGCACAGCTCCAATCTGTGCACCGAGATCACCCTCAACACCTCGGACGACGAGATCGCGGTGTGCAACCTCGGGTCGGTCAACCTGGTTGCCCACATGAGCGGCAGCGGGCTGGACTTCGGCAAGCTGAAAAAGACCATCTCGACGGCGATGCGCATGCTGGACAACGTCATCGACATCAACTACTACGCGGTGGACAAGGCGCGCAACGCCAACGCCCGCCACCGCCCGGTGGGCCTGGGGATCATGGGGTTCCAGGACTGCCTGCACCGCATGCGCGTGCCCTACGCGTCGCAGGAAGCGGTGGAATTCGCCGACCGCTCCATGGAAATGGTGACCTACGCGGCCTACTGGGCCTCGACCGACCTCGCCCAGGAGCGCGGCCGCTACCCGTCCTTCAGCGGCTCGCTGTGGGACCGGGGGGTGCTGCCGCAGGACACGCTGGATCTGCTCGCCGCCGAGCGCGGCGGCTACGTGGAGCTCGACCGCTCGAGCACCCTCGACTGGGAGGCGCTGCGTTCGCGCATCCGCAGCCAGGGCATGCGCAACTCCAACTGCATCGCCATCGCCCCCACCGCCACCATCGCCAACATCATCGGCGTCTCGGCGTCGATCGAGCCGACGTTCCAGAACCTGTTCGTGAAGTCCAACCTGTCGGGCGAGTTCACCGTGGTGAACGAGTACCTGGTGAGCGACCTCAAGCTGGCCGGCCTGTGGGACGAGGTGATGATCGCCGACCTGAAGTACTTCGACGGCAACCTGGCCCGCATCGACCGCGCGCCGGCCGAGCTGCGCCGGCTCTACGCCACCGCGTTCGAGACCGAGCCCAAGTGGCTGGTGGAAGCGGCCGCGCGGCGCCAGAAGTGGATCGACCAGTCGCAGTCGCTCAACATCTACATGGCCGGGGCCTCGGGACGCAAGCTCGACGACACCTACAAGCTCGCCTGGATCCGCGGCCTGAAGACCACCTACTACCTGCGCGCCATGGGCGCCACCCACGCCGAGAAGTCGACCAGCAAGGCGGGGCAGCTAAACGCGGTGTCGATGGAAGGCGCCGAGGAGGCCAAGGTGTGCGCGATCGACAATCCCGACTGCGAGGCCTGCCAATGATCACTCTGGGCAGCCGCCAGTTCACCGGGCCGTTCATCGCGCCCATATGGTCGCCGCCGCGGGCGCCGGGGCTGTACGCCGTGATGGTTCCCGGCTGGCGCCTGCTCATGTTCCACGCGGTGCACTTCGGGCACGCCGAGGACCTTTCGGCGCCGGAGCTGATCCGGGGCAACCCGAAGTACGGCTACTGGCTCACCCTTGCCGGCAGCGAGTGGAACCTGTACGTGGCGACCTGCGAGATGTACCAGTCGAGCCCGGGCGAGCGCGAGGCGGCCTACCGCGAGCTGCTCGATCTCCCCACCACCACGACCCGAGGTCAGGCTCATGCTCAGCTTTGACGACGTGATCCAGCCCACGGCGCCGTTCGTGCCGGAGGGCCGAACGAACGAAGCGCCCCAGCCCCAGGCGCCCGAGGCCCCGTTCCGGCGGGTCACGGTCGAGGACAAGAAGGTCATCAACTCCAAGGCCGACGTCAACCAGCTGGTGCCCTTCAAGTACAAGTGGGCCTGGGAGAAATACCTTTCCGCCTGCGCCAACCACTGGATGCCGCAGGAAATCAACATGAGCCGCGACATCGAGCTGTGGAAAGACCCGCGCGGCCTGACCGAGGACGAGCGGCGCATCGTCAAGCGCAACCTCGGCTTCTTCGTCACCGCCGACTCGCTGGCGGCCAACAACATCGTGCTCGGCACCTACCGCCACATCACGGCGCCCGAGTGCCGGCAGTACCTGCTGCGCCAGGCGTTCGAGGAGGCGATCCACACGCACGCCTACCAGTACATCGTGGAGAGCCTGGATCTGGAGGAAAGCGAGATCTTCAACGCCTACCACGCGGTCGGCTCGATCCGCGATAAGGACGAGTTCCTGGTGCCGTTCATCGACACCCTGACCGACCCGGCCTTCGTCACCGGCACGCCGGAGGCCGTCCGCAAGCTGCTGCGCAGCCTGATCGTGTTTTCCTGCCTGATGGAGGGGCTGTTCTTCTACGTCGGCTTCGCCCAGATCCTGGCGCTGGGCCGGCAGAACAAGATGACCGGCGCCGCCGAGCAGTACATGTACATCCTGCGCGACGAGTCGATGCACTGCAACTTCGGCATCGACCTGGTCAACCAGATCAAGCTGGAGAACCCGCACCTGTGGACCGGCGAGTTCAGGGAGGAGCTGCACGAGCTGTTCCGCCGGGCCGTGGAGCTGGAGTACCGCTACGCCGAGGACACCATGCCGCGCGGCGTGCTGGGGCTGAACGCCCCGATGTTCAAGGAGTACCTGCGCTACATAGCCAACCGCCGTTGCCAGCAGATCGGCCTGGACACGCTCTACCCGGGGGCGGCCAACCCGTTCCCGTGGATGAGCGAGATGATCGACCTGAAGAAGGAGCGCAACTTCTTCGAGACCCGGGTCATCGAGTACCAGACCGGCGGCGCGCTGAGCTGGGACTGATCAATGACCGAGGAATGGGACGAGATGAGAATCACCGCGTGCAAGGCCGAAGAGGACTACAAGCTGTGGCTGCGCTTCGAGGACGGGCTCGAGGGCAGCGTGTTCCTCGGCAACCTGCTCGAGATCGGCGCCTTCCAGCTGTGGCGCGACGTGCGCGAGTTCGAGAAAGTGCGCGTCGATCCCGATACCGCCTGCGTAACTTGGGAAGGTGGGATACGATTGGACTCGGACATTCTTTATCATGACGTCAAGGCGAACCAGATTCAGCATGCCGGTGCGGGGGAACCCTCGCCGGCGGTTGGATAGTCCGGAGCAGCAAGGCCGGGCTTTTTTGTTCAACTACCTTGAAGGAGATTGAAGATGGCGAAGAAAAAAGCGAAAAAAGGCGGAAAGAAAAAGAAGAAGAGAAGGGCATCATCAAAGAAGAAGAAGTCAGTAAAAAAAGCTGGTAAGAAGAAGGCGGCAGGCAAAAAGAAATCCGCCAAGAAGAAGAAAAAGGCGGGAAAAAAGAAAAAGGCACGCAAAGCCGCCAGCCCGGCCAGCCCTGCGGAAACGATGGCGAGTACTCAGGCAGCACCCGCGCCATCCACCGCTGCGACATCCGGCGCGAGAACCGCGCTGAATCCAGCGGCCGCTTGGCCGTTTCCCACCGGTTCCCGGCCGTAACCAGGAACCGGAGGGACGAGGCGGGGGGCGCAAGCCCCTCGCCGGCCTCTCGAAGCTCAGCGGACCGGCTTGGTCAAAACGGCCCAAGACTGGAAGACTTAGGCCGGTCCGCGAGGCTTCCCTTCGAGAACCCGCATTTTACGGCCGCCCCGCGGCCAGCGGTGCGTGGTCAAAAATGAATGGCGAAACACCAATCGCCCTTCACAGTCGTCGTCTAGTCTTTGATTCCTAAGCGTTTACCGGTTGCTGCGGCGCAGTAGCGCGGACACCACATCCGGCAGGGCGACTCGGTTCTAGACCTTTGGCGACCGATACAATCGGTCCGGGAAAAGTTGGCAGCAAGGAGGAACCAAGTATGAAAGCAGGCCACACCGATTCGATTTCCGCGGGGTTGGGGCTCGCCTGGCTGCTCGCCGCGCTCGCCCTGGTCTTCGTCCTCGCGCAAACCCCCGTCCTCCCGCATGGCTCAGCGCCTGCGGCGCAAAGCCCGGTGATCACCGGGACCCCGATGCAATCCATGCCCCCGGTGATGGTGCAGGAAGAGCAGAAGGCGCTCGCGGACTACATCGCCAAGCGCTGGCGCATCGCCGAGGAAGCCGCCGCGCGCTTCGTCGCCACCGCCTACCGCGCCGGCGCGCTGCACTCGGTCGACCCGGTGCTGATCCTCGCCGTGATGGCGATCGAGTCGGGCTACAACCCGGTGGCGCAAAGCGTCATGGGGGCGAAGGGCCTGATGCAGGTGATCCCGCGCTTCCATCTCGAGAAGCTGAGCGGTCACGGCGGCGAGGAAGCGCTGCTCGACCCGGAGGTCAATATCCTGGTGGGCGCGCAGATCCTGCGCGAGTATTCCCGGCGGCTGCGCGACGAGGAGCTCGCGCTGCAGATGTACGGCGGCGCCTTCGACGAGCCCACCGCGCAGTACGCCAACAAGGTCTTCGCCGAGCGCGCGCGGCTGGAGCCGATCAGGCAGCGCGCGAGGAAGCAAACCGGGCAATCCGCCTAGCGGCCTCCTCGAGGTCCTCCATGCTTCGCGTATAGGCGAAGCGCACGAAGCGGCCGGTCCCATGGGCGCCGAAGTCGATGCCCGGGGTCGCCGCCACCGCCTCGGCCTCCAGCAGCTCGCGCGCGAAGGCCCGGCAGTCGCCGGAGCAGTCGGCGTACACGTAGAACGCGCCATGCGGCTCCGCGGGGATCGAAAGCCCCGCTTTCCGCAGCGCCGGGACCAGGAAGTCGCGCCGGCGCGCGAACTGGGTTCTTCTGTCCTCCAATATGGAGAGGCTTTCGGGCAGGAAGGCGGCCAGGGCCGCATGCTGTGCGGCCGCCGGCGCGCTGATGAACAGGTGCTGGCCGAGCTTCTCGAAGGCGCGCACCGCGGAGCCGGGCAGCACCACCCAGCCCAGCCGCCACCCGGTCATGCAGAAGTACTTGGAGAAGCTGTTGATGAGCGCCACGTCCCCCGGGAAATCGAGCGCGGTCCACGGCTGGGCGCCGTAGACGAGGCCCTGGTAGATCTCGTCCACCAGCAGCACGCCGCTGCGCTGCGCAATGAACTGCGCGATGCGCCGCAGCTCGTCCTTGTCGATCAGCGTGCCGGTCGGATTCGACGGCGAGCCCAGCAGCAACCCCTTGGTGCGAGGCCCCCAGGCCGCGCGCACCATTTCCAGCGTCGGCTGGAAGTTTTCCCGGGCGTCCACCGGCAGCGCGCGCGCCACTCCTTCGAACGCGCGCACGAAGTGCCGATAGCCCGGGTAGCCCGGGTCGGGCACCAGGATCTCGTCACCCGCTTCGACGTACAGCGCCGCGAGCGTCAGCAGGCCGCCCGACGCGCCCGCAGTCACTGCGATCCTGTGGGGGTCCACTTCCTTCGAAAAAGCATTGCGGTAATGGCGCGCGATCGCGTCGCGCAGCGCCGGCAGGCCCAGGGTCGCGGTGTAGGCGGTCATGCCATCGCGCAGCGCGCGCATGCCGGCTTCCACCACCGGCGCCGGCGCGGTGAAATCCGGCTCGCCGATCTCCATGTGCACCACGCGCCTGCCGGCGGCCTCGAGCGCATGCGCCCGCGCGAGCACGTCCATCACTTCGAAGGGCTCGATCTCGGCGCTGCGGCGGGAGAAGCGGGTGGGCACGAGAGCCGGGGATTATAATTTTTCGGTGGACGAGGAACTGAAGAAGAACGCTCTCGATTACCACCGGCGCAGCCCTCCCGGCAAGATATCCATCCTGCCGACCAAGCAGCTCACCAACCAGCGCGACCTCGCCCTGGCCTATTCGCCCGGGGTGGCGGCGGCCTGCGAGGAAATCCGGCAGGACCCCGCCAAGGCGGTCCTGTACACCTCGCGCGCCAACCTCATCGCCGTGATCACCAACGGCACCGCGGTCCTCGGCCTGGGGCAGATCGGGCCGCTCGCCGCCAAGCCGGTGATGGAAGGCAAGAGCGTGCTGTTCAAGAAGTTCGCCGGCATCGACTGCTTCGACATCGAGCTGGACGAGCGCGATCCGCAGAAGCTGATCGACATCATCGCCGCGCTCGAGCCCACCTTCGGCGCCATCAATCTGGAGGACATCAAGGCGCCCGAGTGCTTCACCGTCGAGCGCGCGCTGCGCAAGCGCATGAAGATCCCGGTATTCCACGACGACCAGCACGGCACGGCGATTACCGTAGGCGCCGCGGTCTACAACGGCCTGAAGGTGGTGAAAAAGAGCATCGCCCAGGCGAGGCTGGTCGCCTCCGGCGCCGGCGCTGCGGCCCTCGCCTGCCTCGAGCTCCTGGTGAAGATGGGCCTGCCGCGCGAGAACATCACCGTCACCGACATCAAGGGCGTGGTCTACAAGGGGCGCCGGGAGGAGATGGACCCGGACAAGGAGCGCTTCGCGCAGGAGACGCGGGCGCGCACGCTGGACGAGGTGATCGCCGGCGCCGACATCTTCCTCGGCCTGTCGGCCGGCGGCGTGCTCAAGCCGGCGATGGTGAAGAAGATGGCCGAGCGGCCGCTGATCCTGGCGCTCGCCAATCCCGAGCCCGAGATCCGGCCCGACCTCGCCAAGGAGGCGCGGCCCGACAGCGTGATCGCCACCGGCCGCACGGATTACCCGAACCAGGTGAACAACGTGCTGTGCTTCCCGTTCGTGTTCCGCGGCGCGCTGGACGTGGGCGCGACCACGATCAACGACGAGATGGAGATCGCCGCGGTGCGCGCCATCGCCGAGCTCGCCCAGGCCGAGACCTCCGAGCAGGTGGCGCTCGCCTACGGCATCGAGTCCATCAGCTTCGGTCCCGAGTACATCATCCCGCGGCCGTTCGACCCGCGCCTCATCGCGCGCGTGGCCCCCGCGGTGGCGCAGGCCGCCATGGACTCGGGCGTGGCCACCCGGCCGATCGCCGACATGGAGGCCTACCGCGATTCGCTCGGCCAGTTCGTCTACCAGTCCGGGCTCATCATGAAGCCGCTGTTTACCGCGGCCAAGGCGGCGCCGCGGCGGGTGGTCTATGCCGAAGGCGAGGACGAGCGCGTGCTGCGCGCGGCGCAGATCACGGTCGACGAGCGCCTCGCGCGGCCGATCCTCATCGGCCGGCCGCAGGTGGTGGAGCAGCGCCTGGAGCGCCTGGGGCTGCGCGTGCGGCCGGGCGTGGAGTTCGAGCTGGTCAACCCCGAGTCCGATCCGCGCTACCGCGACTACTGGACCACCTACCACCAGCTCGCCGAGCGCAGGGGCGTTTCCCCCGAGGCCGCGCGCCTGGAGATGCGCCGGCGCAACACGCTGATCGGCGCGACCATGATCCACAAGGGCGAGGCCGACGCCATGCTGTGCGGCACGTTCGGCAACCACGCCGAGCACCTGCACTTCGTCGACCAGGTCATCGGGCTGCGCGCGGGGGTGCGGCATTACGCGGCGATGAACGCGCTCATCCTGCCGGGGCGCAACGTGTTCATCTGCGACACCTACGTCACCGAGGACCCGGACGCCGACCACCTCGCCGAGATGACGCTGCTCGCGGCCGAGGAGATCCGCCGCTTCGGCCTGGTGCCCAAGGTGGCGCTGCTGTCGGCGTCCAGCTTCGGCTCGCTCGCCCGCTCGCCCTCCGCGGCCAAGATGCGCCGCGCCCTGGAGCTCATCAACGAGCGCGCCCCGGAGCTCGAGATCGAGGGCGAGATGCACGGCGACGCGGCGCTGTCGGAGGAGATCCGGCTGCGCGTGTTCCCGCGCTCGCGGCTGCGCGGCGAGGCGAACCTGCTCATCATGCCGACGCTCGACGCCGCCAACATCGCCTTCAACCTGCTCAAGACCGCGGCCGGCGGGGGCGTGACCATCGGCCCGATCCTGCTCGGCGCGGCGCGCGCGGTGCACATACTGACGCCCTCGGCCTCGGTGCGCCGCGTGGTCAACATGACCGCGCTTGCCGTGGCCGACGCCAATGCGCCGCGCGGCCAGGAACAGAGCCTGTTCTAGATGGAAGCGGCCGCCGGCAACGTCGCCCCCTTCCCGGCCAGCCGCATGAAGCCGCGGGCCGGGCTGGTGCTCACCGGCGGCGGCGCGCGCGCCGCCTACCATGTGGGCGTGCTCAAGGCGGTGCGCGACATTCTCGGCAGCCCGGCGAGAAATCCGTTCCCGATCGTCTGCGGCACCTCCGCCGGGGCGATCAATGCCGCATCGCTCGCCGCTTCGGCCGACGACTTCACCCGCGCGGTGGGCGGCCTGGTCGAGTTCTGGGAGCACATGCGCTGCGAGCTGATCTTCCGGACCGATGCCTGGCACATCATGAAATCGGGCGCTGCCTGGCTCGGGGCGTTGATGCTCCTGTCGCGCCGCAACCCGGTGTCGCTGCTGGACAACGCGCCGCTGCGCGGTCTCCTCGAGAAGCATCTCGACCTCGGGAGAATCCAGGAGCACATCGACTCGGGCGCGCTGTACGCGGCGTGCGTCACCGCATC
Source organism: uncultured bacterium (assembly GCA_965233185.1). Classification (GTDB taxonomy): domain Bacteria; phylum Pseudomonadota; class Gammaproteobacteria; order Burkholderiales; family SG8-39; genus SCGC-AG-212-J23. The sequence continues at coordinate 13,871 of CBDDSA010000061.1, forward strand.
GGGATACACCTCGGGCCAGAGCGTCTCCTTCTTCCAGGGGGGCAGCGGACTGGAGGGCTGGGCGCGCAACCAGCGCATCGGCGCCGCGGTCAGCCTGCGCCTGGAGCATCTGCTCGCTTCGGCGGCGCTGCCGTTCCTGTTTCCCGCGGTCAAGGTGCATCGCGAGTACTTCGGCGACGGCTCCATGCGGCAGATCGCCCCGGTCAGCCCGGCGCTGCACCTGGGCGCCGACCGCGTGCTGGTGGTGGGCACCGGACGCCAGAGCGCCGAGCAGGCGCGCGAGCGCTCCAATATCTACCCCTCCCTCGCCCAGGTCGCCGGGCACGCGCTGAACAGCATTTTCCTCGACAGCCTGCTGGTGGATATCGAGCGCCTGGAGCGCATCAACCGCACGCTGCGGCTGATCCCGCCGGAGGCGAGGCGCGACTCGACGCTGCGGCCGATCCGGGTGCTGTTCGTCACGCCCTCGCAGCCGCTCGAGCGCCTGGCCGCCCGCTTCATCCACGAGCTGCCGCGCAACGTGCGCTTCCTCCTGCGCCCGACCGGCGCGCTCAATCGCGCCGGCTCGAACCTTGCGAGCTACCTGCTGTTCGAGCCATCTTTTTGCCGCGCGCTCATCGACCTTGGCTACCGCGACGCCGCGGACCGGGAAGCGGAGGTGCGCGAATTCTTCGACTTCAGCGAGGGACGCGCCCATGGCTGACACGCCGCCGCAGGACCCCTTCGAGATGTTCCGCCGCCTGTGGGGGCCGCTCGGGGTGCCGCTGCCCGGCATGGCGATGCCCACGCTCGATCCCGCCGAGCTCGACAAGCGCATCGCCGACCTGCGCTCCATCGAGGGCTGGCTCAACATGAACCTCAACATGGTGAAGTTCTCGATCCAGGGCCTGGAGCTGCAGCGCGCCGCGCTGCAGGCCATGCGCTCGACCACGGAACCCAAGAAGCCGCAGGAGTGAAGCCTTTCGCCTTTGCCCATGCCGGCGGGCCGGCATGGCGCAACGCCATTCGACAATTGGGAAGGCCCGGGCGCGGCCTGGGATTCGTCTATTTCACCGATGCCCTGCTGGGCGAAGCCGAAAGCCTGCTGCAGGCGCTGCGCCAGCAGACCGGCGTCGCCGACTGGATCGGCACGGTCGGCACGGGCGTGCTCGCGACCGGTGCTGAGTACCAGGAGGGCCCGGCCATCGCCGCCATGGTCGCGGACCTGGACGACTACTGCGTCTTCTCGGGCCGGCGCCCGCTGAAAGGCGCGGCGCCGCACTTCGCCGTGGTGCACGCCGATCCGGCCGCGCCGGACGTGGCCGGCCTGGTGGCCGACATGTCCTCGAAGCTGTCCACCGGCTACGTGGTCGGCGGCATCTCGAGCTCGCGCGCCGGCACCGTGCAGATCGCCAACGAGGTGCTCTCGGGCGGTATCTCGGGGGCGACCTTCGGCAAGTCCGTGGCCGTGGCCACGCGGCTCACGCAGGGCTGCACCCCGTACCCGGGGCGCTTCCGCGTGACCGGATGCGAGGACAACCTGGTTTTCTCGCTCGACGGCCGGCCCGCGCTGGACGTGCTGCTGGAGACGGTGCGCGGCGAACAGGCGCAGCTCCTGGTCGGCTTGCCGGTGCCGGGCGCCGATACCGGCGACTTCACGGCGCGCAACCTGGTCGGCATCGACCCGAAGAACAAGATCATCGCCATCGGCGACGTGGTGGAGCACGGCGCCGAGCTCATGTTCTGCAAGCGCGACGGCGCGGCGGCGCGCGCCGATCTCGCGCGCATGCTGGCCGCGCTGAAGGCAGCCGAGCCGGCGCCTCGCGGGGCGCTCTATTTCTCCTGCGTGGCGCGCGGCGAGCACCTGTTCGGCACCCGCGGTGCGGAACTGGGGCTGGTGCGGCAGGCGCTGGGCGAGGTTCCGCTGGTAGGATTCTTCTGCAACGGAGAGATATCCCGCGACCGGTTGTATGGCTATACCGGCGTCCTGACGTTGTTTCATTGAGGAGTGGTCATGGCAAAGGCAATGCGTTTTCACAAGCAGGGCGGTCCCGAGGTGATGCAGCACGACGAGGTGCAGGTGGGCGATCCCGGCGCCGGGCAGGTGCGCATCCGGCACACCGCGATCGGCGTGAACTTCATCGACGTCTACCAGCGCTCGGGGCTGTATCCGATGCAGCTGCCGATGGTGGCCGGCAACGAGGCGGCCGGCGTGGTGGACGCGGTGGGGCAGGGCGTCACCGAGCTCAAGGCAGGCGACCGCGTGGCCTATACCGGGCTGCCCGGCTCGTACTGCGACCTGCGCCTGGTGCCGGCGGACCGCATGGTGAAGCTGCCGCAGGGCATCAGCGACGAGCAGGCCGCCTCCATGATGCTCAAGGGCCTCACGGTGCATTACCTCATCCACACCACCTACCCGGTAAAGAAGGGCGAGACGGTGCTATGGCATGCCGCCGCGGGCGGCGTCGGCCTGATCGCCTGCCAGTGGCTCAAGGCGCTCGGCGTGGCGGTGATCGGCACCGCCGGCTCGGACGAGAAGTGCTCGCTCGCCAAGGCGCACGGCGCGCAGCACGTGATCAACTACAGCCGCGAGAACTTCGTCGAGCGCGTGAAAAGCATTACCGGCGGCAAAGGCCTGCCGGTGGTGTACGACGCGGTGGGCAAGACCACCTGGGAGGGCTCGCTCGACTGCCTGCGGCCGCGCGGCCTCATGGTGTCCTTCGGCAACGCCTCGGGCGCCGTGCCGCCGGTGAACATCGGCATCTTCCAGGCGAAGGGCTCGCTCTACCTCACGCGCCCCACGCTCGCCACCCACATCGCCACCCGCGCCGACCTCGTGGAGCGCGCCAGCTCGCTGTTCGACATGGTGAAGAGCGGCAAGGTGAAGATCGAGACCACCCAGCGCTACAAGCTCGCCGACGCGGTGCAGGCGCACCGGGACCTCGAGGGCCGCAAGACGACCGGCTCGATCGTCCTGCAGCCGTGACGCGGACTATTTGATGCCTAGCACGCCCTTGGCCTTGCCGAGGGCGGCCATCGACTCGGCATGCCGGCCGGCCTTGTGGTGCGCCTCGCCCTCGGCGCGCGGTTCGCGAACGCGGCCGAAGCGGCCAGCATCGGCGCGGCAAAGGATGGCGATGCGTTTCATGACTTCTCCTCGGGTATGAAGCTCGATGCCGCCGGACTGAAGGAGCGCCTGAGGCGCACCCCCCCGGCGTTCGCAGTATATGGCGACGACGGCACGGGAAGGGAGGAGGCCGCGCTGACTGCGGCCGCGGTGCTGGTGCCCATCGTGCGGCGCGAGCCGGAGCTGACGGTGATCTTCACCCAGCGCACCGTGCACCTCAAGGCGCACTCCGGGCAGGTGAGCTTTCCGGGCGGGCGCGCCGAGCCGCACGATCCGACGCCCGAGCACACGGCGCTGCGCGAGGCGCAGGAGGAGATCGGGCTGCCGCTGGAGCGGGTGGAGGTGCTGGCGCGGCTGCCCGATTACCTCACCCGGACGGGATTTCGCGTCACGCCGGTGGTCGGCCTGCTCGAGCCGCCTTTCGAGCTGCGGCCCGATCCGCGCGAAGTGCAGGACATATTCGAGGTGCCGCTCGCATTTCTCCTCGATCCGAGGAACCATCAGCGCCGCGCGCGCGAGCTCCAGGGGCGCACGGTGGGCTACTACGCGATGGAGTTCGGCGGCCGCACCATCTGGGGCGCCACCGCCGGCATGCTCGTCAACCTGTACCGCCACCTCGCCGACTGAATAGAATGCCGCCATGAGCGTAATCGCGATCATGGCGGCGCTGCTGCTCGAGCAGTGGCAGCCGCGCGACCACAACCGCACAGTGCATCCCTGGCTGTCGGCCTGGGCCGGCTGGCTGGAGCAGGCGTTCAACGGCGGCGAGCGCCGCCACGGCATGGTCGCCTGGTTCGTGGCGGTGCTGCCCCCGGTGGCGGCCGCCATCCTGATCCACCAGCTGCTCGCCTCGGCGCATTTCCTGCTGGCCGCGGCGTTCAACGTCGCCGTGCTGTACTTCACGCTGGGCTTTCGCCAGTTCAGCCACCACTTCACCGAGATCCAGCTCGCGGTGAAGTCGGGGGACGTGGAGCGCGCCCGGCAGCTGCTCGAGGAGTGGCGCGGCGCCTCCGGCGTGGTGCGCACCCGCGAGGAGGTGATCCGCCTGTCCATCGAGGAAGCGCTGGTCGCCTCGCACCGCCACGTGTTCGGCGTGCTGCTGTGGTACGTGCTGCTTCCCGGCCCGAGCGGCGCGGTGCTGTATCGCCTGGCCGCGTTCCTGCAGCAGCGCTGGAAGGACCTGGGCGGCTTCGGCCGCTTCTCCGGGCGCATATTCCAGCTGCTGGAGTGGCCGGCGGTGCGCCTCACCGCCGCCTCGTTCGCGGTGGTCGGCGACTTCGAGGACGCGGTCTACTGCTGGCGCACGCAGGCGCGCACCTGGATGGAGGCGAGCTCGGGCGTGGTGCTTGCCGCCGGCGCCGGCGCGATGGGCGTGCGCCTGGGCATGCCGGTGCAGGAGGTCGAAGGCATGCTGCCGCGCCCGGAGCTGGGCGTCGGCGAGCCCGCCGACGGCCCGTTCCTCGACAGCACCGTGGGCCTGGTGTGGCGCGCGCTCGTCGTGTGGCTCTTCGTCCTTACGCTCATCACGCTCGCGCGCCTGCTCTAGAAGCTGGCACGATGGCTGCTTGATGCACGCATGGCTCGACGCCGCAAAGCCGCCTCGCTTTCCAAAGCCGCCCAGCTCTGCTTCATCGCGCCGCAGGTCGTCGCGTTACGCAGCTTGCGCACGCACGACCGGCGGGAGATGCAACGCATGGGCACCGAGAAGGTGCTCGCCTTCTGGGAATCCATGAACGCCATGGGGCTGCAGATGACCAAGGCCAACCAGGAATATGCGCTATTCGCCATGCGCCAATGGTGGTCCCCGTGGATGACCCCGCTGCAGATGGCGCAGGCGGCGAGCAAGGTGCTGGAGAAGGGGCTGGCACCGGTACACAAGCGTGCCGCCGCTAACGCGCGCCGCCTGCGGCGCTAGGTTTGAGCTAAGCGCGGTAGGCGCCGCAGCGCCAGCACTGGGTGAACTGTCCGCCCAGCGTCTCGCCGCAAGCGCAGGTCCAGCCTGGCCCTGCCGGTTCTTTTCTCAAGAGAATTTCTTCGGCCCGAGCGGCG
>CBDDSA010000062.1:0-28493 GCA_965233185.1 uncultured bacterium
TATTTCCTCGGAGCGATCTTCCAGAGCTCGCCGTTACGCTCGTCGGTCACGAGGTAGAGCGCGCCGTCCGGGCCTTCGCGCACGTCGCGGATGCGCTGGCCGCGCTCCTCGAGCAGGTGCTCTTCGCCGGTCACCCTGCCCTCCTCGAGTACCAGGCGCACCAGCTCGCCTTCCTTCAGCCCGCCCACGAAAAGGTTCCCGCGCCAGGCGGGAAACGCCTTGCCGCTGTAGAACTGCGCGCCCGAAGGGGCGATCACCGGGTCCCAGTAATACACCGGCTGCTGGAAGCCGGGCTTCTGCGTAACGGCGTTCGGGATCGGCGCGCCGGAATACTCCTCGCCGTAGGCCACCAGCGGCCAGCCGTAGTTCTTGCCCTGCTGGATGAGGTTCAGCTCGTCGCCGCCTTTCGCGCCGTGCTCCACCACCCACAGGCGCCCTTGCGAATCGAACGCCATGGCCTGCACGTTGCGATGCCCCGAGCTCCACACCTGGGCGCCCGAGCCGTCGGGCTTCATGCGCACGATCTTGCCCAGGGTGCTCTTCGGATCCTGCGCGTACTTGCGCGTCGCGCGGTCGGAGCGCTCGCCGGTGCTGATGAACAGCATTCCGTCCGGGCCGAAGGCGAGGCGCGAGCCGTAATGCATGGTGCCGTCGTAGGTCGGCATGGCGCGGAAGATGACCCGCACGTCGGTTACGTTGGTGTTGTTCTTTGCAAGAACCCCACGGGCCACGGCGGTGCCGTTGCCATCCTTGCGCGGCTCGGCATAGCTCATGAAGATCGTGCGGTCGCTTTCGAACGTCGGGCTGAGCGCGACGTCGAGCAGCCCGCCCTGCCCGCGCGCATCCACCGTCGGCACGCCGGCGATCGGCGGCCCGATTTCCCCGTTGGGCCACACGAGGCGCAGGCGGCCGGGCTTTTCGGTGACGAGCAGCTCGCCCCCGGGCAGCGGCTCCACCCCCCAGGGATTCGCCAGGCCCTTGGCGAGCACCTGCACCTCGAAAGCCATTTCCGAGTCGACCGCGCAGGCGCGCGTCTGTCCTTCGAAGGCGGGCTGCTGTGCGGGCGCGTTCGGCGGCCGGGTTTCCACGGGCTTGCACTGCGCCCAGGCCTGGCTGGTCGCGGCCACGAGAAGCAGGAGGAGAGGAAGGCGCATGCGCCGGACGGAGCAAGAAACGCACCGCGGGAACACCCCTTGCGTGCGCTGCGAGGATGGCCGAGCCCGCCTACGTCATGCCGCCGGAGTGGGCCCCGCATGCCGCGACCTGGCTGAGCTGGCCTCACAACCGCAAGACCTGGCCCGACGGCGTGGACGGCGTGGAAGCCGCCCTGGTGAAAGCGGTCGCTGCGCTCGCCGACGGCGAAGCGGTGCACGTCAACGTGCAGGACGCGGGGCACGCGGCGCACGTGGCCGGGCTTTTCGCCGGCCGCGTCCCGCGCGAACGCGTGGTGCTGGAGCCGATCCCCACCGATGACGCGTGGTGCCGCGACCACGGCGCGATTTTCGTGCGCGACCCGCGCGGCCGGCGCGTGGCGCTGGACTTCCGCTTCAACGCCTGGGGCGGCAAGTACCCGCCGTTCGACCGCGACGATGCGGTGCCGCGGCACATGGCGCAGGCGCTCGGCCTCGAATGCTTGTCCATCGATGCGGTGCTCGAGGGCGGCTCGATCGACGTAAACGGCGCCGGCGCGCTGCTCACCACCGAGCAGTGCCTGCTGCATCCCAACCGCAACCCCGGGCTCGGCCGCGGCGAGATCGAGGCGCTGCTCGCGCGCTACCTCGGCGCGCGCGCGGTGATCTGGCTCGGCGAAGGCATCGCCGGCGACGACACCGACGGGCACGTGGACGATATCGCGCGTTTTGTCGGGGAGGACGTGGTACTCGCTGCCGTGGAAAGCAACCGCGCCGATGCGAACTACCGGCCGTTACGGCATAACCTGGAGCGCCTGCGCAGCGCGCGCCTGCCCGGCGGGCGGGGTCTGCGGGTGCGCGAGCTGCCGATGCCCGAGCCGCTTTACCGCAACGGCGAGCGCCTGCCGGCGAGCTATGCGAACTTCTACATCGGGAACCGGGTCGTGCTCGTGCCGGTGTTCGAATGTCCAGCCGACCGCGCGGCGCTCGAGATTCTGGCGGCCTGCTTCCCGGACCGGCGCGCCGTGCCCATCGACAGCCGCGCTCTGGTGGTGGGCCTGGGCGCGTTCCACTGCCTCACCCAGCAGGTACCCGCGCCATGAGCAGCGTCCGCGACTTCGTCCGCCGCCACTTCCGCCACTTCAACGCGGCGGCGCTGCGCGAGGCCGCCGAGGCCTACCGCCAGCACATCGACCAGGGCGGGCGCATGCTGGTCACCCTCGCCGGCGCCATGAGCACCGCGGAGCTCGGCCTGTCGCTCGCGGCCATGATCCGCAAGGGCTGCGTGCACGCGATTTCCTGCACCGGGGCGAACCTCGAGGAAGATATCTTCAACCTGGTGGCGCACGCGCACTACGAGCGCCTGCCCCATTACCGTGAATTGAGCGCAGCGGATGAAGAGGCGCTGCTGCGCCGCCACCTCAACCGCGTCACCGACACCGGCATCCCGGAGGAGGAGGCCTTCCGTCGCGTCGAAGCACCGCTGCTTGCCGAATGGCAGGCGGCCGAGCGCGCCGGGGAGCGGCGCTTCCCGCACGAGTTCATCTACCGGCTGCTGCGCTCGGGCGCGCTCGCGCCGCATTACCAGATCGACCCGGCAGACTCCTGGGTGATCGCCGCCTGCGAGAAGGACCTGCCGCTCTATGTGCCCGGCTGGGAGGATTCCACGCTGGGCAACGTCTACGCCGCGCACGTCATCAGGCAGGACGTGCGCAACGTGCACACCGTGAAGAGCGGCATCGAGTACATGCTGCACCTGGCCGACTGGTACCGGGCGGCCGCGGCGCAGGCGTCGATCGGCTTTTTCCAGATCGGCGGCGGCATCGCCGGCGACTTTCCGATCTGCGTGGTGCCGATGCTCGAGCAGGACCTCGGCGAGCGCACGCCGCGCTGGGGCTACTTCTGCCAGATCAGCGACTCCACCACGAGCTACGGCTCCTACTCCGGCGCGCTGCCCAACGAGAAGATCACCTGGGGCAAGCTCGACGCCGCTACGCCGAAGTTCGTCATCGAGTCGGACGCCACCCTCGTGGCGCCGCTCGTGTTTGCCTATGTGATGGGCGAATGAGCTGGTCGGCAAAAGACGCGGAAGCGCTTTACGCCCTAGAGAGCTGGGCCGACGGCTTCTTCCACGTGAACGCCGCCGGCCACGTCGGGGTGCAGCCCTTCCCCGAGCGCGCGCTTTCCATCGACGTGGCCGAGGTCGCGGCCGAAGCGCGCCGCCGCGGCCTGTCCGGGCCGCTGCTCTTGCGCTTCCAGGACGTGCTGCGCGCGCGTGTGCGGCGGCTGCACGAGGCCTTCGGCGTGGCGCTCGCCGACGCGGGCTACGGCAACGGCTACCGCTGCGTGTACCCGATCAAGGTGAACCAGCTGCACGAGGTGGTGGAGGAAGTGCTCGACGCCGGCAAGCCCTACCACCTGGGCCTGGAGTGCGGCTCCAAGGCCGAGCTGGTCGCCGCGCTGCCGCTCGCCACCGACGAGCGGCTCCTGCTGTGCAACGGCGTCAAGGACCGCACCATGCTCTCGCTCATGCTCGGCGCGCAGCGCCTGGGCCAGCAGGTGCTGCCGGTGATCGAGAAGTGGAGCGAGTTCGAGCAGCTCGCGGCGCTCGCCGACGAGAACGGGCAGGCGCCGCGCCTCGCCGCGCGCGTGAAGCTCGCTACGCGCGGCGCCGGGCGCTGGTTCGAGTCCGGCGGCAGCCGCTCGAAGTTCGGCCTCGGCCTGCCGGATCTCATGCGCCTGCTGGACGAGCTCGAGCGGCGCGGCTGGGGTGCGCAGCTCGAGCTGCTGCACTTTCACCTTGGCAGCCAGATCTCGGACATCCAGGTGCTGAAAAGCGCGACCAAGGAAATCACGCAGATCTACGCCGGCCTCTACCAGCGCGGCTTGCGCGTGCGCTACCTCGACGTGGGCGGCGGCCTGGGCGTCAACTACGGCGCCGGCTACGGCTCGAGCGAGTCGCTCATCAACTACAGCCTGCAGGAATACGCCAACGCCATCGTCTTCACGGTGAAGGAAACCTGCGAGGCGCGCGAGGTGCCCGAGCCGTGCCTGGTCTCGGAAAGCGGCCGCGGCCTCACCGCGCACCACTCGGTGCTGGTGGTGCCGGTGCTCGGCGCCCAGGCGTTCGACGCGCCGCGCACGGCGAGCGCACCGAAGAAGCCGCACGCTTTGGTGAAGCGCCTGCGCCGCGTGGAGAAGGACGTGCGCGCGGGCGCCAAGGCGGGCGAGCTGCTGGAGGCCTACCATGACGCGCGCGAAGCCAAGGAGGAAGCGCAGTCGCTGCTCCTCCTGGGCTACCTCGAGCTCGAGCAGGCCGCCGCGATCGACGAGCTGTACTGGAGCACCTGCGCCGAGATCCTCGAGCGGCTGCGCGCCGCGGCGCTCGAGGACCGTCCGCCCGAGCAGATCGAGCTCGAGGCGCAGCTCGCCGATCTGTACCTCGCCAACTTCTCGGTGTTCCAGTCGCTGCTGGACCACTGGGCCATCGGCCAGGCGTTCCCGATCATGCCGCTCGCGCGCCTGGACGAGCAGCCCACGCGCCGCGGCGTGCTGGTGGATCTCACCTGCGACTCCGACGGCAAGGTGGCAAGCTACGTCACCGCGCTCGAGGACAACGCGCACCTGCCGCTGCACCCGCTCAAGCCGGACGAGCCGTATTTCGTCGGCGTGTTCCTGGTGGGCGCCTACCAGGACATCCTCGGCGACGAGCACAACCTTTTCGGGCGCGTGCCCGAGGTGCACGTGTACGCCGACGACGAGGAGCCGGGCAACTTCTGGATCGAGAAGATCATCCAGGGCACGAAAGTGCAGGACATGCTGGCGCAGGTGCAGTACTTTCCCAACGACCTGGAGCGCCGCATGAGCGAGTTCGTGCGCGGGAAGATCGACCGCGACGAGGTCAAACCGAGCGAAGGCATGCGCTTCCTCGCGGAGTACCTGGAGCGCTTCGAGGACGCCACCTATGCCAAGTGAGCGCCGCCGCGTCGCGCTGGTGCAGATGGCGATGTCCGAACGGCCGGCGGACAATCTCGCCAAGGCGCTCGCCATGGCGCGCGAGGCGGCCCAGGGCGGCGCGCGGCTCATCTGCCTGCCCGAGCTTTTCCAGCACCGCTACTTCTGCCAGAGCGAGGACGTGGCGAACTTCGCGCTCGCCGAAGCCGTGCCCGGACCGACTACCGACGCATTCCTCGCGCTCGCCGAGGAGTTCGACGCGACGCTGGTGCTGTCGCTCTTCGAGCGGCGCGCAACCGGCGTCTACCACAACACCGCCGCGGTGCTCGACGGCAAGCGCGGCTACGTCGGCAAGTACCGCAAGATGCACATCCCCGACGATCCGCGCTACTACGAGAAGTTCTACTTCACCCCGGGCGACCTGGGCTTCAAGTCCTTCGACACGCAGGCCGGCGGCGTCGGCGTGCTGGTGTGCTGGGACCAGTGGTACCCGGAAGCCGCGCGCCTGACCGCGCTCTCGGGCGCCGACGTGCTCCTCTACCCCACCGCCATCGGCTGGCAGCCGGAGGAGCAGGAAGCGCTCGGCGCGCGCCAGCACGCCGCGTGGGAAACCATCCAGCGCTCGCACGCCATCGCCAACGGCTGCTTCGTCATGGCCGCCAACCGCACCGGCTTCGAGCCCGACCCCGCGTCTCGTCCTTCGGGCGCGGGCGGCATCCGGTTCTGGGGACAGAGCTTCATCTGCGGCACCGACGGGCGCATTCTCGCCAAGGCGGGCGCCGACGAAGAGACCGTGCTCGCCGTCGAGCTCGACCCTGCGGAGATCGTCGACGCGCGCACCGGCTGGCCTTTCCTGCGCGACCGGCGCATCGACGCCTACGATTCCCTGCGGCTTCGATTCATCGACCGCGAGTAGGATTGCGGCGATTGGTGCAATCCTTGCTTCGTGAGAACGGAAGGAATCCCGATGAAGCTCTACTACTCCCCCGGCGCCTGCTCCCTGGCCGTGCATATCGTCCTGCGCGAGATGGGCGCAAAGTTCGACCTCGACAAGGTCGACATCCCGAACAAGAAAACCGCCGACGGCGGCGATTACTGGCAGGTAAATCCGAAGGGCTACGTACCGGCGCTCAGGCTCGACGACGACAGTGTGCTGACCGAGGTCGGCGTGGTGTGCCAGTACCTCGCCGACCAGAAGCCCGACGCGGGACTTGCGCCGGCGTACGGCACGAAGGAGCGCTACCACCTGATGGAGTGGCTCAACTTCACCGCGACCGAGGTGCACAAGCAGCTCGGCGCGCTTTTCAATCCGAAGATGACGCCCGAGATGCGCGAGGTGCAGCTCGGCGTCATCGAGCGGCGCTTCAGCGCGCTGGAAAGGATGCTCGGCGGCCGCTCTTATGTGATGGGCGAGCGCTTCAGCATCGGCGACGCGTACCTGTTCACGGTCCTCAACTGGACCCACCTGCACAAGATCGACGTGGCGAAGTGGCCCAATATCAAGGCATTCATGGAGCGCGTGCGCATCCGCCCCAACGTGCAGGAAGCGCTGAAGGCCGAGGGCCTGCTCAAGTAGCCGCAACGAGGGAGTGGTTGCGCGCATTACAGCGCCCAAGCGAAGACGGCGACGGTCGTTTCGGCGTTCTGACGATAGCGAAGGCCGCGATATCCCTCAATGATCCGCTGACATGAGGCCCCACGATCCTTCACGCCGGCGGCTCTTCAGGGCAGCCGGCGCCACCGGCCTTGCGGTCGCCGTACCGCTGCCCGCACCGGCGCAGGCACCCCCGCCGACTTACGCCTTCTTCAATGCGCGCGAGGCCGCCATCATCGAAGCGGCGGTGGCGCGCCTCATTCCGAAGGACGAGCTCGGGCCGGGCGCGCTGGAAGCCGGCGTGCCGCAGTTCATCGACCGGCAGCTCGCCGGCGCGTGGGGCGCGGGCGAGCGCCTGTATCGCAGCGGACCGTGGCGGCAGGGCACGCCGAGTCAGGGCTACCAGCTGCCGTTCACGCCGGCGGAGCTTTTCCGCAACGCGCTGCGCGGCATCGATCCGGGCTTCGACAAAATGCCGGCGGAAAAACAGGACGCGTACCTCAAAACCCTGGAGAAGGAGAAGCGCGACCTCGGCGGGGTGCCGTCGGACGTCTTTTTCGAAGCGCTGCTCGAGGCGACGGTGGAGGGCTTCTTCGCCGACCCGGTGTACGGCGGCAACCGCGACATGGCCGGCTGGAAGCTGATCGGCTTTCCCGGCGCGTACGCCAATTACTACGAGCTCGTAGACCGGCATAACGTCAAGTTCACCGCGCCGCCGATGAGCCTCGACGCCCATCCCATGGGAAAAAAGTAGGTTGGCCACGCGCCTGAAGGAGACCGACGCGGTGCTGCTGGGCGTCGGGCTGGTCGGCAGCATCCTCGGGCGCGAGCTGACGCGCGCCGGCCTCAACGTGGTGGGCCTGGAGCGCGGCGGACCGCGCCACACCGTGCCGGATTTCCAGGGCCCGCAGATCCACGACGAGCTGCGCTACGCGGTGCGCAAGCACCTCATCCAGGACACCTCGCGCGAAACCTTCACGTTCCGCAACCACGCCGGCCAGGTCGCGCTGCCGCTGCGCCGGCTGGAGGGCTTCCTGCCCGGCACCGGGCTGGGCGGCTCCGCGGTGCACTGGAACGGCCAGACCTGGCGCTTCCAGGAGTCCGATTACCGCATGCGCACGCTCACGGTGGAGCGCTACGGCGAGAAATTCCTGCCCGCCGATGCGACCGTCCAGGACTGGGGCGTCACCTCGAAGGACCTGGAGCCCGCCTACGACCGCTTCGAATACCTGCTCGGAATCTGCGGCAAGGCAGGCAACCTCGACGGCAACAAGGTCGCCGGCGGCAACGTGTTCGAGGATGCGCGCTCGCGCGAGTATCCGAACCCGCCGATGAAGGAGCCGTACGGCTCGGCGATGTTCCGCAAGGCGGCCGAAGGCCTGGGCTACCACCCGTTTCCTTCGCCTTCGGCGAACATGAGCCGTCCCTACACCAACCCCGAGGGCATCAGCCTCAACACCTGCACCTTCTGCGGCTTCTGCGAGCGTTTCGGCTGCGAGCACTTCGCCAAGTCCTCGCCGCAGACCGTGCTCTTGCCGGTGCTGCTGAAGGAGCCGAGATTCCAGCTGCGCACCGGCTGCCACGTGCTGCGCATCAACCGCAGCGGCAACCGGGCGACCGGCGTCACCTACGTCGACGCGCAGGGCCGCGAGTTCGAGCAGCCGGCGCGGCTGGTGGTGCTGGGAGCGTATGCGCTCAACAACGTGCGCCTGATGCTGCTCTCGCGCATCGGCGTGCCTTACGATCCGGCCACCGGCAAAGGCGTGGTCGGGCGCAACTACGCGTACCAGACGACCAGCGGCGTGCAGGTGTTCTACGACCCGTCGGTGAACATCAACCCGTTCATGCGCTCGGGCGCCAACGGCGTGGTGATCGCCGATTTCGTGTCCGACAACTTCGACCACGGGCCGCTGGGCTTCGCCGGCGGCGGCTACATCGGCGAGGTGATGAGCCACGGGCGGCCGATCGAGCACCACCCGACCCCGCCGGGCACCCCCGCCTGGGGCAGCGCATGGAAAAAGGCGGTGGCGCGCCATTACAACCACACCGCCGCCATCAACGTGCACGCCAGCTCGCTCGCCGTGCGCCAGAACTACCTCGACCTCGACCCCACGTACCGCGACGCCTGGGGCCAGCCGCTGCTGCGCATCACCTTCGAATTCCCCGAGAACGACATCCGCATGTCGGCGTATCTCACGGCGAAGGCCGGGGAGATCGGCAACGCCATGGGCGGCAAGCAGGTGGCGGCGAGCCCGCGCAAGCGCCCGTACAACGCGACCGTCTACCAGTCCACGCACAACACCGGCGGCACCATCATGGGCACCGACCCCTCCACCAGCGTGGTGAACCGCTACCTGCAGTCCTGGGACCTGCCCAACCTCTTCGTCATCGGCGCGTCCAACTTCCCGCAAAACGCCTCCTACAACCCGACCGGCCCGGTCGGCGCCCTCGCCTTCTGGGCGGCCGACGCGATCGTCAACCGGTACTTAAACTCGCCCGGCCCGCTGGCATGAGCGGCATCGCCGCCACGCTGCTCTTGTGCGCCGGCTGCCACGGCATGGGCGGCGAAGGCCGCCTCGAAGCCGGCTATCCGCCGATCGCCGGCCAGCCGCCGGCTTACCTCGAGCGCCAGCTGGAAGCCTATGCCGACGGCCGGCGCGAAAGCCCGGTGATGTCGCCGCTTGCCAAGCGCCTGGCCGCCGAGGAACGCGCGCAGCTTGCCGCGCATTTCGCTTCGCAGAAAAAACCCATGGCGCCGGCGCCCGCCGGAAGCGAGCGCGGCCGCGTCCTCGCCACCCTCGGGGACAACGCGCTGCGCGTGCAGGCCTGCCAGAACTGCCACGGACCGGGCGGCACGGCGATCCCGCCCTTCACGCCCTATCTCGCCGGATTGCACCCGGAATACCTGCGCCGCGAGCTGCTCGCCTTTCGCAGCGGTGCGCGGCGCACCGATCCGAGCGGCCAGATGAGCTTCATCGCGCAACACCTCACGCCTGAGGACATCGCCGCGGTGGCTGCGCACTACGGCGCGCGCTTCGAAGGAGATCGCGCCGGCCACTGATGCCTCTGGCAGCCGCCGCAAGCTATCCGCCGTGGTTGAACGTCGCGATCTTCACGCTCGCGGCCGGGCTCGTGTGGCTTGCGGGCACGCGCCTTGCGCGCTACGCGGCGGCGATCGGCGACCAGACCGGCCTCGAGCAGGCCTTCGCCGGCATGCTGCTCCTGGGTTGCCTGACCTCGCTCCCCGAAGTGGCCAACGTGCTCACCGCTTCGCATTTCGGCAATCCGGCGCTCGCCGTCAACAACCTCCTGGGCAGCGCGGCGATCAACGTGGTCTTACTCGCGGTCGCCGATACCGCCATCGGCCGGCAAGCGCTGACCGCGGGCGTGGCGCGCTCCTCCACGCTGATGCTGGCGGCCCTGTGCATGCTCGTGCTGGCGCTCGTTGCGGCTGCGGTGACCAGCGGCGACATCGCCTTCGCCGGCGTAGGCCTGTGGTCGGCGGGCCTGTGCGCCGCGAGCATCGGCGCCTTCTGGCTGTCGGCGGCCTACGGCGGGCGCGCGCCCTGGGTGCTGCGCGGCGCCGAGCCGCCCGTCGAGCGCGAGCGCGGCGCCCGGAAAGCCGAGGAGAGCCTGCCCCGTCTCCTCGCGAAAACCGCGGCCGCGGCGGCCGTCATCCTGGTCGCCGGATACGCGCTATCCCAGACCGGGGATGGCCTCGCCCGGCAGACCGGCCTGGGCGCCGGACTGGTCGGATTTCTGCTCATCGGCTTCGCCACGTCGCTGCCGGAGCTGAGCACGCTCACCGCGGCGATCCGCATGCGGCGCAACGCCATGGCGCTGGGCGAAGTGCTGGGCACGAACTTCGTCAACATCTCGCTCATCCTGGTGGCCGACCTCATGTTCACCGGCGGGCCGGTGATCAACGAGCTCGGCCCATTCGAGGTCGTGTCCGCCCTGCTCGGCCTGCTGCTCACCGGCATCTATCTCATCGGCCTGCTCGAGCACCGCGATCGCGTGGTACTGCGCATGGGCTACGACTCGCTCGCGGTGATGGTGGTGTTCGTCGGCGGCGCGGCGCTGCTGTTCGCGCTGCGCTGAAAACTGGGATTCTGGCTAGGCGCGAGAGGCGGCGGGCCTCAATACCTTGAGGACGGCGAATAGCGCCGTGGAAGTTACGGCGAGCCCGCGGATCGGCGGCCGGCCGTCGCGATAGGTGATCTCGCCGGCGCGCCCGCTGAAAAAAGCACCTTGAAGCTCATCGGCCGTCAACGCGCGCCCGTCTGCGCCAGCCTCGCAAACCACATAGACGGTCAGAAGCCGCGCCAGCTCCTGGGCCATGGCGTTCAGGTGATCCTCCGAGATGGCGCCGGAAATGCCCGCCCCGAAGCACGCCATGCGCGCCGCCTCGGGGAGCGTGACCATTCCGTTCGGGAGCTTTCGCATTCTTATTTGTTGTTCTGTCGGCCCGCATCGTTGCATGAACGCGAGCGGCGCCCGCGCCACATAGCGAACATCGGACAACTAAACAAAAATAAGAGACTACTTCAGCAGGATCATGCCGACGGTTACGAGCAGGACCAGCACGAACAGCGCGCCGGCGATGGTTCCTCGTAGCGTTCGCCTTGTTGGTGCTAGCGAGCAGCGCTGGGTGGTTGTCGGTGGGAGCGGTTTCCGTTCTCTCCGATATTTCGCGCTGGTGCTTGGTAACGGCAATCGCCGCTCTTGGCGTGAAAACTTCGTTCCAAGAGTTCGCAAGGCTTGGCTGGCGTCCTGTTGCGCTACTGGTCGGGGAGACTCTTTTTCTAGGCGTGCTTATTTTAGGAATACTGCTGTTTGCGCAACTGCCATGAAGCATGCGCTGCAAGCGTCAAGACGTTCGAAGGCTCGACGCACGACAGCCTTCCCGGACAGACCTCAAATTTCCGAGCTGATCTACCGAGCGGTTCGAGTATGTCGGGCTGCCTTTTTCTGCTGACCCCGGGTCCAACCCTCTCAACGCGGATGGGTTATTTGCAGGGACGATCCGCCTTGGGTAATAGGCGCCCCGTTAAACTGCCTGTTTGTGAAAATTCCCTGATATCTCAAAGGCATTCCCTTCTCCGAAATCCTTCGCAGAACGATAAACCGATGCTTGCGGGTCGTTCTAGTTGGGAGAAAAGTCCAAGTAGCAATTGGAGCGGGCAACCCGGTGCGACTGAAAATCGCTGTAGATATCCCTAATATCCGGAATTCTGCAGAGACGAGTTCGCTCGTGACTGCGTCCTCCGCCACTAGCTTCGCTACTACTTTCAGCCTATGACCTGGGCCGGACCGGCTTGACGATCACCTTCGGGTAATGCCGGCCGTCATCGTGGATGTACCAGTCATCGGTCTGCCTGTCGAACATGGCGAACACGCGCTGCTCGACATACAGGATCGTATCGACAACCGAAAAATGCAGATACGGGCCAAAGACGCGCGATGGCTCGCCCTTGTCGGTCTCGCACTGGATATCCACGGCTAGGGATACGTCGAGCCGGGCGTATTGAGCGTCGCCAACGATCCATTGATTGAACTCGTCCTGAAAGGCGGCGATGTCCTTGCCGTCTGCCTGCAGCCGAATCCTGTCGAACACCACCGTGCCGTACGGGCCGAGCGTTCTGGTGTCGCCCCGTACCTTTCCAAACACTAGGTCTATCATAGCGAACCTGCGCTGCAACGAATGTACCTGCCGAACTCGTGATGCCGACGACCCGTCCCGACCCCGACAAGCTCGCCAACAGCACTTCGGCAGATCTTCACGCCGGCAAGCTCGTCGGCCTGAAGGCCCTCAAGGATCTGGCCCGGTTCGAGTGGTTCACGTCGCTGCCGCTCGATCCGCGAAACCATCGCCGCTGCGGCACCAGCTCTGAGCGCCTCGTCCGGTCAGCCCGACCCCGGAAGATCAGCGAGAAGATAACCACAACGGGAAGAAGCATAGCCACCCGCAACAGCTTTACGAATGCGGCGTGATCCGCTGCCTGCGGCGAGACTATGTAGGCGGCGCCGACGACTTGAGCGACGTCATGGATTGTCCCGCCGAAAAACATTCCCGCCGCCTGAGCGTTAAAACCGGCGAAGCGCACAACGATCGGATAGGTGATCATTGCGATAGTCGACAGCAATGTGACCCCGACTACAGTGAGAAGTGTGAATTGACTGCTGCGCTCGCTCCTTGGCAGCACGGCCGATATAGCAAGCGCCGCTGATGCACCGCAGATCGCAACAGCGCCACCGTAAGAAGGCCCTCCGCGGTGCGGCACTTTATGATGCGTGCCAGCAAAGCTCCAAAAATGATGGTGGCACACACTGCAGTGATAATTAGAATCACCGGGGCGGTTCCAAGCGACGCTATTTGCTCAAGCGTGATCCGTGCCCCTAAGAGTGCAACGCCCGCACGTAGGATTACGCGGGCCGCAAACTCCACTCCCGGCCGCGTATTTGTTCCCGGCCGCGTATTTGTGTTTGAACCGAGAAAATTGAGTGAGATACCGAAAAACAACGCATACAGGAACTGTGGGCCACCGTAATGCTCGGAGACAAAAGTAGCCGCCAGGGCGATGAGGACAGCGGTTCCTAAGCCTGGCCTGAACCAGTCCCAGCTTCTGAGCCTCACGAATATTGCGCCGGGTCAAGTCCTAGCCTTGCTGGATATTTTTGAGCGGGATGCGCTCTTCACGGCGGGCGCTGTACGCTCGACGTGACGCTCGTTCAGGTGCTCGCGAAGCTGCTCGAGCTGCCTGAGTTCGAATTGCGTGATCACGATGTTCTTCCAAGTCTCGCTGGCGCGGATGAGCGCGGCGTACATCAGCTTCAGCACGGCGCGCTCGCCAAAGGCGTGAGGAATGACTTTCGTGCGCCGGCGTTCCTCGCCAAAGAGCCGCTCGAGCATGTTGGTCGTGCGCGTCGCGCGCCGGTGCGCGATCGGCAGCTGCAGGTGCGCGATGCAGGCGTCGAAGTCGTCCAGGAAGCACGCAGTCGCGCTCGGATATTCGCGCTCATAGCGCGCAATGAAATCGTCTCTGAGCATCTGCGCAACCTGGGGGCTGCCGGCCTGGTAGGCGGCGAGCGCCGCGCCCTTAAGCTCGCGCCAAACTTCCTCAGGCACCTTGTTTTGCAGGTTGCGGACCTTGTGGGCGAGGCACCTCTGGCGAAGGCTGCGCGGGAACACCTCTTCGAAGGCATGAATCAATCCCGGTGCCCCGTCAGTCGCACCGAGAATCGGATCGACCAAGCCTCGGTTCTTCAGGTCCCTGAGGAAATCACTTTCCTTTACAGCACGCGTGACGCGCAGTTCGAGGCGATCATCCAGTCAGCGGTGCTGCAGGGAATTCGCGTCGCCGCGACCTCGGCGCTCGGCGTGGATTACCTCGCGCGCAAGGATGCGAGCAAGATGGGTTTGTTCGGTTCGGGATGGCAAGCGGCGGCCAACCTCCGCGCGCTCGTCCACGTGCGCCCCAGCATTCGGCAGGTACGCGTGTTCAGCCCCAATCCGGAGAATCGCGCGCGCTTTTCCAGGCGCATGGCCGAAGAGCTTGGAATAGGAATCGTCGCGGTAAGCAAGCCGGAAGATGCGGTGCTGGGCATGGATATCGTCTGCGAAGCGTCGAGCGCGCGCACGCCGGTCTTCGACGGCGCTTTGCTGCAACATGGGCAGCACGTGGTGTCAGTCGGCGCCGGCGATGAGGTGTTCCACCGCCGGCTCATCGATCCGAAGGGCGTCGCGCGCTGCGGCATTGTCGCCGTGCACTCGCTCGAAGTGCGTTTCGGGCTCGAGGAAATTGAAGGTTGCGTCACCGAGGGCAAGCTGACGTGGGAAGACGTGGTCCACCTGCCCGACCTCGTGACCGGGCGCAAGCAACGTAAGGTCGCGGAGGACCACATCACGCTCTTCAAGAACAACATCGGTCTGGGCACCCAGTTCGCTGCCGTCGGCGGTCTTGTGCTGCAGAAAGCCAAGCGGGCCGGCGTCGGGTTTCAGGTACCGCAAGATAAAGTTGCACAGGTCATGACGCGGTGATTGGGAGTACCTATGCTACGGCTGGGCCAATACGCACGTGCCGCGCGTCGATCGAGAGCCTGACCCGCTGATCCTTGCGCGGCTGGAAATCAACGGGAACGTAGGCCTCCACGGTCTCGGCACCGTCGATGCGTATGCGGCACTTATAGCGATCGCCCAGGAACACGCGGTCGAGGATCTGTCCGCCTAGCACGCCGGGCCGCGGGCCTTTCTCATCCGTCGTCACGTGAAGGTCTTCTGGACGGAACCATACCGTGACGGGTTGACCATGAATTTCAGCGGCACTCTCCCCGCTACTTGCCTGCAACCGCGCGCCGCTTTGCAGCTCTACCGTGTACAGGCCCTGCGCTCCATTGCTCGCCTTTCCCGTCATTACGATCGATTCGCCCACGAACGCTCGGACAAATTCGGTGGACGGCTTGCCGTAGATCGCTTCCGGCGTACCGACCTGCTCCAGATGGCCCTCGTACATCACCGCGATGGTGTCGGAAAGCATGAAGGCGTCGGCCTGGTCATGCGTAACGAGAACGACGGTCAGGCCTAGCCGTCCCTTTATCGAGCGGATCTCAAGACGCATCTGGTCCCGCAGAGCTACATCCAGGTTGCTGAACGGCTCGACGAGCAGCAGGATCTCAGGTTCGGTCGCAAGCGCGCGAGCGATCGCGACGCGCTGCTGCTCGCCCCCGCTGAGCACAATCGCAGGCGCATGGCCGCGCCCGCTCAATCCGACGATCTCGAGGAGCTCGCCGCAACGTGCCTCGATCGCGCGCTTGTCGAATCCTCGAATGCGCAGCGGATAGGCGACATGCTCGGCGACGCTCATGTGCGGCCAGATGGCATAGTTCTGGAAGACCAAGCCGACGTTGCGCTTCTGCGGCTTTACGAAATGACCCCGCGAGGATGACACCCACGGGATGTCCTGAAAGTGGATGTCGCCCTTCTCCGGAACCTCCAATCCCGCGATCATGCGCAGCGTCGTGCTTTTGCCGCAGCCGCTGGGCCCGAGCAGGGTGAGCACCTCGCCGCGCCGCACCTCGAGCGAAAGGTCGTTTACCACTTGCCGTCCTGCGAAACGTTTCGAAACGCCGGCCAGCCGCAGGATCGGCTGGTGACTTGGAGCGGCGTTCACGCGCCCCCCGCGCGCATCTTCGGACCGATTTGCAGCCCGTATGCCCGCGCGGCAAATGCAACGCCGACGGTCACGCAGGCGATGATGAACCCGATCACCGATGCGCGCTCATAGCTGCCCTCCGCCATGTATTCGAGCTGAAGGATCGCAAGCGGCCGATTATCGCTACTCGAAAGGAGGGCTAGCAGCGCGACATTGCGGGCGGCCGCGATGAATCCCATGATCCCGACGACGGCGATGGCGTTGAAGGCGAGCGGGATAACGATTTTGCGCAGCGTTGCGAAGCGGGAAGCCCCGCACGCCCACGACGCCGCCTCGAGATCGTCGCCGATCTGCAGAAACGTAGACTTGACGATCTGTACCCCCAGAGTGAGCATGCTCAGCCCCACTACGGCGACCAGCAGGAACGTCGTGCCATAGGCGGGCCGGAACAGCCAGACCTCCAGCGTGAGCCAGAGAATCGCCAGGGAAAACAGCACACCTGGCATCGTGAATGGCACCCACGTGAGGAGGTCGAGGAGTGTCCGGCCCCAGAAGCGGGTGCGGGTGATGACGTAAGCGAGCCCCACGCTGAGCCCAACGGTAAAAACAGCTACGCCGAGCGCGATGATTAACGTGTTCCACAATGATGACAGGAAGATCGGATCGTAGAGAACCGCTACCCAGTGCTCGAACGTCCAGGCGGCGGGCAGTCCGAAGAAGCCGAAATACCGCATGAAGGTTCCGACCAGCAGCAGGGCGAACGGAACGCCGGTGAGCAGCGCGACAAGCGCGGTGACAAATCCGAACGCAACCCAGCGCCAGCCTCCCAGCCGGGTCAGCTCGAGCTTCCCGCGGCCACTCAGCGTGGTATAGCGCTTGCCCGCCATCAGGAGCCGGGGCAGGAGGGCAACGAGGGTCAAGCCCATGATCACGGCCAGGCCCAGGGCGCTAGCCGGCCCATACGCCGGGGGTTCGCTGCGGATATAGCGATAGATGAGCGTGCTGTAAACGTCGATCCTCGCCGGCCCCCCGAGGACCAGTTCGATCTCAAACGCCTCGAGCGCGCGGATCAGGCCCATGACACCCGTCGCAAGTATCGCCGGTGCCATGATCGGAATGAGGATGTAGAGCAGGGTCCCCAGCCTGCCCTGCCCGGCGACATAGGCGGCCTCCTCCAGCGAGGAATCCATGTTGCGGAAAGCCGGCGTGAGCAGCATCACTTTCGCCGAGATCGTAGTTGTCGCGAGATGGGCAAACACGATGCCCCAGTACGAGTACAGGTCGAATGGTCCGGTCTCGCCCGGCAGGACGCCTGGCATTGCCGCGCGCAAGGCGCGATTGACCAGCCCGTAATCGGGCGCGAGAAGGAGGATCCAGGCTTGCACTACGCTGAGCGGAGGAAGGAAGAACGAGATCCAGAAGCCGAACTCAAGCCACCGGCTTCCGGGCATGTCAGTTCGAGCGATGAGCCAACTCACCATGATGCCGATGGGAAGGGAGATCGCCTGATGCGCAAGCGTCAGGCTAAGCGTGTTGCCGAGCGCCGAAAGGACACTCGAGTCCGAGAAGGCACTGATCCACCCTTCCAAGCCGTAGCGGACCTCGAGACCCGCGTCGAGCGGTACCTCGAGGCTCTTGACTATCAGCACGACGATCGGAAGCAGGACCGCTGCGGCGACTACGATGAGCAGTGCCGTCAGGAGGTAGCTACTGCCGGTCACGCCCGAACGCCGCGGCGCCGATACCTCGTCCAAAGCTGGGATGGTGGCGGCGGAGGTCTTAGGCACCGGATACCTGCGAGACCTATGATTCTTCGCCGGCCTATTCGGGCCGCAGCCCTGCTCTCTTGATCAGTTGTCCTTTGGCCGCGTGGTCGCTGCGAATGAAGGCGGCGAACTCCTCAGGAGTGCCGACCGCGGGATCGTATCCCCTCTGAAGAATGTGGCGCTCCCGGAACTCGGGATCGGAAAAGATCGCGGCGACGTCGGCCTGTACCTTGAGGACGATCGGCCGTGGAGTACCGGCGGGCGCGAACAGCCCGAACCATGTCAGTGGATAGATGTCGGAGAAGCCCGCTTCGCCCAGCGTCGGCAGGTCGGGAAGCTCGCGCGCCCGCTCCGCGCGCCCGATCGCGATCGGCTTGAGCCTTCCGGCCTGGATGAACGGGCGCGAAAGCGCCAGCGGAACCAGGGCGAGATGCACTTCCCCCGCGACTACGGCCTGCAGGCCCGGTGCCGCGCCACGATACGGTATGTGCGAAATCGGCGCACCGGTCTTCACCTTGAAGGCTTCGAACAGAAGATGCGGCTGGCTGCCGTTGCCATACGAAGCGTAATTGAGGGCACCCGGTTGGCGTTTGGCGAGCGCGGCGAGCTCGTTCATGCTGCTTGCGGCAACGGACGCATGCACCACAACGAGTTGCGGTCCCACGATCAACAGCGTGATGGGAGCGAAATCCTTCATTGGGTCATGCGGCAGCTTGGCGTGTGTGTGCGGATTGCTGGTGATGGTGGCGTCGGTGGTCAGAAGCAGCGTATAGCCGTCGGGGGCCGAGCGCGCGACGAACTCCGCGCCGATGATGGTCCCGGCGCCGGACTTGTTTTCGACCACCACGGGCTGATGCCAGCGGGCCGCGAGCCGCTCGGCGACGGTGCGTGCGAGGATGTCCACCCCCCCGGCGGCCGGATAAGGTACGACGACCCGGACGGGCTTGGACGGATACTCATCGCAGAGGGCCACGCCGGGAAAAATCGAGGCGACAGTAAGCGCGGCGAGCCAGGGCAGGAAACATTTCATCAGTCTTTCCTCAACGCGCACTTTCGGTTGGTGCTCATATCGGCAGGTAAACCGTTTCGCTGACCACCTTGTTATCCAGCACGACCACCCAGCGGACAATCCTGATGTCGGCTCCGCCGGAACGAAGCTCGACATGGTACCTGCCGGCGAAGGAGGGAATGCCATCGCGCCACAGCGCGAAGTTGGCCGACGCGGTGGTAACTCCATCGGCGCTGGCGCATTGCACGCAGGAGACGAAGTGCGACGTGCTGCGCACGTCGAGTTTCACACCGCTGATCAAGCGCGCCTTTAGCCGTTTGAGATCCTCTCCGAGAACGAGCACGTTGTCGTTTTTCTCGTAATTCGCCCGCTGCATCACCGCGTAGTAGCCGTCGTCGGCGAACAGGGCAAGCCAAGCGTCGAATTTGCGATCGTCCAGCAACCGCACCGCGTGCTCGAGGAACTCATGGATCTCCTGTTTCAAGCTGTGTTCCACGCTGTCGGACAGCCGTCGGCGCTATTTGGCGCAGCTCAGTCGAAGGTCCTCGCGCGACGGTATTCCCTCGCCGAGCATGTAACGCCGCCATCCGTTCCAAAGCGCGCGGCAGGATTGCTCGTCGGCAGCCCCGCCATCGCGCTCGTCGTTGCCAAGACCGCGCGTGAAGAGCACCTCGCCTGCTGCTTTCGCCTTCAAGCCCTCCTGGATCTGCTCGGCGATCATAATGTCGTCCACGCCGGCTCTGCCTCCAGGCCCCCACGAGTAATGAAAGCGCTCCGCGCGCTTCCGACGCGGCTCCTCAGCTTCCCCCAGCGGGCCTAGGCAATAGGTAAGCACCCGCGTCCGGTCCACGGCGAGCGGCTGCAGGATGCGCAGGCCGGTGACGTCCCACATCGGGTGGTAGAGCGCAACGAGGTTCGGAAAAACGCCGGTATAGACGCGGCGGGGACGATGTTGCTGGATGGGCAGGGTGCCGGGCGCATCGACCTGCTCGAGTACGCCGTGGATTCCGAGCGCCTTGGGCGAGCGCGTGCCTTCGACCTCCTGGATGCCCTGGGCTGTGCTCATGTGGAACACGTTGGCACGTTGAGCGAACGCTTGCATGTGCAGATACTCGGCGTGGTAATCGTCCTGGGAGTTCTCCCAGATGAGTTTCCAGTTCCCGTTCACCAAGTATTCGAACGAACCGATCGCCACTTGCGGCCGGTCCTGGTATGTGGCCACGTACGCGAGATAGGGCGCAAGTTCGCCGAGGTATGCCTCGAGGGCGGGCGCATCCGGGTTGAGGCTGGCGAAGATCAGGTTCTCGAAAATCTCGACGCGCGCAACGGCGCGCAGACCCAGCTGGCTCTTGTCGAAACCCTTGCCATACCCTTCCTCGCGGGGCACGTGCAGCAGGGTGCCGTCCAGCCCGTATTGCCAATGATGATATGGGCAGCGCAACGACTGAGCGTTGCCCTGCGGTGCAGATGCGACCAGCGTGCCGCGGTGACGGCAGCTGTTATACAGGACTCGGACGCGACCGTCCTCGCCTTTCAGCACCAACACCGGCTGCCCGGCCATCTCGGCGCGCCGAAAGTCCCCCGGCTGCTTGAGCTCGCTGGCGTGCCCGATGCACAACCAGGCCTTTTCGAAGATGTTCACCTTTTCCGCTTCGAAGATGGACGCGTCCGTGTAGCAGGCGCGATCCACCAGCGGCCCCGCCTGGATACCGCTTAAGGGTGAAGTCGTCATGTTATTTCTCCGGCCGCGCCGCGCGGCTCTGATTCAGCGGCTCGCATCGCCCGGGATCGGGCCGAGCTCGCGCCGCGAGATTCCAACCTCGTCAAACATCAGCTTCTCGGTGCGCTTCATGCACTCGGGCTCGAACTGCTCATGCATGAGCCTGATGCGCTCGCTATAGCCCTTTTTCAGCACCTTATCCGCGCCGCCCATCCGGTCCCACAACACCACCTCATCGAGGACTTGCGGCAGCTCGAATGAGTCCAGCCACGCCGCCTTGTAAACGATGAAGCCGGCCTTGTTCACCAGGAACACAGGATTGTTGAAGCGCACGTCGGCATAGAGGTGGTGGACGTCACCTTCGTAAGTATCGACAACGATCGGAAAGGTGACGCCCTCCGTCTTTCTTAGCCGCTCGGCGCTCTTGCGCTTGTCCTCCATCGAGCGATGCGGCGCGATGTTAGGCCCGGGATGCGCCTCCCGCGTGTAGACGTAGACGAACTCGAATCCCTGTGCCGCGTATTGGGCGTAGAGCGACACGAGGTTCGGATGGGACGTGCTGATGTTGGTCACGCATGGGGGGCAGGCGTAGCAGCCGAACACGATGAGCACGGATTTCTGCCCGCGCAGCGCGCTGAGCGTGAAAGCGCCGCCGTCGAGGCGCTCGGCGGTGAAATCAGGTGCTTCCTCTCCGATGCGCGCCTTCGTACGGAAAGAAGCAATGAGCTCGGGCCAGTTGGGACCCATGCGGCCCCCGGGCGGGTCGACCTGCCAGCTGCTGCGCGCCCAGGAAACGGGCGTGGCCGTGTTATATGGCCCCGCATCGAGCGAACCTGCTTGAGGATTTCGGTTCATCACGTTTTCTCCTGGTTCGTGCGGCGGCGCCGCTACTTGAGCAGCTCGTCCGCAATGGCCATGGCCTTGCTGCGCACCGCCAGCCCGCTTTCGGCGTTGAAATTGAGGCCCTTGGACCATTCCTCGGCCGTGACGGCGATGGAGGGCATGACCACGGGCACGTCCGCTCGCCGGCTATTCACCTTGCCGCGTTCGGCCCAATCCTTCTGCGCGTCACTCGACAACAGCCAGTTGACGAACAGCTTCGAAGCATTCGGGTGCGGCGCGCGGTTGAAGTACAGCAGCGCTCCCCAAGAAGGGGTGACCTGCGTGTACTGCGACGGGAGCATCAGCGCTTCCACGCGCTGCGCCATCCCGTCCGCCTTGCGCTGCTCGACAACGGCCGGTGTCACGCCGACCGTGATGGGGTAGGTCCCGCGCGCCATCCAGTCCTCGAGCTGCCGCTGGTTACCCGTGGCGATCAGTTTCTGGTCCGTGTACAGCTTGCGGTATCCGTCCTCACCGAGCGCGTACAGCAGAAACGCCATGGCGTTGGACGCGCCGCCTCTCTGGCGCGGATCGTAGGCGGCGATCCTTCCCTTGAACTGGGGCTTGAGCAGATCTGCCGGCGCCTTGAGCTCGCCTTGCGGGATCTGGGCGCGGTCGACATGCACGTTAAGCGCCTTTGTGGCCTGAAAGGCAAAAACATACTTCTTTTCCTTGTCCAGGAAGCCCGCCTCGAACCCCCCTATCCAAGATTCGTCTTTCTGGTTTTCGGGCAGGATCAACGGCCGCACGGGGTCGTAGTAGCCGGCCGGTATGTCGCGCGTATACATGAGGGAGCTCACCCCGGTAATGACCACGTCCCAGAGATATCTACCCGCCTTGCGTTCGGCCATGATCTTCGGGTCGCGGCGGTCGGGGAACTCCCCGCTGTATTCGACCGCGATCCCGGGGAAGGCTTCCTGGAACCTGAGAATTGTCTGCCGATGAGGCGGCACCGGCGGCCCGGCAATCACTACCCTGCCTTCCTTTTTTGCCGCCTCGACCAGCTGCGGGTCCCACGGCTGCGCCTGCGCCGGCTGCGAAGCGCCAATCGCCAGAAGCACGGCGCCGATTAATGCAACCCGTGAGGCGAGGTTTCTCATCGTTTCGTCCCGCGTTCAGGAGAAGTTGAGATCATAGGGCTCGCCGAGCTCGGCGCGACCAACGATCTGAGCGCCTACATGGTGGCGACGGTGCAGGAGATGCACTTGGGCGTCGCGCATCAGCCGCTGATACGGATGCTTTCGGAAAAGGCCGGTGCTTCCGGCCGCCTGATTTCCCAGGCGCATCATCGCCTCGAGCGCGTCCACCGCGAGCCACTTGGCCTCGTTGCTCATGAGCAGGCCCTGCTCCATGTCCTGGCGGGTGAGCATTACTGCCGTGTAAAGCATGAGACGCACCGAGTCGATCCTCGCCTTCAGCTCGCCGATCGTCGCCAGATAGATCGGATCGCTCTTTGTTGGGCGCCCGCGCAGGTAATCGACCAGCCACTCGTACATTCCCTGCAGCGTTCCGAGGTAGTTCGCGGTGAATCCCATGTTGATCTTCGCAAGCCATTTCTCTCTGAAGAAAGCGCCCGGTTCGCCGAGCATGCGCTCGTCGGGCACGAAGCACTCCTTGAGATACAGCACCGGGGTCACTCAGGCGTGCATTCCGTCCGGATCCCAGAAGGCTGGGTCGATGCGCAGGCCCTCGGAATCGCGTTGCACCATCAGCATGATGTCCTGATTGGTCTCCTCGAGGCGCACCAGCATCCAGATCCACTCGCAGTGGGTGGCATTGGTGGCGTAATGCTTCTGGCCATTCAGCAGGAAGCCGCCGCGCGTGCGCCGTGCCACCGTCGACTGGCGTCCGCCGCCCGGCTCGGAGCCCGCCCCCACCAGAAGCAGGCCCCGCTCGCGGGTGGGCCGCATGAAGTGCTCGACCTGCTCCGCGGTGGCGAACGCCTGCAGAAGCTGCGAAGTGCCGTTGTTGACCTGGAAGCAGTGTGCGGTAGCGGGGCTGACCTTGGCCAGGTTTTCCGTAATGAGGTAGAAGCTGAGCGGATCCCGACCATGGATGCCGTAGCCGCGGCCGCCGTATCGCTCATCGAGGCTCGCGGTGAGCCAGCCGCCGGCATGCAGCTCCTTCAGATCGTCGATAGGCAGCACCGCCTCGGCGTCGTAGCGGTCGGCGCGCTCGCGCACGCCGTTTCCGGCGATGCGCTTGATCTCCGCGATCAGTTCTTTCTGCTCTGTGGTATATGAGCGCCATGGCAGCCCGTGCGCCTCGTGTCGGCCCGCCTCGGAAGCGCTCAGAGCGGCGGCATCTTGCGCGGCACACCGGGAAGCTTGGGTTTCAGCCATACTTCAGAAAATCCATGACGAGGCGATTGAAAAGATCCGCGTGCTCAGCCTGCACCCAGTGGCCGCATTTCGCAAAGACGTACAGGCGCACCCGCGGCATGCGCTGCAGCATGAACAGAGCTCGGTCCAACGGACATACGCGGTCGTCGCGACCCCAAAGAAGCAGCGTCTCGTGCTTCACCTTCTCGAAGTCGCGCCAGTAATCCTCCATCACGAGGCCGCCGCCCTTGGCGAACATGTGGGCCTTGTACCACTGCTCGGCCTCGGCATCCATGGACGCCTGGTAGCGAGCCTCGAACTCCTGCTCAGAAAGCGCCGAAGCGTCGTACATCAGGCTGTTCAGAAACTCGCGCAACTGCTCGCGGCTCGGCGGCTTGGAGTAGTAGTCCATGAGCATCTTGCGGCCCTCGCTCGGATTGGGGCTCACAAAGCTTATGCCCGCCGCCGGCCCCATGAGCACGAGGCGATCGACGTAATCGGGGTACATCAAGCCGAGCTTCGTGGCGACGAGTCCGCCCATGGAGTTGCCGAGGAAATGGGCCTTCTTGATCTTCAAGACATCGAGAAAGTCCTTAACGATCTTCGCGAACGTCTCTCCCAGCGGCCCTGAGAGCTTCGGTTTGTCTGATTTGCCGAATCCCGGCTGGTCGAGGAGAATCGTGCGGTAGCTCTTGGACAACGGCCCGATGTTGCGGCTAAAGTTGGACCAGCCGCTCACCCCGGGACCTCCTCCGTGGAGCATCACAATCGGCGGGCCTTCGCCGGCCTCTTGGTAGTGCAGGCGGATATTTCCCACCTGCGCCTGCCTGCTCGTGTTCTCGAACGTCAATTCCGCTTGCGACATGGTCTCCTCGGGAGCAACCGTTGACTAGGGGATGCGCAGCTCGTGGCCCCACAGACTGATGATCTCGGAGCGGAAAACTCGCCAGTCATCTCCGATCTGGCGCCCACCCCAGCCGTATTCGAATTTCACGCCGCACGGGGACTGCACGTAGAACGACACCATGTGGTCGTTCGAATGTCGCCCGAGCGTGCGCGCGATCGGAACGTTATTTTTCTGGACGATGTCATGCGCTCGCCCAACATCGTCGAGGCTTTCTACCTCGATAAGCACATGGTGCAGCCCCGTCGAGAAGTCGCCGAACGCCACCGTGTGGTGCCGGCGGTCCTCGCAATGCAGGAAGACGGCGCTCGCCTTTTTTTCGCCGCGCATGTAATCGGCGTAGTCGCTCACCCTGAACCCGAGGACCTCAACGTAGAAGCGCTCGAGCCCCGGCACATCCTCCGCGCCGAGGACCACGTGTCCCAGCGCCTTGATGCCTTCCATGGCGCGCGCTGGACGAAACGGCTCTGGGACATGGCGGTAGCCATGGAAAAGCTCAACCGCCTGGCCGGCCGGATCCGTGAAAGCAATCAGCTCGTTCACCTGGCGCTCGGCGCACTGCTTCTCCGTGCCAGCGCTCACCGCGATGCCACGCGCCCGCAACGCTTCCCTGGCCGCCGCCAAGGCCTGGCGGTCGCGCAGCTCGAAGCCCAACCGCAAAAGCGTTCCGTCGCCCGCGCCAGGGTAGACGGCAATCCGATGATGCCGCTCGTCGAGACGGATGTACTGCGTGCCGTCAGGCCCGCTAGGCGATACCTGCGCACCGAGTATTTCCGTGGCGAACTGCGCCATGGCTTGCGGGTCCCGCGCCTGCAGCGCGATATATCCGAGCGATTGAATCTCCAAGGCAGGCTCCAGTGAATGTTATGGCCCGCGCAGAAGCAACCGCGGGGGCAGCAGTTCGACACACACTAGTTTAGGTTTAGGCGCCGGAGGCCGGCAATTCTGCTTTTATAATGTGCAAGCAGTGCACATTGGTGCAACGCAGCGATCTTGCCTTCCATCATCCAAGGACCTTCGCAGAGAGCTGAGCCGTACCCGCTGGTGCGCGGCTTGGCGCGTGGGCTTTTAGTGCTGCGGGCCGTCAATGCAGCTCAAAAAATCGAGGTAACCGTAGCAGACGTGAGCCGGCATACGAGGCTGCACCGCACCACCGTGCAGCGACTGCTTGAGACCCTGCATCGCGAGGGTTACCTCAGCCGCGGCGAGTCGAAGGGCAGCTACCGGCTAGCGCTTCAGGTGCGCGAGCTCAGCGCAGGGTTCACTTACCCGGACTGGATTTCGGCAACCGCGGCACCCGTCATGCTTGAACTGCTCGACAAAGTGGTCTGGCCGTCGTCCTTGTGCACGCTCTCGGGCGATTCGATGATCATCAGGCAGACGACTCACGGCATGAGCCAAGCGTCGTTTCACCAGGACATGGTGGGCCAGCACGCCCCCGTGCTCCTCACCGCCGCCGGGCGGGCTTGCTTCGCGTTTCTCCCGGTCCGCCGCCGGCAGGAAGTTCTCCGATCGCTACGCGCCGGGCGCGATGCGCAAGCCAAGCTCGCGCGCGATAAGAGGTTCATACGTGATCTCGTGGAAAAGGTGCATCGCGACGGCTACGCATCGAATACGGGAGACTGGCAAGAGGAACCGAAGACGGGGGCCGTTGCCCTGCCTATCCTGTACCGGGGAAGCGCAGTGGCGGCCCTGAATATCGTCTATCCGAGGACTGCAGTGCCGCAGGGAGAAGCCATTCGCAAATACGTGCCTGTCCTGCGCGAAGCGGTGACCCGCATCTCGGCCCTGCTCCAAGATGGACTCCCGGGCTCGATAAGCTCAGTCGAGCGGATGTCGACCTGATTCGACGCCCGAAGGCACCGCGTATCGCGGATTAACGGCGCGAACTCATCCTGCTACCGCCTTCCATGCCGTGCCGAGGCGCGCTCGCGAAACGCTGCCGGCTCCGCGCGCTTGCACGGCGCGAGCTGCTCTGAGCGAGGCCGTGCTGGGATAGCATCGATGCGTGAACCCGACATGCGAGAGGTTAGAGCGAATGAGCCGCAATACGAGCGTGCCGTCCTTCAATGGATCTGACTCAACCGCGGGGGCGTCATGGCAGCCGTGAGTCACGACAGATCCACGACCAAGGCGAATGGGGCGGACCTGATCGTGCGAAGCATCGACTGGCTCATCACGGCGCGACTAATCCTGGCGGAACGTCGGGGGCGTCCAGCTAAATTTGCATTGTGCACCCTCGTCGCGAAAACCGCTTGGTGGGCATCCCGCTCTTTAATATGCTGCTCCTATGTCTAATTACAGAAGCATATGGACCGATTTCCTCGGTCAAGCTTTTCAGCAGCGATGGATCGACGCCGGCGGAGTGCGCACCCGTGTGTTGGAGGCGGGCTTAGCGGGCGCGCCCGTGTTGGTGCTAATTCATGGCACGGGAGGACACGCCGAGTCGTACTCGCGCAACATTGCGGCGCACGCCCGGCACTTCCACGTGTATTCCCTCGACCTCGTTGGCCATGGTTTATCAGACAAGCCGGAGAGTCAGCGCTACGAGATCGCCGACTACGTGGCGCACCTCAAGGCCTTTCTCGACGTCGTCGGCGCACGCAAGGCCCACATCAGCGGCGAGTCGCTCGGTGGGTGGGTTGGCGCGGCCTTTGCGCTACGCCATCCGGAGCGCGTGGACCGGCTGGTGCTGAACACCGCCGGTGGCTATACGGCCTTTCCCGAGGTCATGGAGCGGATAAAAAAGGTCACACTCGCGGCGGTGCAGAACCCTTCCTGGGAGACGGTCAAGGCACGGCTCGAGTTCCTCATGGCGGACAAGCGCTCGGTGACCGATGACCTAGTGGCGGTGCGCCTCGCGATCTACCAGCAGCCTGGCTTCGCAAAGACCATGGAGCGCATCCTGTGCCTGCAGGAGATGGGCATCCGCCGCCGTAACATGATCGACGCCGATGACTATCGCCGCATTGGCGCGCCGACGCTCGTGCTTTGGACCACGCACGATCCTACGGCGCCGGCGAAGATCGGCGAGGAGATCGCCTCTTTCATCCCGAACAGCCGCTTCGTACTCATGAAGGACTGCGGCCATTGGCCCCAGTTCGAGGACGCCGAAACCTTCAACCGCTTGCATCTCGATTTCCTGCTCGGGTGCATGTGAAAGGGACGTCATCCACAAACCCGGACGAGTCATCTTTGAAGCCGCGCGGAAGAATTGCCGCTATGCCACCTGGAGGTGCCTCGGCAAAGAGATTGAGCTGCCGAGGAACGGCGACTACAAAACGGCCTGGATCGAGCGCCCGTCCATGATCTGCGTGCGCGGTGTCCGATACGAGCGACTTTTGCGCGATGCGGCGCCGCGATGAAAGCATTGGCTCAATGCATTTCGCACTCCCCGGCGATGGGGCTTCGGCCACTCGGCGACGAACGCGGGCCGGCCGTCGCCCGCGCGCTCGCCGATGCGTGCCGCGCGCTTGCCGCGTTCGCGCCCCAGCTTGTCGTGCTTTTCACCCCCGATCATTACAACGGGTTCTTCTATGATTTGATGCCAGCCTTCTGCGTGGGCGCCCGGGCAAGCGGTGTGGGCGACTTCGGCACGAGTGCCGGCTCCCTGGAGGTCGATGGCGAAGCCGCCTACCGGCTGCATGAGCACCTGCTTGCAGATGGCTTCGATCCGGCGGTATCCCACGACATGCGCGTGGATCACGCGGTGATGCAGATCGCCGAGCGCATCCTGCCGCCCGGCGTTCAAACAATTCCCGTGTTCATCAACTGCGCCTCGCCTCCTCTTCCGCCCTCGGGCGGGCGCGCAGGCTTGGCGGCTCGATTGGCCGCCATTTCGCCTCCGGGACGCGCCGCATTGCGTACGTCGGCTCGGGGGGTCTGTCCCACGACCCTCCGTTTCCCGACATCCGCACCGCGGCCGGCTCGGACCGCGAGCGCATCGTCGTGCGCAGGGTGCTCACGCAACCTGAACGGGAGGCGCGGGAGGCGCGCACCATGACGCTCGCCGACCAGTTCGCACGCGGCGAGGCGCCGATCGCGCCGCTCAACCCCGAGTG
>CBDDSA010000063.1:0-3036 GCA_965233185.1 uncultured bacterium
GCGATGGTGAAGAGCCAGGCCTTGAGCGCCTTCTCGTCGCGCTGGCCTTCCCACGCCGCCCAGGCGCGGGCGAAAGTCTCCTGCGAGAGGTCCTCGGCGAGGTTGCGGTCGCGGCATAACCAATAGAGGTAGCGGAACAGGTCGTTCGCATAGGCGCGGACGACTGTCTCGAAATGGGCTCTTCGCGAAGAGGCGAACATGTCCATAGGACCGGGCGGCGCGGGGAAACCTAACAGCGCCAGTCTACAATCCGCGTTCCTTCCCGCCGGAGAGATCCCCGTGGCCAAGCTGATAGCCCTCTACCGCCATCCCCAGGACGTGGCCCACTTCGATGCGTACTACTTCGAAAAGCACGTGCCGCTCGCCAGAACGCTCCCGGGCCTGACGCGCTACGAAGTGAGTCGGGGCCCGGTGGCCACGCCGCAGGGCACCTCCGAGTTCCACCTGGCCGCGATCCTTTCCTTCGACTCCATGCAGGGCATCCAGGCGGCGCTTTCGTCTCCCGAGG
Organism: uncultured bacterium; assembly: GCA_965233185.1. Classification (GTDB taxonomy): domain Bacteria; phylum Pseudomonadota; class Gammaproteobacteria; order Burkholderiales; family SG8-39; genus SCGC-AG-212-J23. The sequence continues at coordinate 509 of CBDDSA010000063.1, forward strand.
GCCAGGCCACGGGCGCCGACCTGGCGAAATTCGCCAGCGGCGGCGTGGACCTGCTGGTCTTCGACAGCGAGGAGCTGCAGGAATGAAGGCCAGGGCGCTGTCCGTCGCCGCGGCCGTCGCCGCCGTGGTTGCGGTCGGCGCGGTGCCGATCTACATGGGCGGGTCCCTGATCCGCGAGCGCCTCGCCTACGGCGGCGGGATGCCGGCGAGCGCCGACGTCGTTTCGGCGGAGCGCCTGTGGCTGCGCGACCTGATAACGCCCTTCAAGAGGAACGTCTTCGAAGTCACTTATGAGTTCAGGACCCCGAAAGGCCCCGTGCGCTCGACCGGGATCTACACCCGGTCCAGGGGGATCAGCGCCCCCGGGCCCGGCAGCAAACTGGAGGTGCTCTACCTGCCCGAAGACCCGGCGCGGAACTACCTTCAGGACTCCAACAAGCTGTTCGACGCCGCCTGGTACATCGGCCTCGGGCTATTCGCCTGGCTCGTAGCCGGCGGCTTCGCCTGGCTTGAACGCCGAGCGATCATAAATGGGGTCAGACTCCATTTATCACAGCAGGACGTTGACCACCGCGTTGCCGATGCCGACCAGGGCGGAGCCGGCGATGAGGCCCGCGCAGATGGGCTCGGCGCCGTCCACCCAGAACGTGTGGCCCCGGGTGCCGGGCGTCGCATTGCGGCGTCCCGCCCACCAGAAGATCATTGCGCCGATCCACATGGCGAGGGAGGCCTCGGGCGGCAGCACCACGCCCAGGCCGATCGACACGGCGGAGAGCGGGAAGCGCTGCCTGGTCACGATGCGGGCCACTTCGATGGCGACCGCGCAGATCGCCGCCACGATCATCGAGACGATGGCCGTCCAGGGAAGCGCTTGCAGGCCCTTAGTGATGAGCTCCGCGACACCCTTCCACTGGATCGCCGCGGGCATCGAGAACTGCTCCGAGATGATCGTAGCCGTCGAGCGCACGCCGTTCGCGTCCGGCGGCAGGAAGAGCAGGAAGAAGAGCGGCACGCAGCAGATGGCGCCCGACAGGATGCCGATCACATGGCCCCAGGCCTGCTGCCGCGGCTTTGCGCCGAGCATGTAGCCGGGCTTGATGTCCGAGAGCAGGTTGGCGGAGTTCGACGCGACCTCCGCCGTCATGCCCGCGGGGATCAGGTTGCTCGCCGGGTTGGCGCGGTCGATCGCGCCCATGGTGAACTGGGTGATCTTGGACAGCGCCCCGGTCGGCGTCCACGAGGTGAGCGCCATCGAGTTCGTGCAGATGACGCTCAGCACGAAGATGAGCGGCAGCGAGATGAAGGCCAGCAGCCAGGGCACGCCGAAGAAGTAGTGCGAGACCATCGCCGCCAGCACCGAGAAGATCGGGATCCCGATCGCCGAGATCCACAGCGGGAATTCGATGCCCGCCAGGACGTCGGAGGCGCCATCCTTCTTCTTGCCCAGGTTCCTGAAGGCGCTGGTGAAGATCTCGGGCCGCGCGAGCAGGCTCACGAGCGAACCCACCACCATCATGGTCACGCCCCACCAGAGCGACCACTGGTTCACGATCTCGGCGCGCGAGATCGGCACCACGGCCCCGTTGGGCGCCACGCGCGCCACGATGTCGCCGTGCTGGATCATGATCGGCGCGAGGATGACGAAGTTGATGAAGGCCCCCAGCAGCACGCTGGTGGCGACCTTGATCCCCATGAGGCCCCCCACGCCGAACATCGCCAGGTCCACCGTGAGCCTGAGTCCCAGCACGCGGATGTCGGTGCCGAGGATCTTCGGGATGTAGCTCGAGGCCGCGTAGTAATAGGAATCGATGCGGTCGTGGAACGTCCACGGCTCCTTCATGCCGAGCCACTGGTCCATGCGCAGCAGCTTGAACTGCAGCAGGCGCATCCAGCCGTCGCTGATCATCACCTGGTAGGTGCCCGCCGCGAGCGCGGTGAACGCCAGCAGCTTCGCCTTGTACATGCCGGCCGCCGCCGCGCCCGTGTAGAGCGCGTCGAGCACGACGCCGGCCGCTCGCCCTTCGGGGAACGGCAGCTGCTCCTCGTTGATGAAGCGCCGCTTGAGCGGGAAGGCCACCAGCACCCCGAGCACCGAGCAGACCACCATCCACGCGATCATGTGCCACCACACGATGATCCTCTCCGTCACCAGCATGTACGCCGCAAGCGCCGAGATCATCGGCGCCACCATGTAGCCCGCGGCGGTCGCGATCGACTGCGTGCAGTTGTTCTCGAGGATGGTGAAGTCCTCGGCGATGCCCATGGAATTCAGGATGCGGTAGATGGCGAAGGCGAGGATCACCGAGGTGAGGCCCACGCCGATGGTGATGCCGGTCTTGGCCGCGATGTAGAGCGCCGTGGCCGCGAGGACGCCCCCCAGCAGGAAGCCGGTGATCGCCGAGCGCACCGTGAGCTGCGGCATGTCGCCGCGAAACACGTTCCTGAGCCACCACTCGTCCTTCTGGCGCCGGGTCCAGTCGCGGATCTGCTCTTCGGTCAGCTGCAGGATGGCCATTGGGGTCCTGTGA
>CBDDSA010000064.1:0-11211 GCA_965233185.1 uncultured bacterium
ATCAAAGTCGAAATCGGGGTCAGAGCCCGAACTCGAATCCGGGATCGGGCTCTGACCCCGATCTATCATTGGGCCATGAAGATCACGCGCATCGAAGCCTATGCCCTGCGCGCGCCGGCGCCGGCGCGGCCGCACTGGACCTGCGGCTACTACCGCGACAACAAGGACCACGCCAGCTGCGCGACGAGGTGCAGCGCCTGCTCGACCAGGGGCACACCGGGTTCAAGGCGAAGGCCGGCGGCATTCCTCTCGCCGAGGACACCGAGCGCCTGGCGCTCATGCGCGAGGTGATCGGCAGGGATTGCGCTTTCATGGTGGACCCCAACCGCGCCTGGGACCTCGACACCGCGATCGAGGCGGCGCATCTGCTCGAGCCGCTCGGGCCGCGCTGGCTGGAGGAGCCGGTGCGCTGGGAGGACGACCGGCGCATGCTGAAGCTCCTCGCGCAGAAAACGCGCATCCCGCTCTCGGCGGGCGAAAGCGAGCTCACGAGCTGCGCAAGCTCGCCGCGCTGTGCGAGCTGAACCACGTGCAGGTCGCGCCGCACCACGACTGCTTCCTGCACGCGCACATCGTCGCCGGCAGCCCCGCGGGCTGCATCGTGGAAGCTTTTACCGACCCGGAGCGCGATCCGCTGCAGGCGGAGCTGTTCGAGAATCCGCCCGCCATCCGCAACGGCCGCATGAAGCTCAACCAGGCGCCGGGGCTGGGCCTCACGCTGTCGCCGCGCGCGCTGGCGAAGTTCGGCGAGCGCATCGCCTAGATTGAGCGGACAATGCCTGCATGGCCGACCACATGCAGGAAGCCCTCACCAAGCTATTGGATGTATACGACGCGCGCAGGCGCGGGGACCTCGAGCGCGAGCAGCGCACCCGGGAAGAGGAAGCGCGCTTCCTCACCGATTTCATCGACCTGCGCCGCCAGGTGATCCGGCCGGTGTTCGAGACCGCCGGGGCGCTGCTCGAGGAGCGCGGGCACCGCTACAGCATCACCGAGCAGGAGTTCGTCGGCGGCAGCGAGGGCAGGATCGCCGAGGCGGGCATCACCATGCGCATCGTGCCGATGGGCACCAAGGCGCCGCTGCACGAGGACCAGCGCTCGCTGTCGGTGAGCACGCGGCACTACAACAAGACGGTATGGATCCACTCCGGCGAGCCGCAGGCGCAGGGCGGCCTCGCCGGCGGCAAGGATGCCTTCACCCTCGAGAAGGTCACCAAGCAGCTCGTCGAGGAGGAGCTGATCGCGTTCATCGCGCGGGTGGTGGCGAGCTAGACGCCCCAGCGCTCGGACACGAGGTTGCCCAGCACCAGCGCGACCGTGGCCGCGCCCGCGGCGAGGAAAATGGCGAACACGGGGAACTCGCCCGCCGGCATGGCGACGAACATCGGCGCGACCATCTCCGCGCCGACGAGCGCGCCCGCCGCGCCGATGAGGATCGACACGTTGCGGCCGCGCTCTTCGTTGAAGTTGAAGCGCGCATAGCCGATCCAGCCCACCAGGCTGCCCACCAGGATCCACACGAAATAGTCCATGGGCGAGTGTGTCATGCGCACAGGCGGCGCTCTGTTCGTTCTCGCACTTATGCGGGCCAACGCACAGACGCGGGCGCGGCTTTGGAGTAGCCTGTCCGGTCCAAGGAGAAGGAAAACCATGAAAATGCCGAAGTTTCCCGAGAAAACCGAGCCATTCCTGTGGGGAGCGGTCGCAGGCGCCGCCACCCTCGCCATCGTGGGCTTCAACTGGGGCGGCTGGGTTTCCGGCGCCAACGCCGAGCGCCTCGCCTCCGAGCGCGCCGAGCAGGCGGTCATCGCCTCGCTCGTGCCGATCTGCGTGTCGCAGTTCCAGCGCGGGCCCGAGGCGCGCGGCCGGCTCACGGCGCTGAAGGAAGTCAAAAGCTGGGAGCAGGGCGACTTCATCAGCGCCGGCGGCTGGGCGACCATGCCCGGCAACCCGAAGGTCGAGCCGAATCGCCAGGTCGCGCAGGCCTGCGCCGAAGCGCTGAACAAGCTGTGAGACACCGCACTGCCGTGAAAACCGGCCGCGCCCCCGCATTCCAGGCCGAGCTCCTGCCGGCCCGTGCCTTTGCCGACTACGTTGCAATGGTCGAGCGGCTGTCGTCCGGGTATTTCCGGCCGCTGCACCGGCGCCAGCCGGTGCCGAAGCGGTCCTTGTGAAAGGCCGGGCCCTGCTGCTGGCCGGGATGCTCGCCGTGGGCGGCGCGCTGGCGCAGGACAAGCCCGCCGCGCCGGACGCCGCGATCACCACGCAGGTGGCGGGGGCGCTCGCGCGCGACCCGGTGCTTCGCCGCATGCACATCAAGGTCGACACGCAAAGTGGCGTGGTGAGCCTCAGCGGCTTCGTGCGCTCGCTCGACGACGTCGTGAAGGCGGGCGAGCTTGCCGGTGCGGTGTCCGGCGTATCCGCGGTCAAGAACCGCCTGCGCGTGCAGAACCGGCCGTCTCAGGCCTGACGCGAATCTGAAATAATCGGGGCTCTGGCTCCGAATTGCGTACCTTGAGCATCAGCGGGCGCCATGCCGCCCTGGGCGTGATCGCGCTCACGCTCGCGCTCGCCTACGGCATCTGGTACGCCTACAGCGTGTTCCTGGTCGCGCTGCTCGCCGACTTCGGCTGGAGCCGCTCGGTGCTGGCCGGCGCCTTCTCGGTGTTCACCCTGGTGCACGGCGGCGTGAACCCGCTGATCGGCGCGCTGTGCGCGCGCTTCAAGCCGCTGCGCGTGATGGCGGGCGGCGGCGTGGCCATGGCGCTCGCGCTCTTCGCCGACAGCTTCATCGCCACGCCGGTGCATCTGTACCTCGCCTTCGGCGTGCTCACCGCCGTGGCCGTGGCGGCGGCGGGCTGGGTGCCGGCGCTGGTGCACGTGCAGCGCGAGTTCCCCGAGCGCCTGGGGCTGTCCATCGGCATCATCAGCTCCGGCGTGGGCGTGGGCATGCTGCTCGTGGTGCCGCTCACCCAGCTCCTCATCGACGCGTTCGGCTGGCGCACGGCGTTCCGGGTGCTGGGGGTGCTGGCGGTGCTTTGGATCGTGCCTTCTTCAATTCTTCTAACCAAAATTCGGGGTCAGAGCCCCATAAAACAAAACCAAGCAGAATCGGGCTCTGACCCCATCCGTTCGCCGATGCATGCGATGACGCTGCGCGAGGCGATGCGCACGCAGCCGTTCTGGCTGCTGATGGCGGCGTACTTCTTCGGCAACGTGGCCTCGCAGACGCTGCACGTGCACCAGGTGGCCTACCTCGTCGACCACGGCCTGGCGGCCATCGTCGCGGCCTCGGTAGTCGGCGTGGTGGGCTTCGCCAGCATCGTGGGCAAGACCGGCGGCGGCTGGCTCTCGGACCGCATCGAGCGCGAGGTGGTGTACGTCGCCGGGATCGCGATCCTGGTGACGAGCACCTTCGTGCTGCTCGGCCTGGGCGCGGCGCCCACGCGCTGGGGCGCCTACGGCTACGCGGTGCTCCTTGGCGTGGGGTACTCCGTCACCGCCGCCATCACGCCCGCCATGATGGCCGACCGCTTCAGCGGCCCGCACTTCGGCTCCATCGTCGGCGTGGGCCTGATGGGCAACGCCATGGGCAGCGCGGTCGGGCCCTGGTTCGCCGGCAGCCTGTACGACGCGAGCGGCACCTACACCGTCGCGTTCATCCTCGCCGCCGGCTGCGGCCTGGTCGCCGGCGCCGCCGGCTGGCGGGCCCGCGTCCTGCGAAAATCGGGGTCAGAGCCCCAATAGTTACAACGTCTCAGGGAGCGAACCGTGCCGATCTTTGAAATGACCAAAGACGCAATCGTCCGTCTACCGCAAACCTCTTTCTCCTTGCAAAAGCTTCAGGAGCGGCGAGATGTCCAACGCCTGCTTCGTGAATGTATTGACGTCATATCTCCGGACACGATGGTTCTTGCAGAAGAGTTCGGCGATTGGGTCGAAAGCAGCCGCCGCATCAACCTTTTGGGCCTGGACAAAGATGGCACCCTTGTCGTCATCGAGCTTAAGCGCTTCGGAGGACGGCGGCCACATGGAGGTGCAGTCCATTCGGTATGCCGCAATGGTTTCAACGATGACGTTCGAGCAAGCCGTCGAGGCGCACCGAAAGTACCTGCTACTCCGCGGTTCCACTGTCGACCCAGCCGAAGCCATCCTCTCCTTCTTGGGCACGGAGAAGCCACAATTGAGCGGGTCGGTTCGCATAGTGCTTGCCTCGGCGGAGTTCTCAAAGAAATAACTTCCTCCGTGCTTTGGCTGAACAGCCAAGGCCTCGACGTGACTTGCGTTCGTCTAAGGCCCTATAGCTATGGCGACCGCGTTCTTCTGGACGTACAGCAGGTAATACCTTTGCCGGAAGCAGCGGAGTTCCAAATCGCCATTCAGCAACAAAGCCGAGAACGTCGGGAAGCCAACACAGCGGGCCATCTTTCAGTCGTTCGGGAAGCGATTCGACTTGGCAAAACACCGGACGACATCGCCAAGGCCATTCCATGGAGGTCCGCTCGTAGGCAATTCCATGTGCAGCCCGGCCGGATTGACAGCAGTCAGTTCGTGCAAAGCCTCGGAGATGTGGCAGACCGGTACTTTTGCGACGATTCCGAGCTGTTTTATGCCGACAATAAAACCTATGCATTCACCAACCAGTGGGGCCTACGAACCGAAGAGGCGGTGAAAGGCATCCTAGCCATGCTTCCGGCCGACCATGGCATTGAGTACGAGGTGGCAGACTAATGCTGCCATCCTTCGCATCTAAACCAGAGTCCCAAACGCGTTAGGCACGATGCCACGCGCTTGGGCCTCCGGCTGACTTCAACCTACGAATTGCGGCTGTTCATCTTCATCGCGGTGTAGATGCTGTAGAGGGCAGCGAGGCCCACCAGCACGTAGACGATGCGCGAAAGCGTGCTGTCCTGGCCGCCGAAGATCGCGGCGACGAGGTCGAACTGCATCAGGCCGACGAGGCCCCAGTTGATGCCGCCGACGATGAGCAGGATCATCGCGATCCAGTCGACGGGGCTGAAGCTGCGCGTGCGGCTGACGTTGCGGGTGCCGGTGTCGACGTCCGGGCGCTCATAGGTCTTGGTTACGGCCATGGGAATCTCCGTTAGGTAGAAAATAAAACTTGGAGCCCAGGCCAACGCAAGCACCGCGCCATTAGGGCGCGGGACTACAAGTGGTTCACGCTCAGGCGGCGCGCTGCAGGCTGCGAAGGTTGCGCGCGATGAAGGCTTTCACCATGGCGTGCGCGCGGTCGGTGTGCGGGCCGGGGGTGTCGATCCACAAATGCTCGCAGCCCTCGAATATTTCGAGCTGGCAGTCGCCGCCGGCGGCGCGGTAGGACGCGGCGAACTTCTCCTGGAAGACGGGCAGCACGTTGTCGTCGAGCGCGCCCTGCATGATGAGCAGCGGCGGCAGGGCCACCTTCTCGCGCCGCTCGAGGATGTGCTGCGGGTTCGCCTCAAAGATGGTCTCCCATGGCACGAACCACTTCCTGGTCTTCTGCACCATGGGCTCGCGCTTGATTTTCTCGGCCTGCTGGAAGCGCGCGTAGGGGTCGCTGATCGGCGAGCGCGTGGCGACGTAGGCGAGCGTCGCGTCGATGCTCGAGCCGCCGGTGAGCGGGATCGCGCTGTAGCGCGCATCGCGCGGGCGCATGCCCAGCAGCAGGGCGATGTGGCCGCCGGTGGAGCTGCCCAGCACGCCCACGGTTGCCGGATCGCCGCCCCAGGCCGTGGCGCGCGATTTCACCCAGCGCACGCCGTAGTTCGCGTCCTGCACCGAGGCCGGGTAGGGCGCCTCGGGAGCGAGGGTCATGTCGATGGCGACCACCAGCACCCCGCTCGCGGCGACCACGCGGTCCATGGTTTCGTTGGCAAGGCGGTCCTTGTCGTTCCAGGCGCCGCCGTGCAGGTCGAGCAGCGCCGGGAAGGGCCCGGCGCCCCGCGGCCGGTAAATGCGCGCCATCAGGGTGCGCCCGCGTGCCGTGCGGCGGAATTCCTGCTCGGTAACGTCGAGGTCGAAGGCGGCGGCGGGGTCGTAGGCGGGCTTCATGGGGACGATTCTAAGCAATTGTTCCTACCCGGGTGGGGTCCCGGGCTGTAATCCTGACAGGGCATTGTTTCCATAAGGGAGATACGCATGAAAAAGCTCATGGCAGTCGCTTTTGCCGCCTCGCTCCTCGGCCTGTCGGGCTGCGCCAGCACCGGCGCCTTCTTCGACGAGGCCTCAACCACGGCCAAGGTGAAAAAGGCGATCTACAGCGAGCCCTCGCTCAAGGTGATGGACATCAGCGTGGCGACCGACGACGGCGTGGTCGAGCTCACCGGCGTGGTCAAGACCCGCGCCGAGCGCGCCCGGGCGGCGCAGGTCGCCTCCAGGGTGGAAGGCGTGAAGCGGGTCAAGAACGAGCTCAAGATAGAGAAATAAGGAAGCATTACAGGTAAGAAGCCACTACAGGTAAGAAGCCACTACAGCGGTTGCAGGTTCTCCAGCACCGTGGGCAGCAGCTCGCTCACGTTGGGGTGGATGCGCACGTGGCGCTGGAACGCGGTGTACGGGAGCTTCCCGTACACCGCGTCGATCAGCGAGTGGACCGCCTCGTCGGCGCCGGTGCCCAGCAGGCTCGCGCCGAGGATGCGCCGGCTGGATTCCTCCACGTGGATTTTCAGGAAGCCGCGCGTCTCGCCCTTCTCCACGGCGCGCGCCACGCGCGTCATCGGGCGCTTGCCCACCAGCGCCTTGAGGCCGGCCTTGCGGATCTCCGCCTCCCCCATGCCCACGCGCCCTAGCGGCGGGTCGGTGTAGAGCGCATACACCGGCACGCGGTCGGTGTACTTGCGCCCCGCGCCGGAAAGCAGGTTGTCGGCGACGATCTCGTAGTCGTTGTAGGCGGTGTGGGTGAAGGCGCCCTTGCCGTTGCAATCGCCCAGCGCCCAGACGTTCGGGTTGGAAGTGCGCAGCGCCTCGTCCACCTCGATGTAGCCGCGCTTGTCGGTGCGGATGCCGGCCGCCTCCAGCCCCAGGTCGTCGGTATTGGGCACGCGCCCCACGGCGAGCAAGAGGTGCGTGGCCTGCTCGCGCGGCGCGCCTTCCTGGCAGCCCAGCCCCACCGACAGCCCGTGCGCCTCCTTCTGCACGCTCAGGCATTCGGCGCTCAGGCGCAAACCGATGCCCTCGTCGCGCAGGAAGCTTTCGATCTCGCGCGACACGTCCTCGTCCTCGCGAGCGACCAGGCGCGGTCCCATCTCCACCACCGTCACGCGCGAGCCGAAGCGGCGGAACATCTGCCCGAACTCCAGGCCGATGTAGCTGCCGCCGATGACGAGCAGGTGCTCCGGGACGGAATCGAGGTCCATCATCGTCACGTTGGTGAGGTAGGGCACCGTGTCGAGCCCCGGCATTTTCGGCACCAGCGGCCGGCCGCCCACGTCGACAAAGATTTTTTCCGCGGTCAGCGTCTCGCCGTTCACGGCCACGCTGTTCTTTCCGGTGAAGCGCGCGTGGCCGCGGTAGACCTTGCCGCCCTTCAGCCCCTCCATCCACTTCTCGACGCCCTGGCTGGATTTGCCGACGATCTGGTCCTTGCGTGCCTTCACGCGCGCCATGTCCACGCGCGGCGCGCCGCCGAGCACCACCCCGTAGTCGCCCGCACGCCGTGCCAGGTGCGCCGCGTACGCGCTCGCCACCATGGCCTTGGTCGGCGTGCAGCCGTCGTTCACGCACGTGCCGCCGAACTTGTGGCGCTCCACGACGGCGACTTTCATCCCGGCGCTCGCCAAGCGCGCCGCGAGCGCCGGCCCGGCCTGGCCGGTGCCGATGACGAGGGCATCAAATGAGGTGGCCATCGCCGCACTCTAAACCTGAACGGTTTTGAATGGTGAAAGCCCCTTCTTGCGACGGTGGAATGGGGGTTGCGGGGGAAGGGCACCTCCGCGCAAGCGGATTCATGAACAGGAGACCCACGTGAGGAAAGTGCTACCCGCAGTTCTGTCCGGCTTCATGGCCGCCTCGTTCGGTGTCAGATGGCCGCAGCGCAGCCCGAGCAGGCCGGCGCCACCGTGATCCAGCAGCGCGGCACGCAGAACAGCAGCCAGGTCGGCGACGGCAACCAGAGCACCCAGGTGTACGGCAACGAGAACCAGACCACCACGCAAAGCGGCACGCAGGAGCAGCAGAGCTCGGCCGGCAGCACCGATCAGCAGAGCCGCGATAACCGGCGCGCCAACAAGGCCGCGCAAGGCAATAAGGGCCTGCACAAGGGCTGGGAGAAAAAAGGCGATCGCTAACGCGCGCCGAAAAGCGCGGTTGACCGCCATTCCGGATGTCGAATCGCGCGCCATCGTGGAACGGCCCTTGCGGGTCTCTGCGCACCGCCCGCATTGGGCATTTGTAAACCAACAGGAGGAAGTGCATGAAATTCGTACCTACCGCCCTCGCGGGCGCCGTTGCCATCGCGTTCGCGCAGGCCGCGCTCGCGCAGGTGAACGTGCAGACGCCGAAGCTGCCGCAGACCGGCGATGTCACGGTGGAGCAGCGCGGCGTGCAGAACAGCCAGCAGATCGGCGAAGGCAACCAGAGCACCCAGGTCTACGGCAACGACAACCAGACCACGACGCAGAGCGGCCAGCAGAACCAGAGCACTACGCAAGGCGACAACAGCCAGGCGAATACGCAATCGGGCTCGGGAAACACCGCCGGCAACACCGTGCAAAGCGGCGAGCAGAACCAGAGCGCCGTGGGCAGCGGCAACCAGCAGAGCCAGCAGTCCGGCACCAACAACCAGTCGAGCCAGGCCGGCCGCGACGCGAGCAACGAGCAGAACCGCCAATACGGCGACAACAAGCGCAATCGTTCCGGCGACCACGACCGCTACTCGCGCCGCGACCGCGACCGGAACGCCTCCAGCGGCGGCTCGCGCTACGATGATGACGACGACGATCGCCGGCGCGGCAACAAGGGCTGGCACAAGGGCTGGGAGAACAACAAGCACCGCGACGAGTCGAGCGGCAAGTACGACGGTCGCCGCTCTAGCCGGGACTAACTAACGTCTAAGGCGTCATCACCGCCGGCAGGGTCTGCTTGCACTGGGGGTAGTTCTTGCACCCCCAGAACTTGCGGCCCTGCCGCGTGCTTTTGCGCGACACCATCTTGATCGAGCAGGCCGGGCAGGTCGGCGTGAGGTAGTCGCCCTGCGTGGCGAATTTCAGCAGGGCGTGGGATTTCTCCGGCGGCAGCGCCGCGAGGCGCGCCAGGAACGCGGTGCCGTCGACCAGGCGAATGGACTGCTTGCTCGCGAAGTCGGCCGCCTCGGGCGTGAAGCGCCCGGAGCTCACCAGCATGCCTTCGCCGATGCGCGAGGCGCTCATGGCGGCGCGCAGCCGGCGCACCGGCTCGATGCCCACGCGATAGGCGTCCCAGGCTTTGCATTGCACGAGGATCGACGGCGTGTCGGATCCGGCGGGGCACAGGTGCATGTCGACCACGCCGTCGGCGGCGGTGCGCGCGATGCGCGCCGCGTAGCCCTCGGCCTGGAAGCAGGCGGCGCACAGCTCCTCGAAGCGCCGCCACTCGAGCTGCTTGAGGAGCTGCGCGTTCCAGGGTCTGGCGGCCTCCAGCTTGCCCTGCGGCGCCGCGCCCGTGCGCTTGATGGCGGCCAGGGCGGTGGCGACCAGCTCGAAGACCGGATTCATACGCCGATCGGAATCGGCGCCTGGCGCGGCCCGAGGATCTCGAGCAGCTCCACCTCGAACAGCAGCGCCGCGCCCGGCGGGATCACCCCGGCCAGGCCGTGCTCGCCGTAGGCGAGGCGCGCCGGGATGTGGAGCTTCCTCTTGCCGCCGACCTTCATGCCCGGAATGCCCTCGTCCAGGCCCTTGATGACGTCGCCCGCGCCGAGCGCGAAGTCGAGCGGGTCGCGCCGCGCGCGGCTCGAGTCGAACTGCTGGCCGTTGTCCAGCCGGCCGACGTAGTGCACCACGACGTCGTCGCCGGCATGCGCCGTGGCGCCGGTGCCGACCACCAGGTCTTCCTTGACCAGGCTGCTGGGGATGTAATCGTACGGACGAACCTGCATGGCGCGGCCCATTTGGAAAGTGCCGCCAGTGTACAGCCTTTGACGCGTTGATTTACGCCTGCTTCGCCTTCGCTTCCAGTGTTTCCCAGCGCTCGAGCTTCTCCAGCAGCAGCACCTCGATCGCCGCGCTGCGCTGCTGGTCGGCGCGCAGCGCCTCGGGCGGCTGGCGGTAATAGTCCGGCGCGTGCATTTTCTCCACCAGCACCTTCTGCTCCGCCTCGAGGGCCTCGATCTCGCCGGGCAGCGCCTCGAGCTCGCGCGCTTCTTTATACGAAAGCTTGGCCTTGGTTTTTCGAACCCCCCGCTCGCCTGCGGCTCTCTCCCCCCTTATCAGGGGGGCGGGGGCGCGCTGGCGCAGGTAATCGCTGTAGCCGCCGGCGTATTCCTTCCACGCGCCGCCGCCTTCGGAGGCGAGGGTCTGCGTGACCACGTTGTCGAGGAAGGCGCGGTCGTGCGAGACGAGGAGCAGCGTGCCCGAATAGTCCTGCAGCGCCGCTTCCAGCAGCTCGAGCGACTCGATGTCGAGGTCGTTGGTCGGCTCGTCCAGCACCAGCACGTTGGCCGGGCGGGCGAACAGGCGCGCGAGCAGCAGGCGGTTGCGCTCGCCGCCGGAGAGCATGCGCACCGGCGAGTGCGCGCGGCGCGGCGGGAACAGGAAGTCCGAGAGGTAGCTGATGACGTGCTTCTCGGTGCCTTCGACCGACTCGGCCACGGTTTTCTCGGGGTCGAGCCCCTCGCGCATCTGGTCGAAGTAGGCCGGCTGCACGTTGGTGCCCAGGCGCACCTGCCCGGCATCGGGGGCGAGCGTGCCCAGGATGAGCTTCAGCACGGTGGTCTTGCCGGCGCCGTTGGGGCCGACGAGGCCCAGGCGGTCGCCGCGGCTCACGATGAGGTCGAGGTCCTTGACGATCGGCCGGCCGCCGTAGCTTAGCGACACGCCGGTGAGCGCGCACACCAGCTTGCCCGAGCGCTGGCCCTCGCCGATGCTCAGCTTCACGCTGCCGGCCCGCGCGCGCCGCGCGGCGCGCGCCTCGCGCAGGCGCTCCAGGCGCCGCACGCGGCCTTCGTTGCGGGTGCGGCGCGCCACGATGCGCTTGCGGAGCCAGGCCTCCTCCTGCGCCCAGAAGCGGTCGAACTTG
>CBDDSA010000065.1:0-12360 GCA_965233185.1 uncultured bacterium
GGCGTCCTCGAGCTGTGCCAGCGCGACATCAAGTTTCAATCCACGCCCGCCCCGATCGGAGCGGGCGACTCGGCGTCGATGGCAGCGAGTACCTGTTCCTTCGTGTTTCAATCCACGCCCGCCCCGATCGGAGCGGGCGACACATAGCCCTCGGCCGTGGCGAAGGCGGCGTAGAGGTTTCAATCCACGCCCGCCCCGATCGGAGCGGGCGACCCGGCGGACAGGCGCACCTCGAATCGTGGGATTTGTTTCAATCCACGCCCGCCCCGATCGGAGCGGGCGACCTGAAGCGCGCGGCGAGCGCGCAGCGCTTCGGCGTGTTTCAATCCACGCCCGCCCCGATCGGAGCGGGCGACGCGATCTTTTCCCCGATGTTGCGAACGCCTTTAAGTTTCAATCCACGCCCGCCCCGATCGGAGCGGGCGACGCCGATCGCGATGGTGTAGGCGAGCACGCGCACCAGTTTCAATCCACGCCCGCCCCGATCGGAGCGGGCGACCTCGGCCCCTGCTCCGTCGGCACCATGTGCACCTGGTTTCAATCCACGCCCGCCCCGATCGGAGCGGGCGACGGCGGATTCATCGTCCGAGTTGGAGGCCCAGCTTGTTTCAATCCACGCCCGCCCCGATCGGAGCGGGCGACTGATTGGGCGCGAGCTACAGCGGCTTCCTTAGCTGTTTCAATCCACGCCCGCCCCGATCGGAGCGGGCGACAGTGGCAGGCGGGTCTCTATCCCCGGTGTGCGCGTTTCAATCCACGCCCGCCCCGATCGGAGCGGGCGACCGCCGTCGGGCTCCTCCTCGCGCACCTTGAAGCGGTTTCAATCCACGCCCGCCCCGATCGGAGCGGGCGACTTGATGGTGGCGAGTTCGTCCAGGAGGAGGAAGGTGTTTCAATCCACGCCCGCCCCGATCGGAGCGGGCGACCGCGCCGCGATCGAGGCCTCGCCCGCGCTCTTCGTGTTTCAATCCACGCCCGCCCCGATCGGAGCGGGCGACTGGCGAGCGACTTGCCGAGGCCGGGCTGGCCGTAGTTTCAATCCACGCCCGCCCCGATCGGAGCGGGCGACGTGACGAGCTCGCGGACCAGGCGCTCGGGCAGGAGGTTTCAATCCACGCCCGCCCCGATCGGAGCGGGCGACAGGCACGCAGCTACCCGTCTCGGTAGGTATCCTGTGTTTCAATCCACGCCCGCCCCGATCGGAGCGGGCGACCGACGTACTCGATGGGTTTCAGATCGCCACCGCAGTTTCAATCCACGCCCGCCCCGATCGGAGCGGGCGACGCTCGACAGTGGAGTCCTTGGCTTGGACGTACTTGTTTCAATCCACGCCCGCCCCGATCGGAGCGGGCGACCAGCGGATCCGTTGAGGCGCCCGCATTCGCTCCAGGGTTTCAATCCACGCCCGCCCCGATCGGAGCGGGCGACCTGCACCTCGAAGCGCACCCAATCAGAGGACAAAGTTTCAATCCACGCCCGCCCCGATCGGAGCGGGCGACAAGAGAGGCATGTTTGTTTCTCCTCAGTGGAAGATGTTTCAATCCACGCCCGCCCCGATCGGAGCGGGCGACGGGTTGTATTTAGGCTATCGTTATTTCGCTCTGCGGTTTCAATCCACGCCCGCCCCGATCGGAGCGGGCGACGTCCGTCGCGCCGAGCCGCGCGCACGCATCCTTGTTTCAATCCACGCCCGCCCCGATCGGAGCGGGCGACATTCGTTTACAGCGCGCGTCACGCCAAACTTAGGTTTCAATCCACGCCCGCCCCGATCGGAGCGGGCGACGCTTCGCGCGCACCTTGCTGATTCGAAACGCAACGGCTCAGCAATTGCGCGAACCTGACCTTGTACCGCGAAATACAGGCATCAAATCGAACGCCGCCAGGCAATTGTGCAGTCACTTCGGGCAGTTGGGAGTTGCGCGAACCTCTTGGGAACAACCGGAAAGCTAGGGGTTCGCGGTCGCCGAGGTCAGATAACAAGCGGCCCATCAAAGTCGGCTGCCTTGAACTTCCCGTGCTCGCGCACCTCGCAACCGCGTGTTTCCGGCAGGCGGTAAAGGCGCAGGCAATCCTCCTCGATATGGATTTCCGCGAGGAGGCGGCGCTCCAGTTCCTCCAATTGCATCAGGTCCACCTTGCACTCGAACACCGATTTCTGCACCCGCTGTCCCGTGCCCTCGCAGACCTTTGCCACGCGGCGCAGGCGCCGGCGGCCGGCCTTGGTCTCGGTATTGACGTCGTAGCACACGATCACGAGCATGCCATATCTCAACGCACGAGAAACGGCATATAGCCTGCAGCATCGCCGCGGATCGCACGCGCGAGCAGGCGAGCCTGCACCAGCGGGATGATCCCGAGGGCAACGGGTTCGGACAGCAAGGGATGGGTCAGGGTCTCCTGTTTGCGCTCCTGATAGGCGACGACGACGGCCTTCCTTGCGTCCCCTTCCAGCATGACCGCGCCGCCCTCCCTCTCCGCGAAGCTCGCCGCGTCGACCTGGTTTCGGTTGATCAGGGAAAGCGCGAGCCGGTCGGCGAGCGGCCGGAATTCCTCCATCAGATCGAGCGCGAGCGCCGCGCGGCCTGGGCGCAGCGCGTGAAGAAATCCGACCTGCGGGTCGAGGCCGACCGCCTCGCATGCCGACCGGCACTCGTTCATCCACATGGAATAGATGAACGAGAGCAGCGCGTTCAGCCGGTCGCGGGGCGGGCGGCGGCTGCGCGAGTCCATCGGGAACGCGTCTCTCAGGTCGGCCCTTACAAGCAGCGCCAGCGCGTCGAAATACCTGCGCGCAGCGTCGCCCTCGACGCCTCTGAGCGCATCGAGACCGCAAGCCCCGGGAATCGAGCGCAAGCTGGCCGCGAGATCGTCTGCCGCGCGCGTCAGGCGCGCAGCATCGTCCGGCGCCTTCGCCTCCCGCGCGCCCCTCAGCAGCACCTGCCTGCCGTTGCGGATCTTGCCGGCAACGCAGGCGCCCGCAAGCGAGAGCGCGAACGGGGCCTCATCCGCCCTGCGGTGCTGTGCCTGCCGCAGGAGAACGTTTCCCGCCGTGCCGCCTTCCAGGCGGGCCTTGAAGCGGCCGCGGTCGTCGAGGAGCACCAGCCCGATGCCGTCCTCGGCGAGACGATGCATCAGCGGCGCGGACAGGCCGACATGCCCGAAGCACACCACGGAGCCCAGGTGGTGCAGCGGAACGCGAAGCTTGACCTCCTTCTCGACCTCGACGCGCAGCGTGTCGTTCTCCAGCCGGAGGTAGCTGTCCGGAATCGTCACGTAGAGCGTGTTGAGTACCTGCACGCTCATGACTCCGGATCGAACAGCCGCGCGCGAATGTCCGCTTCGTCTCCGAGACCGGCGACCGCTTCGGGCTGGCAGATTCCCTTCAGCGAGCACTCGCGGCAGCGCGAGCCGTCCGCCGTCGGCGAAGGAAGCACCCCCGACCCCAGCATCGCGCGTACCTCCGCCGCCGCTTTCTCCACCTCGGCCCGCAGTGCAGGCGTGACAGGCACCACACGACGCCGCTTCGACCTGGCGTAATACAGCGCCCCCTCCGCGACCGGCTTGCCGGTCATCGCCTCCAGGCACATGGCCTGCGCGGCGAGCTGCACGTCGTCGCAGGCCGCGATGTCCGCCCGCTTGTGGCGCGAACCGTGCTTGTACTCGACCGGATAGGGAATACCGCCGCCCTCGAATTCCACCGCATCGGCCTTTCCGGCAAGGCCGAGCCGATCGTGAAACAGCGGCAGCGCTTTCTCGGTCCGCACCCCGGCGCGCGTTTCCAGGCCCGGGGTATCCACCGCCGAGTGCACCGCCCGCCCCCGCAGCGTATGCACGTTCTCCGCGAACGCCTGCTCCAGGTGGATCAGGCCGCACTGGCGCGGGCAGTAGCACCAGTGTTGAAGGGCTGAAATCGGGATCGGGTCGCCCTCATCCATGAGGATGCGCTGCGACCGTCATCAGGCTAGACTGCGAATGTCAACCGCAATCGATATCTTTTCCATGTCGGCCACTCTTGAAGATCTGAAAGCCCGGGCCCTCCAGCTCGACCCACCCGAGCGCGACGAACTGATCCGCACGCTGATCGAGAGCATCGACGGAGAACCGGACGGAACGCCGCAGGAGATTGCGCAGGCCTGGGATGAGGAGATCGCGCGGCGCATCGCCGACTTCGAAGCGGGAAAGACCAAAGGCGTCCCGGCCGAGGAGGTTTTCGCAAAGATCCGCGCACTGATCGCCAATCACGGCAAGCGGTGAACGCGGAGTTCGACCCCGCGGCCGAGCAGGAATTCGTCGCATCGATCCGCCGGTATCTCGTCGAAGCAGGACCGATCCAGGCCGCCGAGTTCGACAGCGAGGTCAAGCGAATCATCGGCCTCCTCCTCGCTCTCCCCAGGCTCGGCACCCCCGGCGCCCGGAACACTCGCTCCATTCCCTTGAGGCGTTACCCCTACTCCCTGCACTATCGCCTCGAACCCGATCTCATCCGCATCCTCGCCGTCGCCCACCACAGCCGGCGGCCGGGGTATTGGGCGAAGCGGGGATAAAGAAGCCGCGTCACAGCCGACGGATGATCTTTATTCCCGCCGACATGCCGGCCTCGTCGATGGTCAGCTCATAGTCCGAAAAGGCACGCGGCACTTCGACCCCTTCCTTTCGCTTGATCTTGACGCGGTCGAACAGCGAGTGCGCGTGAGCGTTGCCCAGTTCTGAGTCATGCTTGAAGACGATCAGACCGCGAGTCGCCATTTCTCCTCGTGCGGCCGACCGGTCGTGCTCGAACATGTCTTCCAGTGCTTTAAAGACGATCTCGAGATCCGCGTCGCCGAAGCCGGTTTGGTTGGCGAGAAACGCCGAAACGAAGCCATGCGAGCGGTACAGCCCGTAGGGCACCGTGTGCTTGCGGCCCATCGTGCGGTTGTCGCCTTCTTGGCTCTCCGCTTCTTTCTCCGTAGCCACCGCCATGCGGGTGATCGAATGCTCGGACGCGACGATCGGATCGATTGAGCGGGCGAAGGTCATCTGCACCGGGCCTCGCACCTGGCCGCAATTGACGCCGGTAGACATCACGGCGCCGAAGGTGCGCACGTCGAAAAAGTTGTGACAAATCCAGTCGCGCGCCTTCCTGACGCTGTCTTCACTACCTTTGCGCCTGGCTTTCTTCTTGACATCCTTGCCTTCGTCGCTGAGTTCGTCGGTGGCCCCGATGGCCTCGTAGGCTGTACGGTGGGTGCGTTCCAGAACGCCTTTGTCCTTGATGTAAATGTCGAACGGCGGCTTGCATTCTTTGACCATGCCGACGTAATTGCGAACCTTGCGTTTGAGCGACACGTCGGTCACAAGGCCGTGGCCCGTCTCGGCATCGAGCCGCGGCAGGTTGCCGGCATCGGGATCGCCGTTCGGGTTGCCATCTTTCACGTCGAACAGCAGCACAAAATCGTAGCGGTGGTTCAGGGACATGTCATTCCTCCGGGGTGGCAGTAGTCTCGGCAGCGTCCTTGCGAGCAAAGAAGGCTTGGCGCTGGTGGTAGTACCCGAGGGCGAAACGGCCCTGCTCGGGCAAGGTGAGCTGGCGTGGAAAATCAGTCATCGGTCCGACGACCTCTCCGATCAACCGCTCGAAGTAGGCGCAGGGGCCATCGGCCAATTTCTTCAGATGGGCATTTTTCAGGCGCAGCAGAGTTGTGAACACTGTCACCGGCGAGGTCGACGCCGCTCCGTAGTAGCGATCCCGGATGGTGGCGTTGATGCCCGGCATCGCCTGCTGCTGGATGCGTTCCAGCACGGCGAACAGGCGGCCGAGCCGATACGGCACGTCGGGGTGTTCCATGTCCAAGGTGTCCTTGAAATGACTGTGATCGGCCGGAAGGTCGAGGTGTTGCCTGCGGTAGTCGCGGTTAAGCCAAGCCTTGAGAACAGCGGCACGCAAGTAGGTGACGTCTTGCTCGGCCTTGCAACGATTCACCGCGGCGTTGAGTAACAACGCCGGATAGGGCAGGCCCTCGAGAATGGCCCGCATCCACTCGCCCGCCAGCCGCGGAGGGACGTTGTCGAGCTTGCCCTGCAGCGCTAGGCTCGACAGCAGGCGGAACAGTGATGGCGCAGCCGGGTCGCTATCGTAGCGCCGCACCACGCGCAGGTCGGTGAAGTGCTGGGCGATGCGCGGCGCCAGCTCAGCCAGTGGAGCGCGCAGCCAGAAGCGCACGCTGATTCTCGCGGCGTTGGGAGCGAGGCCGAGCACGAAAAACTCGACATTGCGCTCACCCACCGGCAGTTGACCGCTCTTCAGGGATTCGAAGAGTGCCTGCACGGCGCGCACGCCTCGGTCAGGATCGTCCTTGTTTTCGCCAAAAAAGTCGGCGAGCGTGAATTCGCCGTCGAAGCGCGACGGACTGTCGGCCCAGAATACCGTCGATGCATCGCCGACCTGCACCCGGTGGCGCGAATCTTTGGCCAGCAAGTAGTTGAGCGCCGTGGTGTAGGCAAACGCGGCACGCTGACCGACCGGAGCGTTTTCTCCTTGACGTTCGGTCTTTCCGTAGGACTCGAAGGCGCGCGCATTGAACGACACGATGTTGGCGCCGGAACTCTGTGCACCCCAGACGCCCTTGATAGACGCGTGCAAGCGCTGGATCGGCAGCGTGCGCCCGTCGACCAGGCATAAGCCCATCGGTGCGTCATCAGCAGGGTTTACCGAGGTCGCTGCCCCGACCACCGCCGGTCGCTGGCACACCAGTTCCCGGTCACCGGCGATCTGAAACGTCATTACCGGATTGGTTTCCTCGATCTCCTGCCAAAGCGGACTGCCTCGCAGCACCGACCAATCGTCGCGGTCAAGCGCGGCCAACACCGCCCGGATGCCTGCATCGGCCTTGACTGCATCGGGCAGAGCTTCGATTCGGGCTCGATAGGCCTGCGGCGGCGTCACATCGGCTTTGCCCTTGCGCTCGCGCGTAACACCGATCACGTAAGCGGCGCTGTCCCATAGCAGGTTTGCCTTCACGCCCGAGGTCTTCTTCTCGCCAAGGGGAACGAGGAAGGATTGCGCCCGCAACTTCTTGCCGTCGAGCGAGCGTGTGTCGCGCAACTGATTCACCTGGCCATCGGCCGTAAGTTCGATGATGAACGGGATTTCCTTGTCCTCAAGCCCGCGGCTCGGCAATCTCTGCGCCGGATCGGGATCGAGCGCCTTGCGGTCGTAGTACCGAACGAGCTCCTGCAGGATCATCGTGCAGCCCCCTTCGCATCGACATCAATGACGCCTGCACGCATCTCGGCGCGGAAGAACACCGGCTGCGGGTCGACCGGATTGCGGAAGTCGAGGTCGTGCAGCATCCAGCCGAGGTCGCGCGTCTCGGCGATGGGAGACCGCTCGCTGGTGGGGTCTGTGACGAGCCGGAACCGGGCCGCGAACTCGCGGCAGCCCAGGTAGGGCTGGTTCACGCACTGGCCCGCGGCGGCGCGCCGTTCGAACATCGCGAAGAACTTCTGCGGCGGTTCGGGATCCCCGCGATCGGAGCGGACTTCAAGATCGGCATGCACGCGGTAGGCCACGTCCCGCAAGAAAAGGCCGGCGCGTTGCTGGTGGTCGTCCTCGACATGGATTGCAAGATCGCCTTCACCCTCGTCCATGGCCTGCTGCACGTTGCGCGTGGAGATGACCGAGGCCACCTCGTTGCGCCGCAAGTTAATCCAGCGGATCGGCGCCAGCACCTCGATGCGCCGCACATGCCAGCGGATCGCCGGTTTCCAGAAAATCGCCTCGAACACCGCCCGCGCGGCCGATGGCGTGATCACATCGTAGGACACCCGCTCCACCTTCATTTCTGGGCGGGTAAAGCAAGCGAAGTCGCCGGAGATTTCGAGGCAGTAGGTCTTCATCGGCATGTGTCTCCCATATACAGGCTGGATCTATTGGACGAGGCTTGCGGCACCCAGCGAACGGCCCTCGGCGAGCAGGCCACGGCGCGCGTCGTAGCGCAACTCGTCGACGAGCAAGAACAGGCCCGGCTGTACTTCCAGCGCGTCGCCACGCTGCTGCCAAGCCTCGACGTCGCGGCGCCGCGCCGTGACCATGTAGCGCTGCAATGCTCGCAGTAACCACCGATCGGTATCGCCGCCGCGCAGGCGTTCGATTAACGGACCTACAGGCCGCGCGCCGGGCATCTGGCTCAAGTACGGAACGATGACGCCGAGTTGATCTTCGTCGTCAACCAATCGGAACTTGCCTGCCGCCGTGCGGAAATCGAAGCTCAGGTCGCTGTTGTTGCGCAGGTGCTCGACGATGCCATGCTGATCGCGACTCCTGAAGCCGTCGTAGTACAGCGGGAAGTAGCGTTCGAACAGGTCGGGGCTCAGGCTGTCCGGCCGGCTCGCGCCCAGAACGCTGCGAGTAGCCTGCGCGCCGGCGCGCAGCGAATGCAGCGTGGCCGGCAGATCGCGCGAGAACACCACGACGCGGCCCTTGCCGGGGAGCTGACCTTCGCGGTTGCAGCGACCCGCGGCCTGGGCCAGCGAGTCCAGCCCCGCCAGCGCGCGGAAGACGACCGGAAAGTCGATGTCGACGCCGGCCTCGACCAGTTGGGTACTCACCACACGCAGCGGACGCGGGTCGGAGCCCCGGCCCCACGCTGAGAGTCGGTCGCGCATCTCCCGAATCACGTCCGCCCTGTGCTGGCCGCACATCGCAGCAGACAGGTGAAGCGTGGCGTCGCCGGTGGCCGCGTCGAGCGCCGCGACGATCTCGGCCGCGTCCTTGCGCGTGTTGACGATCGCCAGTACGCAGTCGTGCTCGGCCAAGCGAGCGGCCAGTTCCGGCGTGGGCAGTGGCTGCTGCAACTCGGCCGGCCATTCGAAGCGCACGCGGTCCAAGGACCGGTACAAGGCGGGCTCGTCGTCGATCAGGGGCACCGGTGGCGGCAAGCCGCGCAGGCTCTGGCGCGGATCGAAGCGCTTGGCGTCGGTCAGCACCGGTTGCGTGGCCGTGCACAGCACAAGGGTGACGCCGTAGTACTCCACCAGCAACTTCAGCGTGTCGAGAACGGGCTGCAGAAACTCCGGCGGCAGCAGTTGCGCTTCGTCGAGCACGATCACGCTGCCTGAGATATTGTGCAGCTTGCGGCAGCGCGAGGTACGCGCGGCAAACAGCGACTCGAACAATTGCACGTTGGTGGTGACGACCAGCGGGGCGTCCCAATTTTCGCAGGCCAGCCGGCTGCGCGCCGTTTCGGCGTTGGCATCGGAGTCAGCCTGGCTGTGGTGCTCTACGATCGCATCGCGCCCGAAGATGTCGGCGAATACGTCGGCGGTCTGTTCGATGATGCTGGTGTAAGGAATCGCGTAGATCACGCGCCGCCGACCATGCGCAACCGCGTGCCGGAGTGCGAACGCCAGCGACGACAGCGTCTTGCCGCCGCCGGTGGGTACTGCGAGCGAAAATACACCGGGCGGCAGTGCCGCCTTCTCGCCGCATTGGCGCAGCACGTCGGCACGGGCGCGCATGACGGGGTCGCCGGCGTGGCCACCGGACGCAACTGCGGCAATCTTGGCGTCGAGATGCGCATCGAGCCGATGCAAGTAGTCCTGCAGTTGTCCGAAGCCATCGCGGGCCTGTGCTTTGCCCTCGTTCATGAAGGCCTCGGTGTCGAGGAAATCGGAATCGACGAGGACCGAGAACAGCATTCGAACCCACAGGGCACAAGCCAACGGGTTGCCGCTGCGCACACCGGGAATGGCCTCGAGGGCTCGCCGCAGATCAAAGTCGTCCGGCAGCAACAGGATTTGCGGGTTGGCGCTCGCACAGGCGTCGCGGGCCTCGACGTATTCGCGCTTGCTGTCCGCAGCACGAGTACCGAGAAGGCGGTCGTCCAACCCGGCGGTCCAGTCAGCCAGGCCGGCGTGATGGCCTGCAATTACATAAGCAAGCAGACGCGCCGCAGTCTCTCCGGATGCACCAAATCGCGACGCGAACACTTGCATCGCATGCAGCGCCCCGGCAGCAGAATGCGTTTTGTCTCGACCGCCCACTTTGCCCTCGATGTGGGAATCGGGGTCGCTGGTCTGTCTGATGTATTTTTGAAATCCCTCGCGATACTTCCCGAGATCGTGCCAAACACCGGCAAGCCGTGCCCAATGCTCGGCGCCGAATGCCGAGGCGAAACTTGCGGCCATTTCTCCGACCGCAGCGAGATGATCATCCAGTCTGTGCGCTCGAGCCGACTGATCGACATGGGCGAGCGCCTCCTGCATTCCGACACACTTCACTTCAGCCCCTTGATCCGCGGCATGAACTTCCGCTTCGCCTCGTGCTTCTCGCGCAGGGCGGCGGCCTCCAGGCGCGCGCGCAGCTCGGAATCGTTCGCGGCCTGCTCGACCAGGATCTCGACGAGCGATTCCTTGCTCTCGGATTCGAGATGGGCCCGCACCCCGGCGAGGTCGTCGCCGTCTTTGTCCGCGCGCGCGAGCCAGGCGAGGCCCGCGGCCACCGCGTGCTTGCAGAACGTGCCCTCGTCACCCAGCGGGCAGGTGCAGGTCCATTCCAGCGCGCGGCCGGCCGCAGGACGACCCGGTAGTCCTCGCTGCCGGAGACGGTGGCCCGGATCGCATCGCGCGTCCCGACCAGGCCGGTCACCGCGCCGGCGTCGAAATAGCCGGCGCCGCGCGCGAACGATCTCCCGCCCGCGAGCGTCGCGAGCCGTTCCCGTGTCAGCAGCGCTTCGAGCCGCGTGCCCAACCCCGCCTCCCCTTGAGTTCAGGGCAAGTCTGCCGTATCCGCAGGCTCACTGGATGAGCCTGCCGGCGGCGTTCGGCTACTTTACTTACTCGTAGCGGACGTCGAGGATCTCGTAGCGCTTGACCCCGCCGGGGGTCTGGACGTCGACTGCCTCGCCGGATTCCTTGCCGATCAGCGCGCGCGCGATCGGGGAGCTCACCGAGATGCGGCCCGCCTTGATGTCCGCCTCGTCCTCGCCGACGATCTGCCAGGTGGCGGTCTCGCCGTCGGGCCCCTCGACGTCCACGGTGGCGCCGAACACGCAGCGGCCGTCCGCGTCGACCAGCTTGGGGTCGATGACCTGCGCGTTGCCGAGCTTCGCCTCGAGCTCGGAGATGCGGCCCTCGATGAAGCCGGCGCGCTCGCGGGCGGCGTGGTACTCGGCGTTCTCGGAGAGGTCGCCGTGCGCCCGCGCCTCGGCGATCGCCGCCGCGTTGGCCGGGCGCTCGACGGTCTTGAGGCGGTGCAGCTCCTCGCGCAGCAGCTCCGCCCCGCGGCGGGTCATGGGTGTCTTCGGCATGGGGCGATGTTACTGCAAGCGCGAATGCAGCTCCTGGAGGCGGTACGGCTCGAGCTCGGCCAGATGCTTCATCCCCGCGCACGCGGCCCTCGCGCCGGCGACCGTCGTGTAATAGGTGACGCGGCGCGCGAGCGCGGTGATCCGGATGGCGCGCGAGTCGGACGCGGCAGTGCGCGTCGCGTCGGTGGTGTTCACGATGAAGCTCACGTCGCCGTTCTTGATCAGGTCGACGATGTGCGGCCGCCCTTCCGCGACCTTGTTGATGTCGCTCGCCGCGATCCCGTGCGAGCGCAGCACCTCCGCCGTGCCACGCGTGGCGATGACGGAAAACCCGAGCTCCGCGAGGTCGCGCCCGATCTCCACGGCGGCGAGCTTGTCGGGGTCGCGCACGCTGATGAACGCGCGACCTGCCCGGGGCAGCTTCACGCCGGCGGCGAGCTGCGACTTCACGAACGCCTCGCCGAAGGTCGCGCCCACGCCCATGACCTCGCCGGTGGACTTCATCTCCGGGCCGAGGATCGGGTCGACGCCGGGGAACTTGGCGAACGGGAAGACGGCCTCCTTCACCGAGAAGTACGGCGGGATCACTTCCTCCGTGCAGCCCTGGTCCGCGAGCGACCGGCCGGCCATGCAGCGCGCACCGATCATCGCGAGCGGCAGCCCGGTGGCCTTGGACACGTACGGGACGGTGCGCGACGCGCGCGGATTCACCTCCAGCACGTAGATGCGGTCGCGCTGGATCGCGTACTGCACGTTCATGAGGCCGGTGACCTTGAGCGCCTTCGCCAGGACCTCGGTCTGCCGGCGCAGCTCGAGCTCGATGTCGGGCGCCAGCGAATGCGGCGGCAGGCAGCACGCCGCGTCGCCCGAGTGCACGCCCGCCTGCTCGACGTGCTCCATGATGCCGCCGATCAGGACCTGCTTGCCGTCTGAGACGCAGTCGACGTCGACCTCGATCGCATCCGACAGGTAGCGGTCGATGAGTACCGGCGAGTCGTTGGAGACCTTGACCGCCTCGCGCATGTAGCGCTCGAGGTCGGCCTTCCAGTGCACGATCTCCATCGCGCGGCCG
>CBDDSA010000066.1:0-2707 GCA_965233185.1 uncultured bacterium
CGAGCGCTGGAGCGAGCCGTCGCAGCGCAGGCTCTCCGGCGGTGGCGGCGCCGACGCGCGCACCGTGGCCGTGGCCACCGAGGAGGGCGAGGTCATCGCGCTGGAGGCGGCCAGCGGCAAGCCGCGCTGGCGCTCGCGCGTATCGAGCGAAGTGCTCGCCGCGCCGGCCGTGGGCGCGGGGCTGGTCGTGGTGCGCAGCCTGGATAACCGCGTTTTCGCGTTCGACGAGCGCGACGGCAAGCGCCGCTGGGTGTACCAGCGCGCGCCGGCCTCGCTGATCGTGCGCAGCCCGGCGGGCGTGAGCCTCCTGGGCGACACCGCCTTCGCCGGCTTCTCCGGCGGCAAGCTGGTGGCCCTTACGCTCGCCGACGGCAACGTGCGCTGGGAAGCGACGGTGTCCGTGCCGCGCGGCGCGACCGAGCTCGAGCGCGTCTCGGACGTGGTGGGAGAGCCCGCCGTGCAGGGGCGCGAGGTGTGCGCGGCGGCCTATCAGGGCCGGGTCGCCTGCTACGAGGCGGCGAACGGCCGCCAGATCTGGGCGCGCGAGCTGTCCTCGGTGACCGGCGTGAGCCTCGATGCGCGCTACGCCTTCGTGAGCGACGACCGCGGCGCGGTGCACGCGCTCGATCTCAGCAACGGCCGCTCGGTGTGGAAGCAGGACCGCCTGTCGCATCGGCAGCTTTCGGTGCCGGTGGGCGGCGCTGCCGCGGTGGCGGTCGGCGACCTCGAGGGCTACGTGCATTTTCTCTCGCGCGAGTCGGGCGCTTTCCTGGCGCGCTACCGCACGGGCGGCGGCGCGGTGCGCGTGCCGCCCGTGCCCCTCGCTGCCGGCGTGCTGGTGCAGACGCAGGACGGCGAGCTGTACGCGCTGCGGTTGTGAAGCCGGTCGTCGCGCTGGTCGGGCGTCCGAACGTCGGCAAATCGACCCTCTTCAACCGCCTCACGCGCAGCCGCGATGCCATCGTGCACGACGTGCCGGGGGTAACGCGCGATCGGCACTACGGCGAGGGACGGCACGGCGAGCGCTCGTTCATTGCCATCGACACCGGCGGCCTCGACCCGGGCACGCCGGACGGCATCTTCGCCGAGATGGCGCGCCAGGCGGAGCAGGCCATGGCCGAGGCCGACGCGGTGCTGTTCATCGTCGACGCGCGCGCCGGCCTCGCCCCGGGCGACCGCAAGATCGCGGCGCGGCTGCGCAAGCTGCGCGCGCCGGTGTTCGTGGCGGTCAACAAGGCCGAGGGCATGCAATCGGACATGGCCGCGGCGGAATTCCACGAGCTCGGCCTGGGCTCGCCGGCGGCGATTTCGGGCGCGCACGGCGAGGGCGTGCGCGAGCTGATGGACCTGGTGTTCTCCAGGCTCGCGCCCGCCGAGGCGCAGGACGAGGAAAGCCGCGACAAGGGCCACCCGAGGGTGGCGATCGTCGGCAGGCCCAACGTCGGCAAGTCGACGCTGATCAACGCGCTGGTGGGCGAGGAGCGGGTCATCGCCTTCGACCAGCCCGGCACCACGCGCGACCCGATCGAGGTGCCCTTCGAGCGCGGCGGCCGGCGCTATACGCTCGTCGACACCGCCGGCGTGCGCCGGCGCGGCAAGACCGGCACGCCGGTGGAGCTCTACTCCATCGTCAAGGCGCTGCAGGCGATCGAGGCCTCGAACGTCGCCGTTTTGGTGCTCGATGCGGCCGACGGCGTCACCGAGCAGGATGCGCACGTCGCCGGCTACATCCTCGAGCGCGGGCGCGCGGTGGTGATCGCGGTGAACAAGTGGGACGCGGCCGGCAAGGAGCAGCGCAGCCGCATGAAGGCCGAGCTGCAATGGAAGCTCGGCTTTCTCGGCTTCGCCGAGGTGCACACGCTCTCGGCGAAGCAGGGCAAGGGGCTCGCGCCGCTGATGCGCTCGGTGGATGCGGCGTACGCCGCCGCGATGGCGCGGCTGTCCACGCCGCGGCTGACGCGCGCGCTGATCGATGCGGTGGAAAAGCAGGCGCCGCCCAAGCGCGGCCCAATCCGCCCGAAGCTGCGCTATGCGCACCAGGGCGGAGTCAACCCGCCGCGCGTCATCATCCACGGCAACGCGCTCGACCGCGTGCCCGACTCGTACCAGCGCTACCTCGAAGGCTTCTTCCGCGACAAGTTCCACCTCGCCGGCACGCCGCTGCGCATCGAGTTTCGCACCGGCCGCAATCCGTTCGCCAAGCGGCCTTAAGAGTTTAGCGGTCTAGCCCAGAATAACGCGGATAGCGTGCGCCCCGGCATGAGCGCGCCACAAGTGCAGGGAAGGGCGATCATGAGTGCACCTGCGTGCGGCCTCGCCCGATGAAGGGCCAGCGGATCAGCTCGGCGCTGAACAGGGCCCACCAGATCGCGAGCGGCTGGAAGGGCAGGCGCAGCCAGTAGTACCAGGCCGCCTGCGGCAGCCATTCGACGGCGAGCCCGTTCAGCGCGTTGTGCACGTTCGCCGGAAACACGACCACGAAATAGATCGCTAGCAGCAGTCCGGCCGCCTTGCGAAATCTCGGGACGCTGTGTGGTATGTTGACGGCGACAACATCATTAATTAAACCTCTAGGAGTCTGCGCGGCAGACCGAGATTGCGTGGCATGAAGCTGTGACCAGCATCGTTTCGCGCGGTTTTGGGGCGGGCGGGCCGGTGAGAGTGAGCCGAGACGGTCTGAGCGGAGTTATAGGGCGAGGGATCCGGG
>CBDDSA010000067.1:0-5843 GCA_965233185.1 uncultured bacterium
TTAGGTTTGTCTTCCTAAGACCGCTTGGCCTCCGACTTCGCCGTCGTTTGAGTTGCCGGCCGGCGTAGCCGGTCGGAAATTCTTGTTTACTCCGGTCTCATTTTTACGATCTGCACCAGGTTGCTGTAGTCGTCGGTCCAGGTGCGCCAGTCCGGCCGGTCCTCGGCCGGCTGCGCCCCGGCCTCCACGATGGCGCGGTGCTTGAGCGACGCCGCGTCGCGGGACACCAGCACCCAGTCGCTTCGCGAGCGCAGGTTGTCCCCCTCGTCTTCGGAATCGTCGCTGATGATCACCGCATGGGCGCCGTGCTCTTTGGCGAGGCGAGCGACCACCGGTATGAGATTCAGGAAGCGGTTGGAGACGTGGAAGGCGACGATGCCGTCCGGGCGCACGTGCTTCAGGTACACGCCAAGCGCCTCCCGGGTAATGAGGTGCACCGGGATGGCGTCGCTCGAGAAGGCGTCGACCGCCAGCACGTCGAAGCCCTGCGCCGCTTCGCGCTCCAGCGCGAGGCGGGCGTCGCCCAGGGCGAGCTCGATCCGGGCCTTGCTGTCGGCGAGATAGGTGAACTCGGTGCGGGCGATGTCCATCACGCGCGGGTCGATGTCGTAGAAGCGGTAGACGTCGCCCTTTTTCCCGTACGCCGCCAGCGTCCCGGTGCCCAGGCCGATCACCCCGATGCGCAGCGGCTTGCCGGCGCGCGACTCGATGGCGGCGGCGATGCCGGAGGTCTCCGTGTAATAGGTGGTGACGAGATCGCGCCGCGCGTCGTCCATGTACTGCTCGCCGTGCATGATGGCGCCATGCACCAGGCGCCGCAGGTGGCCCGGCTCGCCCGGCGAGCCATACTCCTTCACCCGCAGCACGCCGTAGAAGCCCCGCTCGGACAGGCGCACGTCCTCGTGGTAGCGCAAGCCGTCGTAGGCCGCGGCGGCGCTCGCGCCCAGCAGCACCGCCAGGCTGGCGAGCGCCTGGACGCGGCCCAGGGCGGCAAAGCGCAGCGCGGCCAGCAGGCCAAGCACCACGAGGCCGATGCCGAGCTCGTAGTAGGCGTTGAAGGCGAGCGGCGCCACCACCGCCACCAGCAGGCCGCCCAGCGCCCCGCCGGCCGACACGATGAGGTAGAACGCGGTCAGCTGGCGCGCCGGCGGGCGCATGCGGTAGAGCTCGCCATGGCAGAACAGGCACGCGAGAAACAGCCCCGGCAGGAAGATCGCGAGCTGCAGCGGCAGGTTGAAGTGGTAATCGGTGTCGGCCAGCAGCCAGGCCATGCCGGCGAGCAGCGCGAGCACCAGCGGCCAGAGGAGCTCGGGGCGGTACCAGTTGCGTCCCTCAAAGGCGATGATGAAGCTCGCGAGGTAAAGCGTGAGCGGCGCGAGCCACAGCAGCGGCACCGCCGCCACGTTTTGCGTGAGGTGGTTGGTGACCGCGAGCAGCAGCACCGAGCCGGTCGCCGACAGGGCGAGCCACAACATCACGGTGGACCTGCTTATCGGAGAGGCTTCCTCCTGCCGCGAGGCGGCGAAAGGGCGCCGCGGAGTGCGCCAGGCGACGATCGCGCAGAGCGCCGCGAAGCCCGCGAACAGCCAGGACCACAGGCCGACCTGCGGCCCGGCCGAGAGGAACGGCTCGACCACGAACGGGTAGCCGACCAGGGCCACCAGCGATGCGAGATTGGAAATCGCGAACAGGCGGTAGGGATTCTCGCCCGGCCGGGCGCGCGCGAACCAGGCCTGCAGCAACGGGCTGGTGGAGGCGAGCAGGAAGTAGGGCAGGCCCACGCTCGCCCCGAGCAGCAGCAGGATGCGGCTGATCGGCTCGTCCTCGCCGGCGGGCTTCCACGCCTCCGACGGCGAGATCGGCAGCAGGACGATCGCCGCCGCGAGCAGCGCCGTATGCACGATGGCTGCCGCCCGGCCCTCGAGCTTCCCGATGAGCAGGTGCGCGTAGGCGTAGCCGGCGAGCAGCAGCACCTGGAAGAACAGCATGCAGGTGGTCCATACCGCGGCGCTGCCGCCGAACCACGGCAGGATCAGCCGCGCGATCAGCGGCTGCACCAGGAACAGCAGGAACGACGACAGGAAAATCGTGGCCGCGTAGATCATCGTCGGAAGCGCCTGCTCAGGCGCGGCGCGCTAGGTCTGCGGCAAGGCCGGTATAGGTGGCGGGCGTAAGCGCCAGCAGCCGCTTTTTCGCATCCGCCGGAATGGGCAGCGCCTTGATGAATGCGGCGAGCTCGCGGCGGTCCAGCCGCCGGCCTCGGCTGATCGCCTTCAGCTTCTCGTAGGCGTCGGGCACGCCGTGGCGGCGCATCACCTGCTGCACTGCCTCGGACAGCACTTCCCAGTTGGCGTCGAGGTCGGCCGCCAGGCGCGCACGGTCCGCCTCCAGCTTGGCGAGGCCGCGCAAGCAGGACGCGTAACCCAGGAGGCTATGGCCCAGCGCATTGCCCAGGTTGCGCAGCGCGGTCGAGTCCGAGAGATCGCGCTGCCAGCGCGACACCGGCAGCTTGTCCGCGAGGTGGCGCAGCAGCGCGTTCGCCACCCCCAGGTTCCCCTCGGAATTCTCGAAGTCGATCGGGTTCACCTTGTGCGGCATGGTGGAGGAGCCGACCTCCCCCTTCTTCGCCCTCTGGCGGAAGTAGCCGAGCGATATGTAGCCCCACAAATCGCGGTCCAGGTCGACCAGCACGGCGTTGGCGCGCGCATACGCGTCGAGCAGCTCGGCCAGCCAGTCGTGGGGCTCGATCTGCGTGGTGTACGGGTTGAACTCCAGGCCCAGGCGCTCGACGAAGCGGCGCGCGAATCGCTCCCAGGCGAAGCCGGGGTAGGCGGCGGCGTGCGCGTTGTAGTTGCCCACTGCGCCGTTGATCTTGCCCAGCACCGCCACCGCGGCGATGCGCTCGCCGGCGCGCGCCAGGCGGTGCGCGAAGTTCGCCATCTCCTTGCCCAGGGTGGTGGGCGTGGCCGCCTGGCCGTGGGTGCGCGAGAGCATCGGCAGGGCGGCGTGGCGCCGGGCGAGCGCCCTCAGCGCCTCGGTGAGCTGGCCCAGGCGCGGCAGCATCACCGCCTCGCGCGACTCGCGCAGCATGAGCGCGTAGGCCAGGTTGTTGATGTCTTCGGAGGTGCAGGCGAAGTGCACGAACTCGAGCGAGCGCTGCGCCTGCGCGTTCTTGGCGAGCTTCGCCTTCAGCCAGTATTCGATCGCCTTGACGTCGTGGTTGGTCTGCGCCTCGATGTTCTTGATGTGCTCGGCATCGCGCTCGGAAAAGTCCGCGACCAAGGCATCGAAGGCCTTGACGGTCTTGCGCGAGAAGGGACGCACTTCGCGGATGCCGCGCTCTGCGCTGAGGGCCTGCAGCCAGGCGAGCTCCACGCGTACCCGATAGCGGATGAGGGCCTGCTCGCTGAAATAGCCGCGCAGCGGGTCGGCAGTCCTTGCGTATCGCCCGTCGAGCGGCGAGAGCGCGGCGAGCGGCGAGGGCATGGGCGCCTATTATAAGGGGATGGCCGTTTCGCTTTCCCGCGTGAGCCGCGAAGCCCGCGCCTGCGAGCTGTGCAGGGAGCACCTCCCCAACCCGCCCAGGCCGGTGTTTCTCGTGGGCGCGTCGGCCCGGCTGCTGATCGTGGGGCAGGCGCCCGGACGCCGCGTGCACGAAACCGGCATCCCGTGGAACGATCCCTCGGGCGAGGTGCTGCGCGAATGGCTGGCGCTCGACCGGCGGGCGTTTTACGACACGTCGCGCATTGCCATCGTGCCCGTCGGGCTGTGCTATCCCGGCACCGTGAATGGCGCCGACCTGCCGCCCTGCCGCGACTGCGCCCCGGCGTGGCAGCCGCGCTTTCGCGCCGCGCTGACGCATATCCGCCTCACGCTTCTCGTCGGGGGCTACGCGCAGGCGTACTACCTGAAGGGCCGCCGCAAGGCGAGCCTCGGTGAAACGGTGCGGGCGTACCGGGACTACCTGCCCGAGTTCATGCCGCTGCCCCACCCGAGCTGGCGCAACAAGCTTTGGCTCAGGAAGAACCCGTGGTTCGCAGAAGACGTCATTCCGGCGCTGCGCCGGCGCATCAGGGCGAGCATCCGGACGGTATAATCCGCGCCCTCCATGAAGCTTCTTGGCTCGCCCCTAAGTCCCTACACGCGCAAAGTGCGCGTGGTGCTCGCCGAAAAGCGCATCGAGTGCGACCTGGAGATGGTGGATGTCGCGCCGGTCGACAACGCGGTGAACCGCCACAACCCGCTGGGCAAAATCCCCACGCTGGTGCTGGACGACGGCACGGCGCTGTACGACTCGCGCGTCATCGTGGAATTCCTCGACAACGTCTCGCCTTTCAGCCGCCTCATTCCCGACGATAACCGCGACCGCGTCCAGGTGCGCCGCTGGGAAGCGCTCGCCGACGGCGTGCTCGACGCCGGCCTGCTGGTGCGCTACGAGTCCCTGCGCGACAAGAACGAGCAAAGCGCGGCGTGGACCGGCAAGCAGCTCGCCCGCATGCATCGCGGCATGGCGCAGATGGAAAAGGAGCTGAACAGCCGTCCCTGGTGCCACGGCGAGCGCTATTCGCTGGCCGACATCGCGCTGGGCTGCTGCCTGGGCTGGCTGGGCTTCAGGAAGCCCGGCGGCGTGGACTGGCATGCCGAGTACGCCAGCCTGGCAAAGCATTACGCCAAGCTCCTCGAGCGCCCCGCTTTCGCCGACAGCCTGCCTAAGTAATCACGCCGCCGCCGAGGCAGGTGTCGCCCTCGTAGAGCACCACCGATTGTCCGGGCGTGACGGCCCATTGGGGAGCTTCGAAGTCCACGCGGATCTGGCTGTCGAGCACGCGCGACAGCGTGCACGGCGCGTCCGCCTGCCGGTAGCGGGTCTTCGCCGCGAAGCGCGCTTCGTGCGGCGGCCGGCCGGCAACCCAGCTTGCGTCCTGCGCTTCCAGGCTGGCTTTCATGAGCAGCGGATGGTCGTGGCCCTGCACGACGATGAGCTCGTTCGCGTGCATGCGTTTTTCCGCGACATACCACGGCTCCCCGGCGCCGCCGATGCCGATGCCCTTGCGCTGGCCGATGGTGTAGAAGGCGAGGCCGATGTGCTCCCCGAGGATTTTTCCGTCGGCGGTCTTGATGTGGCCCGGCTGCCGCGGGAGGTAGCGGTTCAGGAATTCGCGGAACGGCCGCTCGCCGATGAAGCAGATGCCGGTCGAGTCCTTCTTCGCGTGGTTGGGCAGGCCAGCCTCCCTGGCGAGCCGCCGCACCTCGCTTTTCTGCATGCCGCCCAGCGGAAACATCACGCGCGCTAGCTGCGCCTGCGTCAGGCGGTGCAGGAAGTAGCTCTGGTCCTTGTCGGCATCCAGCCCCTTCAGGAGCCTCGTCTCGCCGACTGCCTCCTCGACCCGCGCGTAATGCCCGGTCGCAATGCGCGTGGCGCCCAGGCGCATGGCGTGGTCGAGGAACGCCTTGAACTTGATTTCGGCGTTGCACAGCACATCGGGGTTCGGCGTGCGGCCGGCGGAATACTCCCGCAGGAATTCGGCGAACACCCGGTCCTTGTACTCGACCGAGAAGTTCACGGCCTCGAGCTCGATGCCGATGACGTCGGCCGCGGCGGCCGCGTCGATCAGGTCCGCGCGCGTCGAGCAGTATTCGTCGTCGTCATCGTCCTCCCAGTTCTTCATGAACAGGCCGACGACCTCGTGCCCCGCGCGCTTCAATAGCAGCGCGGCCACCGAGGAATCCACCCCGCCGGACATGCCCACCACGACTTTCATGCGAAGTCTTTTGAGAGGAGCTCGAGCGGAAAATTCCGCCCGGCGAGGAAGTCATCGACGCATTTCTGCACCAGCGGCGAG
>CBDDSA010000068.1:0-8537 GCA_965233185.1 uncultured bacterium
GATGTCCAGGCCGTCCTGCCAGATGCATTGCGTGCCGCCGGCATCGATGCCGTGGTCGTGCCAGGTGCCGTTCGGCGTAAGCACCAGGTCGCGCGCGCCGAGCTCCAGGCGCTCGCCGTCGACCACGGTGTAGGCGCCGCGGCCTTCCATGATGAAGCGCAGCGCCGAGGCCTGGTGGCGGTGCGCCGAGGTGAACTCGCCGGGGTTCATCACCTGCACGCCGGTGTAGAGCAGGCCGGCGGCCGCGCTCCATTCCCTGCGCCCGGGGTTCACCAGCATTACCACCCGCCGCGCCGCCTTCTCGGCGGACACCAGCTCGGGAGCGCGGCGCACGAAGGGCTCGATGCGCCGCCACTTCCACAGCACGGGGACCGACTTCGGCTGGGGATACCATGGCTCGATCTCGTTCGCCACGTTCCACAGCGCGCCGAGCGCCTCGCCCTCCAGGCTCGCGTAGTAGGCTTCGAGCTCCGGCGTGTCCTCGACGTTGGCCCGGCCGACGACGTTCTCGCGCTTCATGCGATGGGAGGCGGAAGCGCGACCGCGATGCCGAACGCGCTGGCGGCGGATTCTCCGCCCTGTGAAAAGTAACGAATGCGGCCATCCTCCGTCACGATCCAGACTTCCCGCGCTCCGGCGGCGAGATAGGCGGCCGTCTTCTCCTCCATCTCCGCCTGCACGTCGGACGGCGGCACGATTTCGGCACAGATTTCGGGCGCCCGAGTGTAGGGAGTGATCTCGCCGTACGAGGCCATGAACGCGGCGGATCCCCACGCGACATCGGGAACCCGGATGCCGATCCGGGTCAGGATCGAGCACTCGGTCAGGATAAGGCCGCGGGGGAGGAGGCGGACAAGCTCGGCAGCCAGCGTCGCCTGCAACCGGCCATGCCGGTTGCTCGCCCGACTCATCTCGATCTTGCCCCAGACGTTCAGCTCGATCTTGTAGGGCAGGTCGTTCAGCGAGGGATCGCGGCACAGCTCATCCCAGCGCAGGACGAGTGCTTCAGGCGTCGCGAGGTTGCCCATTGCGGGGATTTTATACCCCGAGGTAGCGGTGCTGGATGTCGGCGTTCGCCGCCAGATCGGCCGAGGTGCCGCTCCACACCACGCGGCCCTTCTCGAGCACGTAGTGGCGGTCGGCGACGCGCGTCAGCGCCTTCACGTCCTTGTCGATCACCAGGATCGACAGGCCTTCGCCCTTCAGGCGCTCGATGGAGCGGTAGATCTCCCCGCGGATGATCGGCGCGAGCCCTTCGGTGGCCTCGTCCAGGATCAGCAGGCGCGGATTGGTCATCAGGGCGCGCGCGATGGCGAGCATCTGCTGCTCCCCGCCGGAGAGCTGGTTGCCGTAGTTGCCTTGCCTTTCCTTCAAGTTGGGAAACAAGCCGAAGACGCGCTCCAGCGTCCAGGGGCTCGGCTCCCGCCGCCGGTTGGCGGCGGTGGCGACCAGGTTCTCGCGCACCGTCAGGTTGGGGAACACCTGGCGGCCCTCCGGGACCAGCCCCAGCCCGCCCTGGGCAATGCGATAGGACGGCCAGTCGTGGATGGCGGCGTCGTGGAACCGGATCTCGCCGCCTTTCGGCCGGCAGATGCCCATGACCGACTTGACGGTGGTGGTCTTGCCCATGCCGTTGCGCCCGAGCAGGGTGACCACCTCGGCCGGCCGCACCTCGAAATCGATCTTGAACAGGACCTGGCTGCGGCCGTACGCGGTCTCGAGAGCGCGCACCTGGAGCATCAGGCATCCTCTCCCAGATAGGCCCCGCGCACCTCGGGGTTGGCCCGCACTTCCTCGGGCGTGCCGGTCGCGATCACGCGGCCGTACACCAGCACCGAGATGCGGTCGGCCAGCCGGAACACGGCGTCCATGTCGTGCTCCACCAGGATGATGGTCTGCCGGCGCTTGAGCGAGGAGAGCAGCGCGATCATGCGCTGCGATTCCTCGGTGCCCATGCCGGCCATCGGCTCGTCCAGCAGCAGCAGCCGCGGTCCGGTGGCGAGCGCCATCGCCACCTCGAGCTGCCGCTGCTCGCCGTGCGCGAGATTTGCCGCCAGGACCTCGCTTCGGGAGGCCAGACCCACGTCGGCCAGGACCTTTTCTGCAGGCTCGGTCAGCGCGGGATCGCGGCGCGCATCGCGCCAGAAGCGGAAGCTGTGCCCGGCGTGCGCCTGGATGGCGAGCGCGACGTTCTGCAGCGCGCTGAACTCGGGATAGACGCTGGTGATCTGGAACGAGCGCGCCAGGCCCTTGCGCGCGCGCCGCGGCGCCGGCAGCTCGGTGATGTCCTCCCCCGCGAAGGTGATGCGCCCGCTGTCGGGGCGCAGGTTGCCGGCCAGCTGGCTGATGAAGGTGGTCTTGCCCGCGCCGTTCGGGCCGATCACGGCGTGCGTTTCGCCCGGCTGCACCTCGAAGCTGATGCCGTCGCTGGCGCGCAGCGCGCCGAACGATTTCCTCAGCTCGGAAACGCGGAGGAGCGCCTCAGTCACGGCTTCTTTCGAAAAGCCCGGCGAGGCCGCGCTTGAAGAACAGCACCGACAGCACCAGCAGCGGCCCGAGGTAGAGCTGCCAGTGCTCGGTCCAGTGCGCCAGGGAGTCCTCGAGCAGCAGCAGGGCGAACGACCCGAGCAGCGGTCCGGCGCTGGTGCCCATGCCGCCGAGGATCACCATGAACATGATCTCGCCCGAGCGCGTCCAGTGCATGTAGTCGGGGGTCAGGTAGTTGGTGTGGTTGGCGAGCAGCGCGCCGGCGAGCCCGCCCATGGCGCCGGCGATGACGAAGGCCGTGAGGCGGTACAGGTAGGGCGAGAAGCCGATGGCGCGCGAGCGCGCCTCGTTGGATTTCGTGGCGCGCAGCACCATGCCGAAGCGCGAGTTGACGATGCGGTGGACCAGGTAGGCCGAGCCGAGCATCAGCGCCAGCACCAGGTAGTAGAACTGCAGCCCGTCGCCCAGGTCGAGCAGCGGGAACTGGCTGCGCATCTTCAGCCGGATGCCGTCGTCGCCGCCGTACTCGTCGATCGAGATGCCGAGGTAGTACAGCATCTGGGTGAAGGCCAGCGTGATCATGATGAAGTAGATGCCGCTGGTGCGGATCGACACCGCGCCGATGGCGAGCGCCACCAGCGCCGAGGCGGCGATCGCCACGCCCCATTGCAAAAAGCCGTCGTGCACGCCGTAGAAGGCGAAGATGGCCACCGCGTAGCCGCCGATGCCGAGGTAGGCGGCATGGCCGAAGGACACCAGGCCGCCGTAGCCGAGGATCAGGTTGAGGCTGATGGCGGCGATGGCGAAGATCATGATGCGGCGCGCGAGGTCGATGTAGAAGGCCTGGCCGAGCGCCGAGGCCACCGGCGGCAGCGCCACCAGCACCGCGACCAGCACGCCCCAGAAGAGATATCTGCCCATCAGCCGCGGGCCGGGAACAGGCCCGAGGGCCGCAGCGCCAGCACCAGCGCCATCAGCAGATAGATGAGCATCGAGGCGAGCGCCGGGCCCGCGGCCTCGGCGGCGGTCGGCGAGATCATGCTGCCGAGCAGCGGCTTGAGGAACGCGCGCCCGAGCGTGTCCACCGTGCCGACGATCACGGCGCCGACCAGCGCGCCGCGGATGGAGCCTATGCCGCCGATCACGATCACCACGAACACCTGGATCAGGATCAGCTCGCCCATCCCCGGCTGCACCGAGTAGATCGGTCCGGCCATCATGCCGGCCAGCCCGGCGAGCGCGGCGCCGAAGCCGAACACGACCGTGTACATCAGCTGGATGTTGATGCCGAGCGCCGCCACCATGGTGCGGTTGGAGGCGCCGGCGCGGATCAGCATGCCCAGCCGGGTGCGCGTGACCACGTACCAGAGCAGCGCGGCGACCGCGAGCCCCACGCCGATGATCGCCAGGCGGTACAGCGGATAGATGGAGCCGGGGAGCAGCTCGACGTGCCCCTGCAGCCAGGAGGGCAGCGCGGCGAACAGCGAGGCGCGGCCCCACACTATGGCGACCAGCTCGTTGAAGAACAGGATCAGCCCGAAGGTGGCGAGCACCTGGTCCAGGTGGTCTCTGGAGTACAGCGGCCGCAGGGCGACCACCTCGATCGCCATGCCCACCAGCAGCGTGCCGGCCAGGCCGAGCACCAGGCCGGCGAGGTAGGAGCCGGTCCACTGCGCGGCGCTGATGGTCAGGTAGGCGCCGACCATGTACAGGGAGCCGTGCGCCAGGTTCACCAGGTTCATGATGCCGAGCACGAGCGTCAGCCCGGCGGCCATCAGGAACAGCATGACGCCGAGCTGCACGCCGTTCAGCAACTGCTCGAAGAAGAGGATGAACCCCATGAGAAAGAAAAGGGCCGGTTATGACCGGCCCTTCGCCTTCAGCGCCCGGGCGCTACCACTTCATCTTGCATTCCTGGTGGTACGCGTCCTGGTGCTTGTCGAACACTTTCTTCTCGATGTTCATCTCCACGCCGTCCGGTCCGCCCTTGGCCGCCTTGAGCAGGTAGAACGACTGGATGGGATGGTGGTTGTTGTTGAACCTGAAGTCGCCGCGCAGCGACTTGAAGTTCGCCTTGCGCAGCTCCGCCACCATGGCCTTGGTGTCCTTGACGTTGCCCTTCACGCCGCGCACCGCCGCGTCGATCAGCATGATGCCGTCGTAGGTCTGGGCGGCGTACGGCGAGGGCGTGTAGCCGTACTTCTTGCGGAAGTCGGTGACGAACTTCTCGTTCACCGGATTCTTCAGGTTCGGGCTCCAGAACCCCGCCTCGTACTGGCCGATGGCCGCGTCCTTCAGCGCCGGCAGCGTGGTCTGGTCCACCGTGAACACCGAATACAGCGGGATGCGCTCACGCAGGCCGGCCTGCACGTACTGGCGGATGAACTGGATGCCCATGCCGCCCGGGTAGAACACGAACACCGCCTTGGGGTTCTTGGCGCGCAGCTGCGTGATCTCCGCCTGGTAGTCCTGCTGGCCGAGCTTGGTGTAGATCTCCTCGACGATCGAGCCCTTGTAGTAGCGCTTCAGGCCCGCCACCATGTCCTTGCCGGCCTGGTAGTTGGGCGCCATGACGTACAGGCCGCTGACGCCGCTGTCCTGCAGGAACTTGCCCATGGCCTCGGGCGACTGGTCGTTGTTCCAGGAGGTGGAGAAGTACAGCTCGTTGCACTGGCTGCCGGCGAGCGGGCTGGCGCCGGCGTTGGTGCCCACCATGATCTTGCCGGCGCCGGTGATCACCGGCACGGCGGCCATCATCACGTTGGACCAGATGATGCCGGCCATCAAATCGACCTGGTCGCGCTTGATCATCTGCTCGGCCACCTGCACGCCGACGTCGGGCTTGACCTGGTCATCGCCGTAGACCATTTCCACGTCGAGGCCGCCGACCTTGCGCCCGTTGTGGTCCAGCGCCAGCTCGGCCGCGTCGCGCATGTGCTTGCCGATGACCCCCAGCGGACCCGACAGCGTGGTGATGAAGCCGATCTTGACGCTCTTCTGCTGCGCCACGGCCGGCGCGGCGAAGGCGAGCGTGCCGGCCATGGCGCCGGCGAAAGCGACGTGCACTATCTTGCGCATGATTCTCCTCCTCGAAAGGTGGGTTATCTTATCTCTATTTCCGGCCGCAGGGCCACGGGCTCGCCGAGGTTCCACAGCGCCCAGTGCAGCTCCATGTCCGCGTTGCGCAGCATCGCCTCGATCTGGGGCAGCTCGCACCCCTTCAGCGCGGAGGCCAGCAGCGCGCGTGCTTCCTTGATCCTGCGGATGCGTTCTTCCATGTCTCCTCCTAGCGGTCCAGCGCGCGGCGGAACTCCCTGGGCCGCTGGTCGATGATGCGCTTGGTCTTCAGCTCGTAGCGCGGCAGGCTGCCGGGCGCCGCCGGCTCGCATTTCAGGCGCACGTGCAGCGACTGGTGAATCCTGTCGCTCATGGCTCTTGCGATTTCCCCCCACCGCTCCGGCACGATGGATTTCTTCGGTTCGAAGCGCACCGTCATGGCATCGTTTTCCGCCTCGCGGGTGAGCACCAGCTCGTAGGAGTTGCTGACTTCCTCCATCTCGCCGATCAGGTTCTCCACCGCGGTCTGGTAGACGTTGGTGCCGCGCACCGTGACCATGAAGTCGGTGCGGCCGAGCACCGCGCCTTCGAGCTTTGCCCAGGTGCGGCCGCAGGCGCAGCCGGCGCGCCGGCGTACCAGGTCGTGGCTGCGGTAGTTGAGCAGCGGCTGCGCGTTGTTCACGTAGCTGGTGATGATGTTCTCGCCGATCTCGCCGTCGGCGGTTTCCCGGCCGCTGGCCGGGTCCATCGACCAGGTAAAAACGTTCATCTCGTTCACGTGCACGCCGTCGCCCGCCGGGCAGCCGGGGGCGAAGGCGTCGATCTCGGCGATGCCGAGCAGCTCGCCGGCCTTCGCGCCCCAGGCCTTCTCGATCTGCTCGCGCATCGCCGGCAGCGCGGTGGGGCCGGGCTCGCCGGCGTGGTAGGTGAACTTGATCGAGGACTTCGACACGTCGACGCCCATGTCCGACGCCACCGCCGCCATGCGCAGCGCGAAGGTGGGCGTCGAGATGAGCACCGTGGGCTTCAGGCGCATGATGGCGTTGATGTGCCCCTTGGTGTCGAGGCCGCCGCCCGAGATCACGCGGCAGCCCAGGCGCCGCGCCGCCCAGTAGGTGCTCCAGAAGCCGGCGAAGTTGCCCCAGCCGAAGGCGAAGTAGAACGTGTCGCTCGGCCGGATGCCCAGCGCCCACATGCCGTACACCCATGATTCCCCGTAACGCACGGTGTCGTACATGGTGTACGGGATGCCCAGCGGCTTGCCGGTGGTGCCCGAGGTTTCGCAATGATGCGTCACCATCTCCATGGGAACCGCGAGCGTCGGCCCATACGGCGGGCTGGCGAGCTGCTGGTCGATGAACTCGCTCTTGTCGGTGAGCGGCACCTTGCGCTTGAAGTCCTCCAGCGAGCGGATGTCGCCGGGCTTGAGGCCGGCGGCGTCGAACTTCTGCCGGTAGAAGGCGCTGCGCTCGTAGGCGTAGCGGCACAGCGCCTGCACGCGGTGCAGGTGCAGCGCGTCGAGCTTCTCCCGCGGCAATGTTTCGGTGTATTGATTCCAGTAGGCAGCCGTCATTTGCCTTTCACTCCGTACAGAACGACTTCTCTCAGGGCGCGGACCAGCGCCGGTCCCGTGAGGGATCCGGAGCGCCGGTACCACTCCAGGAACGTGCCGTCATGGTTGGCCATGATGATGGAGGCGAGCTCGCGCGGGCTGAGGTCGCCGCGCAGCTCGCCGGCGGCCATGCCTTCCCGGACCAGCTTCTCGACGAACGCGTAGAGCTTCCGGTAGATGCCTTCGGTGAGCGCGCGCACCTTGCCGCGGCGGCCGCCGAACTCCAGCGACATGAGGATCAGCAGCAGCACCTCGTCGCGGTGCGTGACGCCGAGCTGCGCCTGGTGGTGCAGGAAGGCGACGATGCGGTCGGCGGCTCCCGGGCCGGCCTGCCGCGCGGCGGCGAGCGCCTCGTCCACCACGATGGCCTGCACCCGGTTGAGCAGCTCCAGCAGCACCGCCTCCTTGCTGCCGAAGTAGAAGTACACCGCGCCCTTGGACAGCTCCGCCGCGCCCGCGATTCCCTCCAGGTTGGTGGAGCGGTAGCCCCGCGAGACGAACAGGTGCAGCGCCGCCCGGAGCAGGCCATCGACGCTCGCCTGGCGCTGCTGCTTCTTCTTGTTCACGGGAGATCCGCAACGTCCACCTCGACCTGGCCGTCGACTACCCGCACCGGCGCCTTCCTCAGGTCGTGCTGCGGCCGGCGCACCCGGCTGATGTGCTCGCCGGTGCGCACGTCGAACTCCCACAGGTGCTTGGCGCAGATGATCACGTCGCCCTCGCGCTCGCCGAAGCTGAGCTGCGCGCCCTCGTGCGGGCAGGCGTCGAGATAGGCCGCCACGCCGCCCTCGAAGCGCATCAGGATCAGGTCGACCCCCTCCACGTTCACCGGGTAAATCTCGCCCTCCCGGATTTCCGCCAATGCTACGACTTTCTGGAAGCTCACTTGCCCTTGAACTTCGGCTTGCGCTTCTCGGCGAAGGCCCTGGCCCCT
This sequence comes from uncultured bacterium, assembly GCA_965233185.1. Lineage (GTDB taxonomy): Bacteria > Pseudomonadota > Gammaproteobacteria > Burkholderiales > SG8-39 > SCGC-AG-212-J23. Next base: position 8,091 of record CBDDSA010000068.1, read on the forward strand.
TCCTCGTGGTCCTCGGTCCTCTTGAGGATGCTCTGGCCGAGGCGCTCGAGGTGGCGGCCGGTATCCGGATCCACGTTGGCGCTCGCGTTCAGCACCAGCTTGGCCAGGCCCAGCGCCAGGGGCGCTTTGGAGGAAAGGAGGGCTGCGAACTCCCTTGCCTTGGGCAAAAGCTCTTCCGCGGGAAAAACTTCATCCACCAACCCCATTGCGAGGGCGCGGGCCGCCGGCAGCATCTCGCCGGTCATCACCAGCCGCTTGGCTCTGGACAGGCCCACCAGCTTCACCAGGCGCGAGCAGCCGCCGGAGCCGGGGATGAGGCCGACGTTGTTCTCGGGAAAGCCGAGCTTCGCGGTCCCGGCGGCGAAGCGGAAGTCGCAGGACAGGGCGAGCTCCAGCCCGCCGCCGGCCGCAACGCCGTTGATTGCCGCGATGACCGGCACCTCGATC
>CBDDSA010000069.1:0-3301 GCA_965233185.1 uncultured bacterium
GCGCCCGAGCTGCTGCAGGGCGAGGTCGTAGCGCAGGCGCGCCTCGAACTGCGCCGGGGACATCGGCGGGTCCTGCGTGCGCAGCGCCGCCTCGTAGCGCGCCCGGTCGAACCTGCCGTCGATCTGGAACGCGGGCGCGGAATGGATGAGGTCGGCGAGCATCTCGTCGGTCACCGTGAGGTCCGCGTCGCGCGCCACCGAGGCGATGAGCTTCTGCGACACCAGCGACTCGAGCAGCGTACGGCGCATCTCCGCGGTGTCGAAGACCGCCGGGTCGTAGTTGCGCCCCAGCATGCGGCGCAGCTGGTCCTGCTGGCGGCGCAGCTCGGCCTCGAACTCGCGCTGGCTGATCTGGATGCCGTTCACGGTCGCCACCGTGTCGGCGCGCCCGCCGCTCGTCTGGTACGACTCGATTCCCCAGATCGCGAACGGCACGATGAGCAGCGCCAGGATCAGCTGGACGATGCGCTTGTGCTTGTGGACTAGATCGAACAAGGGAATCTCGAAGGGCTGGCGGAGCGGACGGGACTCGAACCCGCGACCCCTAGCGTGACAGGCGGAGAGTATAGACGCTAAGTGGTTAATTCAACAAGGAGTGCACAGTGCCAGCCAACCACTTACCCCGCCTCATCCCTACTCTGAACACCTCACTCCAACAACACATATTCAGCACGGTCCCGAATTTGGGCGGGCACGCCTTCGACGAAGTCGTGGCCGGTCGCGCCTTCGGCGAAAAGCCGCGCTCCTCCGTGCGTAGTGCGGCTCCGTTATGCGACCGGTATCGTAAGGTAACGACGCAGGCGCGGTATTTGCTCCGCGAGAACACTACCCCGTCGGAGCACCCATGCCCTCTTCCATTCCCCATTCCTTCACCCGACAGTTCATCTGGGCCGGCTACCTCATCGGCTTCTCGCTCGGAGGCTTCTTCGACGGCATCCTGCTGCACCAGATTCTTCAATGGCATCACCTTCTGAGCGCCGTGGAGGCCGATGCGCTGCGCGACATGCGCGGGCAGGTTCTTGCGGATGGCATGTTCCACTTCCTCATGTACGTGCTCGGCGCAGTAGGTCTTTGGATGCTGTACCGCTCCCGGAAGGAGTTCACCGGGGTTCGCGCCGACAGGAACGTGCTCGCAAACGTATCGGTGGGCTTCGGCGTGTGGCACGTGATTGATGCTGTCGCCTCGCATTGGCTCACCGGCATCCACCGTATCCGCATGGACGTGCCGGACCCTCTCGTCTGGGACATCGGCTGGCTCGTGCTCTTCGGCCTGCCGCCTCTCATCATCGGTCTGATGATGAAGCGGCGGTATCCCCGCGAGGCGACGATCACCGACCGACGCGGAGCCGGACGGCATCGCCTCGCCGCTTCGCTCGCTGCTCTAACGCTGCTCGCTGGCGGCTGGGCTTCCCTGCCCCCGGCTGGAACGCAAGGACTGGAGACCGTTACAGTCGTCCTGCGGCCCGACGTGCACCCAGGTGAGTTCCTGTCCGCCATGAAGGACAGCGATGCGCGCGTTCTCTGGAACGACAACGCGGGAGGCGTGTGGGTTTTCACCGCATCCAACCGCGACTCGGCGTGGGACTACTACCGCAGCGGAGCGATGTACGTGAGCGGCTCGACGCTCCCGGCTGGATGCTCGGCTTGGATCCAGGCATAGCGCGCAAGCCGGCGCTTTCCCCCACCGCCGCCGAGTACCGCGTCACACCGTCCCCAAGTCAACCGGCGGATCAGGCGTCTACCGAAGCAAGATTCACCGCTTGGCGAACGCGGGCAGGTACGCACGCCACCTTCGGTCGTATAGCTTGAACAGGAAAAACGGCGCCGCCTGGGCCTGCGCCAGCTCGGGCTGATGGAGGTATAGCTGCTCGCCCGACCGATGTCCGGCCCCGGTCTGATGTTGGCCAAGCCTGGCATGCTGCCATATGATATGCCACCTATCAATAAGCATGCTTTCTACATAGCGTAGGCTTGCGCGATGGACGAACGGGAGGGGTTCGCGCTGCATCTCGGCCGGGTGAGCCGCGGCTGGCGCGCGAGGCTCGATGGCAGGCTGCGCCGCACGGGCCTGACGCAGGCGCGCTGGAGCACGCTGCTGCATCTGTCGCGCAGCCGCGGGGGCATGACGCAGCGCGAGCTCGCGGACCGCCTCGGCGTCGAAGGCGCGACGATCGGCCGGATTCTCGATGCGCTGGAGAAGCAGGGCCTCGTCGAGCGCCGCCCCGTCGAGGGCGATCGGCGCGCTTATCACATTCACCTGACCGCCGCGGCCCAGCCGATCCTCAAGGAGATCAACCGCATCGCCGCTTCCCTGCGGCGCGAGCTGCTGGCGGGGATTTCCGCGCCGGAGCTCAGGCGCTGCATGGCAGTGCTGCAGAGCATCGGCGAACGGCTGGAGAAATGTCCTGAAGATCGATGAGGCGCGTCACCGGCCCGGCCGCACGCGGCGCTGGGTGCGGCCCGCGGTGCTCGGAATTTTTCTGCTCGCCGGCGTGGCGGCACTCGGCCACTGGCTTGCGAATCGATGGTCGCACGTCTATGTCGACGACTCGCGCATCGCTGCGGAGGTGATCACGGTGAGCAGCGAGGTCTCCGGGCGCGTGATCGCGATGCCGGTGCTCGCGGGCGACCGGGTGTCGCGCGGCGACCTGCTGGTGCGCATCGAAAGCCGCCAGGCCGAGCTGCTGCTCCGGGAGACCGATGCGGAAGTCGCGCGCATCGCCGCCGAGCAGGCCGAGCTGCGCGCGCAGCAGGCCATGGTCGAGAACCGGACCGAGAGCCGCCTTGCGGCCGCTCGCGCGCAGCTCGAGGCGGCGCAGGCCGAGCAGCGGGCCGTCTCGGCGGAGATGGAAACCGCCCGCAACGACTACGCCCGCCTGGGATCGCTGCAGCAACGGGGAATGGTCTCGGCCCAGGGCTTCGAGGCCGGGCGGTCCCGCTTTCTCACGCTGCAGCAACAGGAGCTGCGCGCCGGCGCCGGCATCCGGGCGGCGCGCGCCAGCCTGGCCGTGGTCGAGGCCGAAGCGGCCGAGATCACGGTCCTCGAGCGCCGGATGGGCGTTCTCGAAGCGCAGAAGTCGGCGATGGCCGCCCGGCGCGCGCAGCAGGCGGTCGACCTCGAGCGACGCGAGATCCGCGCCGCTTTTGACGGGGTGATCGACGCCAAGTTCGTCGATGCCGGCGAATACGTCTTGCCCGGCACGCGGCTGCTCATGTATCACGATCCCGGGACGGTGTGGGTCGATGCCAACGTGAAGGAGACCGATTTTCGCAAGCTGAAGATCGGCGCCCGGGCGACCGT
>CBDDSA010000070.1:0-20762 GCA_965233185.1 uncultured bacterium
CTATAATGCCTCGATGGACGAGGTGAAGAAGGCCGCTGCCGAGCGCGGCCGCAAGCTCGGCCTAAGCTACGCGGGCGCCCTGACCCCCGCGGAAGCCCATGCCCTCATGCAGGCGGGCGCCCAGCTGGTCGACGTGCGCACGCAACCCGAGCTCCTTTACGTCGGCAAAGTGCCGGGCGCCGTGGCGATCGAGTGGCAGACCTACCCCGGCAACCGGCCCAATCCCGAGTTCCTCGGCGAGCTGGCCGCCTCCGTCCCCAAGGACCAGCCGGTCATGTTCCTGTGCCGTTCGGGGGCGCGCTCGCACGCCGCCGCCGAGGCCGCCACGCGCGCCGGCTGGCGCGAGGCCTACAACGTCCTGGAGGGCTTCGAGGGCGACAAGGACGCCGCACAGCACCGCAACACCGTGGGCGGGTGGCGCAAGTCGGGGCTCCCTTGGGTCCAATCCTAAGGTCCTAGGGGACAGACCCCTAGGGGTCTGTCCCCTACGTCCATTCCACCCAGCCGAAGTAGGCGGTCATCAGCACTATTACCCCGAAGGCGATGCGGTACCAGGCGAACCAGCGAAAGTCATGCGTGGCGACGTAGCGGATCAGCCAGCGGATGACGATGGCCGCCGAGAAGAAGGAGGCGACCAGCCCGATGCCCCACATGACGAGGTCTTTGTCCACCAGCAGGTCTCGATGCTTCCAGGCGTCGTAGGCGCCGGCGGCGATGAGGGTGGGCACGGCGAGGAAGAACGAGAACTCGGTGGCCGCGCGGCGCGAAAGGCCGAACAGCATGCCGCCGATGATGGTCGCGCCCGAGCGCGAGGTGCCCGGGATCAGGGCGAAGCACTGCGCGAAGCCGACCTTCAGCGCGTCGAGCCAGGTCATGGCCTGCGTGCTTTCCACCCGCGGGTGCTTCGCTTCCCGGTCGACCCACAGGATGATCACGCCGCCGATGATGAAGGCGAGCGCCACCGGCACGGGCTTGAAGAGATAGGCCTTGATGAAGGAGCCGAAGGCGAGGCCCAGCACCGCGGCGGGGAGGAAGGCGACCGCGAGATGCGTCCACAGCCGCGCATCGACGCGGAAAAAGCGCGCGCGGTATTCCCAGATCACCGCCAGCATGGCGCCGGTCTGGATCGCCACGTAGAACACATCCCGTCCGGGGGGCGAGAACTCGAGCAGGTCGCCGGCCAGAATCAGGTGGCCGGTGCTCGAGATCGGCAGGAACTCGGTGAGGCCCTCGACGATGCCGAGGATCAGCGCATCAAGCAGGTTTCTCATTGTTCTTGTCCAGGAAGCTCCGGATGGCGCCCCAGAACTGCGGCGCGCCGTCGGTGCTATTGTGCCCCGCGCCCCGGAGCTCCACCCACCGCTTGGGCCCCTTCCAGGCGTCGAAAAGGCGCTGCGAATGGACTAAGGGAATCACCTCGTCGCGCTCGGCGACCAGGCAAAGCAGCGGCGCCGACACCCGCGCCGCGTGCGGCAGCGACTCGAATCGGTGCTTGAGCAGCCAGCGCACCGGCAGGAACGGGTAATGGTGCGCGCCCACTTCGACCATGCTGTCGTAAGGCGCCACCAGGATCACGCCGGCCACCGGGCGTTGCGCGGCGAGCTGCACCGCCACGCCGCTGCCCAGGCTGCGGCCGAAGAGGTAGATCGACCGGTTGCTTTTCGAATATTCGTCGTACCAGGCGAACGCATCGGCGACCAGCGCCGCTTCCGAGGGCGAGCCCTCGCTCGAGCCATAGCCGCGGTAATCGACCAGCAGCCAGGACGCCTGCGGCGCGCGCTGCCGTGCCTCGGCCGCCATCCAGGACACCTGCTCGGCATTGCCGCCGAAATACAGCACTAACGGCGCGCCGGGGGCGCCCTGCACGTGCCAGGCGTGCAGGCGCGTGCCATCGGCCGCCTGGATGAACACGCTCTGGGCGCCGGGCACGCCGTGCGGTCCCGGCCGCCGATGAAACAGCATGCGCTCCTGCAGGAGGAACAGGCCGAGCACGGCCAGCGCGCCGGCGGCGCCCATCTTGAGCACCGCTCAGGCCGCCGGCACTTGGGGACCGAGGCGAGGACCGAAGCGGGGCGCGAGGCGGCCGGTAGCCTGGTCGACGACCTCCAGGATGCGCGCGCGCGAGTCGGACTTCGACAGCCAGTCGGCGATGCCATGGCGCTGCGGGTCCGGCACGCCGGCCTCGTCGCTGGTGAGCCCGGCCAGCATGATGACGCGCGCCTGGTGGTTGCCTTCGGCGATGAGCGAGAGCGCGTCCACGCCGTCGGCAAGCCGGCGGGCGAGCAGCCAGGCGGCGTACTTCCAGCGGCCGAGCAGCGCGCGCGAGGCGGCCGCGTCGGGTGCGATGTCCACGCGGTAGCCGCCCTTCTCCAGCACCATCGCCAGGTAATCGGCCGAGACGCTGTCGTGCTCGGTGACCAGCACGCGCACCGCCTCCTTGTCCGCCACCTCCTCGGCGCGCAGCAGCGGCAGCTCGAAATAGAAGCTGGTGCCGCCGCCGGCGCGATCGTCGAAGCCCACGCGGCCGTCCATCATCTCGATCAGGCGCTTGCTGATGGCAAGGCCCAGCCCGGTGCCGCCCTTGATGCGCGAGTCCGCCGAGTCGGCTTGCGCGAAACGCCCGAAGATGCGGTTGCGAAAGGCTTCCGGGATGCCGGGGCCGCGATCGCTCACCAGCACGCGCACCCGCTCGTCCTCCTGGGAAATCGCCACGTCGACCGTGCCGTCGGGCGGCGAGAACTTGGCCGCGTTCGACAACAGGTTGCTGATCACCTGCATCAGGCGCTTGCGGTCGCCGCGCACCATCGCCTGCACGCGCTGCTCCTGCAGCACCAGGCGCACGTGGAAGCGGTCGGCGTAGCCCTGGTTCAGGCGGATCGCCTCGCCCACCAGGGCCTCCACGTCGACCGGCTCGGGCACCAGCGACACGCGCCCGGACTCGATCTTCTCGATGTCCAGCACTTCGTTGATGAGGTCGAGCAGGCGCTGCCCATTGCGCTCGGCGACCTCGAGGAGCTCCTGCTGGTCGGCGGCCACCGCGCCCAGAACGCCGCTGCGCAGGAGCTGCAGCGACCCGAGGATCGAGGTGAGCGGCGTGCGCAGCTCGTGGCTGAGCGTGGAGGTGAACTCGCTCCTCACGCGCTCGGCGGCGCGCTGCTGGGTGATGTCGCGCCCCTGCAGCACCACCGAGCTCACGCGGTTGTCCTCGTCGGACAGCGGCGTGAGCGTCCACTCGCACGCCACCTCCAGGCCGTCGCGCCGCAGGCAGCGTTCGGCGGTCAGCGTCGCCGGCCGGCCGGCGGCGATGAACTCGTTCCACCAGGTGTCGACCTGCTCGCGCGCGTCGCCCAGCAGCAGCATGGTGATGCAGTTGCGCCCGACCAGCTCGGGCGCGCCGTAGCCGAACAGGTTCTCCGCCGCGGGGTTCATCTCCAGGATGGTGGCGTTGCGGTCCACCTCGAACACCGCGATCGGCGCGCGCTCGGAGAACAGCGACAGCTTGCGCGCCGCCGCCTGCACCTCGCGGTGCGCATCCAGCAGGCTGTCGAGCTGCTCGCCGAGCTGGGCCTGGATGTCGGCATTGTCCTCGGAAAGCTTCTGATAAGCCGTGCGCAGGCCGAAAGCCGAGCGGAACGCCTGCCCGAGCTCGTAGGCGGTGATGACCTGCGCGATGTAGAGCAGCGGCACGGCGGCGCCGAGCAGCTGCTGGAACGGCGTGCCGTGCGCGAACAGCACCACGTTGAACGGCAGCATCACCGCCGCGGCGTAGAGGGCATACACCCACCACAGCGTGGAGAACATCGGCAGCGCGCCCGCCGTGGCTACCGCCACCACGAAGGTGATGAACGCCTGCTCGTCCGGTCCGCCGGGGAAGAACACCGCGGCGGCGTATCCCCAGCCTGCGCCCAGCGCAGCCGCGCCCAGGGCGAGGCGCCGCGCCCACAGCGCCGGCTCCTCACGCGCCTGCGCGCGGCGCCGGTAGGCCCAGCCCAGCAGCGCGATGCCCAGGCACAGCACGAGCATCAATGCCTGCCAGAACAGCACCTGCTCGAGCGGGCGCACGCGCCAGAGAAACGCGCTGAGGATCAGGCTCAGTCCCGCCGTGCCGCCGGCCGCAGGCAGGAGGCGGCCATAGGCGTAATGGCAGCGTTCGCGCAATATCTCCGGGGCTCCGAGATCGACCATGCGGTAATCTTACCGTGTGAAGAAATCGGTATCAGTGAGCGAGTTGCGGTTCGGCATGTATGTGTCCGAGCTCGACCGCCCGTGGACCGAAACGCCGTTCATGTTTCAGGGCTTTGTGCTCAATTCGGAGCGTCAGCTCGAGACGCTGAAGAAGTTTTGCAAGTTCGTCACGGTCGACACCGAGAAAAGCGAGCCCGCCGGCTCACCGCCGCCCGTGGCGCCGCGCTACACCACCCAGGTGGCGGTGGAGCACGAGATCGGCCGCGCCAAGACGGCGCATGCGCAGGCCGACCAGGCCGTGCGCGAAGTGGTCGCGGCGGTGCGCGCAAACCGGATGCTCGATGGGCAGCACCTGGAGCAGGCGGTCGGCGCCATGACCGAAAGCGTGCTGCGCAATCCCGACGCGCTGATGCTGTTTTCGCGCCTGCGCGAAAAGGACGACTACACGCACGCGCACGCCATCGACGTGGCGGTGTACATGACCTCGTTCGGCCGCTTCCTGCAGCTGCCGCGCGAGCAGATCTCGCTGCTGGGCTACCTCGGGCTGATGCAGGACATCGGCAAGCTGCGCGTGCCCGACGGCATCCTCGCCAAGCGCGAGCGCCTGAGCGGCGAGGAGCTCGCGCAGGCGCGCCGGCACGTCGAGCATTCGGTGGAGATCCTGCGCGAGACGCGCGGGCTTCCCGACAACCTCGCGAATCTCGCCGCCTTGCACCACGAGCGCCACGACGGCAGCGGCTACCCGAAGGGACTGAAAGGCCGGGACATCGGCACCTTCGGCTCCATCGCCGCCATCGTCGACACGTTCGACGCCCTCACCGCGCGCCGGCCCTACGCCGAAGCCGTGTCGCCGTCGACCGCGCTCAGCATGCTGTACAAGTGGCGCGGCACTTTCTTCGATGGCGTGCTGGTGGAGCAGTTCATCCGCTGCATCGGCATCTTCCCGCTGGGCAGCGTGGTGGAGCTGAACAGCGGCGAAGTCGGCATCGTCATCGCGCAGAACACCGAGAAGCGGCTGCAGCCGCGCGTCATGGTGATCCAGGACGCTTCGGGCAACGCGCTGCGGCCGCAGAAGCTGCTCGACCTGTCGCGCGCCCCCAAGGCGTCGCCGGATGAGAGCTACCGCATCAAGCGCACGCTCGAATACGGCAAGGTCCGGGTCACCGCCGAATCGATCTTCATGACCTAATAATTCGGGATCAGTGTCGTAATTCGACCTGCGCGCAGACGCTGCGCGAATTACGACACTGACCCCGAATTCTCCGGGTTACGCCTTGGTGTAGAGCTCGCCGCCTTTCCTGACGAATTCCACCGCCTTCTCCTTCATCCCCTGCTCGACGTAATCGCGCACGTCCTGCGTGATCTTCATGGAGCAGAAATGCGGCCCGCACATCGAGCAGAAATGCGCCACCTTCATGCTGTCCTTGGGCAGCGTCTCGTCGTGAAAGTCCTTGGCGGTGTCCGGGTCCAGGCCCAGGTTGAACTGGTCGGCCCAGCGGAACTCGAAGCGCGCTTTGGAGATCGCGTTGTCGCGGATCTGCGCGCCCGGGTGCCCTTTCGCCAGGTCGGCGGCGTGCGCGGCGATCTTGTAGGCCATAAGGCCGTCCTTCACGTCCTTCTTGTTCGGCAGCCCGAGGTGCTCCTTGGGCGTGACGTAGCACAGCATCGCCGTGCCGTACCAGCCGATCTGCGCCGCGCCGATCGCCGAGGTGATGTGGTCGTAGCCCGGCGCGATGTCGGTGGTGAGCGGCCCCAGCGTATAGAAGGGCGCCTCCTGGCACTCCTTCAGCTGGATCTCCATGTTCTCCTTGATGAGCTGCATGGGGACATGGCCCGGGCCTTCGATCATCACCTGGACGTCGTGCTTCCACGCCACCTTTGTCAATTCACCTAAGGTTCTCAGCTCGGAAAGCTGAGCCTCGTCGTTCGCGTCGTAGCCCGAGCCGGGCCGCAGGCCGTCGCCGAGGCTGAAGGCCACGTCGTAGGCCTTCATGATCTCGCAGATCTCTTCGAAATGCGTGTAGAGGAAGCTCTCCCGGTGGTGCGCCAGGCACCACTTCGCCATGATCGAGCCGCCGCGCGACACGATGCCGGTCATGCGCTTTGCGGTGAGCGGCACGTAGCGCAGCAGCACGCCGGCGTGGATGGTGAAGTAGTCCACCCCCTGCTCGGCCTGCTCGATCAGCGTGTCGCGGAAAATGTCCCAGGTGAGCTCCTCCGCCTTGCCCCCGGTCTTCTCCAATGCCTGGTAGATCGGCACCGTGCCGATGGGCACCGGGCTGTTGCGGATGATCCACTCGCGCGTCTCGTGGATGTGCTTGCCGGTGGAGAGATCCATCACGGTGTCCGCGCCCCAGCGGATCGCCCAGGTCATCTTCTCCACTTCCTCGCCGATGCCCGAGGACACCGCGGAGTTGCCGATGTTGGCGTTGACCTTCACCAGGAAATTGCGGCCGATGATCATCGGCTCGGATTCCGGGTGGTTGATGTTGGCCGGGATGATGGCGCGGCCGCGTGCCACCTCGCTCCTCACGAATTCGGCGTCGATCTGTCCGGGAATCGAGGCGCCGAAGGACTGCCCCGGGTGCTGCTTCATCAGCAGCTCGAGCATCTTCTCGCCCGTCTTGCCCGTGGCCTTCAGGCTCTCGATGTACTTTTCGCGCTGCAGGTTCTCGCGCACCGCGATGAACTCCATCTCCGGCGTGACGATGCCCCTGCGCGCGTAGTGCATCTGGGAGACGTTTTTTCCCGGAAGCGCTCTTCTGGGCTTACGGTGCAAGTCGAATCTGAGCTCACCGAGGCTGGGATCGTTCAGGCGCTCGCGCCCATAGCTCGACGACGGTCCGTCCAGGACCTCCGAATCAGTGCGTGCTTCGATCCACTTTTCCCGCAAGGCGGGCAGGCCCGAGCGGATGTCGATCTTCGCAGCCGGATCGGTGTAGGGGCCGGAGCAGTCATAGACGTACAGCGGCGGGTTCGGCTCGCCGCCGAACATGGCCGGCGTGTCGCTCTGGCTGATCTCGCGCATCGGCACGCGCAGCGGGCCGACGTAGGCCTTGCGCGAATTGGGAAGGGGCTGGACCGCGGCGTCGTCGACGTGCGCAGTGGCGGCTAGGAACTTGGGATTGGCATTCATGAGCGCTCCCTGCGGCGGCATTACCCGCGTCAGGTTCTGAGGGTATCTCTCACCCGGCAAGTGCCAGGACCCCTGCTAGTGCCGAACCTACCGCGCAGGCACATAACTTTCAAGGGGTGCGGGATGTCCCGTCGGTGGATCGTAGCAATAGTGGCTCTCGTCCTGTTCGCCGGCGCGGCGCTCTTTCTTCTGCGCGGGCGCGACGCCGAGCCAGCGGCGCCCGCCGAGGCACCGCAGCGCCTGGATTTCCTCGCCGGCGACCTCTATACGGTGCGCGAGCAGCCCCTCGAGCGCACGCTGCCGCTCACCGGGACGCTCACCCCGCTGGTGGAGGCGGACGTCAAGGCGAAGGTGCCCGGGCAGCTCGTCGAGGTGACGGTGCGCGAAGGCGAGCAGGTCACCGCGGGACAGGTGCTGGCACGTATCGAGCCGACCGACCTGCGCGCGCGGGTGGCGGCGCGCGAGGCCGAAGTGGCGGCGGCACGCTCGCAGCTCGAGCTGGCGCGCCAGACCCTGCAGCAGCAGCAGGCCCTGGCGAGCAAGGGCTTCATCTCGAAAAACGCCTTGCAGAACGCCCAGAGCGGCTTCGAGGTGGCCCAGGCGCGCCTGCGCACCGCCCGGGCGGACCTGGCGCTGGCGCAGGAGGAGCTCGACCACGCAGTGCTGCGCGCGCCGTTCGAGGGCACGGTAGCCGCGCGCCTGGCCGAGCCGGGCGAGCGCGTGGCGGTGGACGCGCCGGTGGTGCGCCTGGTCGATCTGTCGCGGCTCGCCCTGCAGGCGCCGGTTCCCGCCGAAAGCATCGGCGAAGTGCGCGTGGGCCAGCCGGTGAGCTTCCGCGTGCAGGGCTTCGGCGAGCGCGAGTTCGCCGGCAAGGTGGAGCGCATCAATCCGACCACCACCGAGGGCAGCCGCTCGATTCCGGTGCATGTGGCGATCGACAATCCGGACGGCACGCTGCGCGGCGGCCTGTTCGCGAGCGGCAGCCTGGTGCTCGAGCGCGTGGAGCAGGCGCTGCCGGTGCCCGCCACCGCGGTGCGCGAGGCAGGGGGCCAGGCCTACGTCTACGCCATCGAGAACGACGCGGTGCAGCGCCGCCCGGTGACGCTGGGGATCGCCACGCGCTCGGGATTCGTCAACGTGCGCTCGGGCCTCGAAGCGGGCGACGTGGTGGTGCGCACCAACCTCGGCCAGCTGCGCGAAGGCGCGCAGGTGCGCGTGGTGCGGGTGGCCGCCCAGGCCTACCCCTAGCGCCGTGTGGATCACCCGCGTCAGCGTCGGCAACCCGGTGTTCGCCACCATGATGATGGCCGCGCTGCTGGTCCTGGGCGCCTTCGCCTACAGCCGCCTGTCGGTGGAGCTCTTCCCGGACGTGAGCTTTCCGGTGGTGGTGGTCCAGACCGTCTACCCGGGCGCCTCGCCGGAAAACGTCGAGGAGGAGGTTACCCGGCCGATCGAGGAAGCGGTCAACACGGTGAGCGGCATCAAGGAGCTGCGCTCGCGCTCCTACCAGGGCACCTCGGTGGTGATCGCCGAGTTCGAGCTGTCCATCGATCCGCGCGTCGCGGCGCAGGACGTGCGCGAGCGCGTCGCCGCCGTGCAACCGACCTTCCGCGACGAGATCGAGCCGCCGCGCGTCACCCGCTTCAACCCCGAGGACCAGCCGGTGATCTCGCTCGGCATGACTTCCTCCAGCCGCAGCCTGCGCGATCTCACCACGCTCGCCGACCAGCTGGTGCGCCCGCGCATCGAGAACGTCACGGGCGTCGGGCAGGTGACGCTGGTGGGCGGCGTGGAGCGCGAGATGCGCGTGGTGCTCGACCCGGAGCGCATGGTGTCCCAGCGCGTGGGCGTGAGCGAGGTGCTCGAGGCGCTGCGCGCCGGCAACCAGGAGGTGCCGGCCGGCGCGGTGGTGTCCGGCGGCCGCGAGCGCGTGGTGCAGGTGCGCGGGCGCCTGGAGGGCCCGCGCGACTTCGCCGAGCTGATCGTCAGCCGCCGCGGCGGCAGCGCCGTGACCCTGGGGGACATCGCCCGCATCGAGGACAGCCAGCAGGAGGAGGAATCGAGCGCGCTCATCAACGGCCAGCGCGCGCTGTCGGTCGACGTGGTCAAGGCGCAGGGAGAGAACACCATCGGCGTAGTGGACGGCGTGCGCGCCGCGATGGCCGAGCTCGCCCCGGTGCTGCCCGAGGACGTGCGCATCCAGGTGGTGCGCGACGATTCGGTCGGCATCCGCAACGCCCTGGCCGACGTGCGCACCACGCTGGTCGAAGGCGCGCTGCTCACGGTGGCCATCGTGTTCCTGTTCCTCGCCTCCTGGCGCAGCACCGTGATCACCGGCCTCACGCTGCCCATCGCCCTCATCGGCACGTTCCTCGCCGTGTATGCGATGGGCTTCACCCTGAATTCCCTCACCCTGATGGCGCTTTCGCTGTCGGTCGGCCTGCTCATCGACGACGCCATCGTGGTGCGCGAGAACATCGTGCGCCACGCCGCGATGGGCAAGCCGCCGCGCCAGGCGGCGCTGGAGGGCACCGCCGAGATCGGCCTCGCCGTGCTCGCCACCACCCTGTGCATCGTGGCGGTGTTCCTGCCCGTGGGCTTCATGGGCGGCATCATCGGCCGGTTTTTCTACCAGTTCGGCCTCACGGTGGCGGTCGCCGTGCTGATCTCCATGTTCGTGTCCTTCACCCTCGACCCGATGCTGTCCTCGGTGTGGCATGACCCCGGCAAGAAGAATCGTTTTTTTGCGTGGTTAGAACGGCGCGAAAAACGCGTGGAAGAATCTTATGCAAGAACCCTGGCGTGGGCCCTGGGCCACCGCAAGAGCGTGCTCGCCATCGCGCTGGCGGCGTTCGCCGGCGCGTTTCCGCTGCTCGCCATCGTGGGCACCGAGTTCGTGCCGCAGGCCGACCTGTCGCAACTGCAGGTGCAGTTCAACACCCCGGTCGGGTCCTCGCTTCAGCTCACCGAGGCCAAGACCCGCCAGGTGGATGCGCTGCTGCGCGGCTTTCCCGAGGTGGAGTTCACCTATGCCAGCGTGAACGCCGGCTTCACGCGCGGCAAGCACAACGCCAGCGTGTTCGTGCAGCTCGTGGAGCGCGACGAGCGCGAGCGGGGCCTGCGCGAGATCTCGCAGGCGATGCGCGAGCGGCTCACCGCCGTGGCCGGCATCGAAGTGAACCAGGTAGGGGCGCCCAACCGCTTCGGCGGCGGCAAGCCGATCCAGGTCTCGGTGCTCGGCGAGGAGCGCCGCGTGCTCGACCGGCTGGCGGCGCAGGTGGCCAGCGCCATGCGCGCCACCCCGGGACTCGCCGACGTCGAGGCGAGCAACGAGGAGGCGCAGCCGCAGGTGGCGATCGACGTCAATCGCGAGCTGGCGAGCGACCTGGGGGTGCGTTTCGGCGAGGTGGGCGAGGCGCTGCGGGTGCTGGTGGCCGGCCAGGCGGTGGGCAACTGGCGCGCCCCCGACGGCCGCTATTACGACGTCACCGTGCGGCTGGCGAGCGAGGACCGCGCGCAGCCCGAGGATCTGGGCCGGATTCCGCTGGTGGTCGGCGGCGAGCAGCCGCGGGTGGTTAACCTGCGCGAGCTCGCGCAGGTGCGGGAAGCGAGCGGCGAGCAGCAGATCAACCGGCGCTCGCAGATGCGCGAGGTGCTGGTGTCGGCGAACGTGGCGGGTCCGGCGGCGGGCGACGCGGCCGGCGCGCTGCGCGAGCGCCTGGATGCGATCGCGCTGCCCGACGGCTACCGCCTGCGCATGGGCGGCGAGTCGCAGGACCTCGCCGAAAGCGCCGCCTACGCCGGCCAGGCGCTCGCGCTCGCCATCGTGTTCATCTACCTCATCCTCGCCTCGCAGTTCGCCTCGTTCATCCAGCCGGTGGCCATCATGATGTCGCTGCCGATGGCGCTCATCGGCGTGGCGCTCGCGCTGCTCGCCGCCGGCTCCACGCTCAACATGTTCTCCGCCATCGGCTTCATCATGCTCATGGGCCTGGTGACGAAGAACGGCATCCTGCTCGTGGACTTCATCAACCGCGCGCGCGCCGACGGACTGGCGCGCCGCGACGCCGCCCTCGCTGCCGGCCGCGTGCGGCTGCGGCCCATCGTCATGACCACCCTCGCCATCGTCTTCGGCATGCTGCCCCTGTCGCTCGGCCTGGGCGAAGGCGGCGAGCAGCGCGCCCCCATGGGCCAGGCCGTGATCGGCGGCGTGCTGACCTCGGGCCTGCTCACCCTCATCGTGGTGCCGGTCATCTACACCTACCTCGACGACCTCGCCGCCTGGGCCAAGCGCAAGCGCAAATCGGGGACAGACCACGTTTATTCCGCACCGCCGCCCAGCTGAGGAACGTCTTGATCAGTCGCCCCCGCGAAGGCGGCCCTCTACGCTGCTTGGTACAGGGTAAAATCCTTCGCCGATGAACCTCGAGCAGGCGCGTACCAACATGGTCGAGCAGCAGATCCGCACCTGGGAGGTGCTGGATCAGGACGTGCTCGACCTGCTCTACGTGGTGCCGCGCGAGGAGTTCGTGCACCCGGAGCACCGGGCGCTCGCGTTCTCGGACCTCGAGCTTCCCATCGGCGAAGGCGAGCGCATGTGGCAGCCCAAGCTCGAGGCGCGCATCCTGCAGGAATTGATGCTGAAGAAATCCGACAAGGCGCTGGAGGTGGGCACCGGCAGCGGCTACCTGACCGCGCTCCTGGCGCACCGCGCCGGAAGGGTGATCTCGGTCGAGATCAAGCCGCAGCTTGCCGCCTTCGGCCGCGCCAACCTGGAGCGCCACGGCGTGGACAACGTGACGCTGGAGATCGGCGACGCCGCACGCGGCTGGCCGAGCCACGCGCCCTACGACGCCATCGTGCTCACCGGCTCGACCCCCTTGCTGCCGCGCACCTTCCTCGACCAGCTCGCGCCCGGCGGGCGCCTGTTCGCGGTGGTGGGCGAGGCGCCGGCGATGCGCGCGCGCCTGGTGAATTGCAGCGCGCCCGGCGCATGGCGCACCGCCGATCTCTTCGAAACCGTCATTGCGCCGCTCGCCAACGCCGAGCACCCGCCGCGCTTTCGCTTCTGATGCAGCAGATCAACCCGACCGAGCTGCGCACCTGGCTGGATGACCCGCGCCGCGACAAGCCGCTGCTGCTCGACGTGCGCGAGCCGTGGGAGTACGAAAAAGCCCGCATCGAGGGCTCGCGGCTGGTGCCGATGCGCGAGCTGCCGGCGCGGGTGGCCGAGATCGGCGAGGACAAGGAAGTGGTGGCGATCTGCCACCACGGGGGACGCAGCATGCAGGTGGCGATGTTCCTCGAGCGGCAGGGCTTCAAGCGCGTGCATAACCTCTTGGGGGGCATCGATGCGTGGTCCCGGACGGTCGACCCGTCGGTCCCGACTTACTAATCGGGCTCTGACCCCGATTTTGGCGGTATTGGCCTTCCTTCCTTTCCCTGTGTTGGGGGAAGATTTGCTGCAGGTCTACAGGGACGCGCAGCGCTATGACGCGGTCTACGCAGCGGCGCGCCACGCGCTCGAAGCCGGCCGCGAGCGCCTGCCGCAGGGACGCGCCCTGCTGTTTCCGACGCTGAACCTGTCGGCCAACGCCACGCGCTCGCGCATCGAGTCGGAGTCGCGCAACCCGGCCATCGTGCCGGACTTCGAGCGCCGGCCGAGCTCCACCGGCTACACCCTCACGCTGGCGCAGCCGCTGTACCGGCCGCAGAACTCGCTGCAGTACCGGCAGGCGGAGTTCCAGGTGGCGCAGGCCGAGGCCGCCTTCGGCCAGGCCGGGCAGGACCTCATCATCCGCACCGCGCAGGCCTATTTCGACGTGCTGGCGGCGCAGGACACCCTGGGGCTGGTGCGCGCGCAGAAGGCCGCCATCTCCGAGCAGCTGGCGCAGGCCAAGCGCAATTTCGAGGTGGGCACCGCCACCATCACCGACACGCACGAAGCCCAGGCGCGCTTCGACCTCATCGCCGCGCAGGAGATCGCCGCGCTGAACGACCTCGAGAACCGGCGCCAGGCGCTGACCCTGATCACCGGCAAGCAGTACGAGAAGCTCGAGCCGCTGCGCACCGACGTGCGGCTTGCGCCGCCCAACCCGAACAACATGGAAAGCTGGGTCGAGATCGCGGAGAAGCAGAGCTACCCGGTGCAGGCGCAGGAAGCGGCGACCCAGGTGGCCGCGCTCGAGGCGCGCCGCGCGAGCGCCGCCCACCTGCCCACGCTCGACGTGGTGGCGACCCACGGCGACACCGGCCAGAGCGCCTCCACCGTCTCCTCGGTGGGCTCGGACGTGAACAGCACCACCATCGGCCTGCAGCTCGCCCTGCCCCTGTTCCAGGGCGGGGCGCTCAACTCGCGCGAGCGCGAGACGGCCGCCTTGTCGCTGCGCTCGCGGGAGGAGCTGGAGGACGCCAGGCGCACCGCCGCGCTCACCACGCGCCAGACCTACCTCACGGTGATCAACGGCATCTCGCAGATCGGCGCGCTGGAGCAGGCGCTGGTGTCCTCGCAGAGCGCGCTGGAGTCCAACCGGCTCGGCTACGAGGTGGGCGTGCGCATCAACATCGACGTCCTCAACGCCCAGCAGCAGCTTTTCTCCACGCGGCGCGACCTTGCGGTGGCGCGCTACAACACCATCACCAACCAGCTGCGCCTGAAGGCGGCCGCCGGCAGCCTGCGCGAAGAGGACCTCGAAGAGGTCAACCGTGCCCTCGCGCCCCAGTAAGGGGTTCCTGCCGGCCGACGCAGTCGACTTCCAGAGCCTGCAGCGCGTGCTGGTGGTGAAGCTGCGCCACCACGGCGATGTGCTGCTCGCCACCCCGGTGCTCGCCACGCTGAAGCGCCGCTTTGCGCACCTGGAGGTGGACGCGCTGGTGTACGCCGAGACGCGCAGCATGCTCGACGGGCATCCGGCCGTGGACCAGCTATTCGTGGTGGACCGCGGCTGGCGCGGGCTTTTCACGAAATTGCGCATGGAATGGCGCCTGTTCCGCCAGATCCGCCGGCGGCGCCACGATCTCATCATCTGCCTGACCGAGCAGTGGCGCTGCGCCTGGCTTGCGCGCCTGCTGCCGGTGCGCCACGCCGTGGTGGGCGAGTATCCGCGCCGCCGCTCGCGCCTGTGGCGGGAGAGCTTCACCCACCACTACGCGGTCCCCGTGCCGCGCGACAAGATCGAGAGCCACCTGGATTCGCTGCGGCGCATCGGCTGCCCGGTCGAGCGCGCCGACAAGCGCGCGAGCCTCCCCGCGGCGCCGCAGGCCGCCGGCCGCGTCGCCGCGCTGCTCGCCGAGCACGGCCTGCAGCCCGGTGGGTTCGTGCTGGTGCACCCGACCTCGCGCTGGATCTACAAGTGCTGGATGCCGGAACGGTACGCCGCCGTCATGGATCAACTTGGAAACCAGGGATTGAGAATGGTGCTCACGGCCGCGCCCAGCGAGACAGAGCGCAGCTTCATCGAGGAAATCCGGAAGCATCTGAAAAGCCAGGTGGTGGATCTCACCGGCAGACTCACGCTGCCGGAATTGGGGGAGCTCATCCGGCAGGCCGGCTGCTTCCTGGGGGTGGATTCGGTGCCGATGCACATGGCGGCAGCCGCGGGCACGCCGCTCGTGGCGCTGTTCGGGCCGTCCAACCAGGCGATCTGGGCGCCCAAGGGCGCCCACGCCACGGTGCTTTCCTCCGGCTCGCGCGAATGCCTGCCGTGCATGAAGCACGGCTGCGGCAACTCCGGCTACAGCGAGTGCCTGGAGGACGTGAGCGTGGAGCGCGTGCTGGGCGAGGTCATGGGCCGCTTCCACTCGCGCCGGTAGAAGCGGCCGGCGCGCCGCGCCACCGCGCGCCAGAACGCGGCGTCGTCGCGCAGGGTTTCCCTCAGGGATTTGCCCGAGTACAGGCGCGCGAAGCGCAGCAGGTCGCGGCGCGTGAGGCCGATGTCCGCCGCCGAGAAATACAGCGCGCCGATGTCCTTGACGCGCCAGCGCCGCGGGATGGCCGGGCGCAGCTGCGCCCGGTGCAGGTCCATCAGGAACAGCCGCTCGCCCTGCAGGCGGAAGTGGTTCAGGTAGAAGTCGCGGTGGTTGATGCCGTTCTCGTGCAGCCGGCGGGCGATGTCGGCCACGGTGCGCAGCAGCCGCTGCTTCTGCGCGAAGCCGGGCGGCCGGCGCGGCCACTCGGCGCACAGGTCCTCCAGCGTCACGGTATCGCCGATCTCCTCGGTGACGATGAAGGACTGCAGCCGCGCCGGATTGCGCCCGCGCTCGCCGTAGCCGGCGAGCTTCATGGTGGGGATGCCCAGGCGGGTCACGGCCTCGATGGCGCGCTTCTCGGCCAGGGCGCTGACGGTGGGCGCGCGCAGGCTGGCGAGGTCCTTGAAAATCTCGCCCCAGCCGATGCCGCTGTGGATCTTGAAGTAGTAGCCGCGCCCGCCGAGCTCCAGGCGGAAGGTGCGCCGGCCTTCCTTCGCGCGGATCGGCGGGCCCTCCAGCGCCATCACTTCGTCGAAGCTGCGCCGCGGCGCGAGCGCGTCCTGCAATTCGCGGCTGAGAAAGAAAATCATCGCCCCTCGATGAGCCGGCGGCACACCGCCAGGTGTCGTTCGGTGGCGCCGCGATGCGACGCGCATAGCTCGCGCCCCGCTTGCGCCATCTGCGCGCGCCGCCGGGCATCGGCGAGCAATTCTAGGGCCTCTCGCACGGCCCCCGCGGCGTCGTTCGCCTGCACCGCCGCCCCGGCGGCGAGCGCAAGGCGCGTGGCTTCGGCGAAGTTGAACATGCTCGGCCCCAGCACCACGGGGGCGCCGGCGGCGAGCGCCTCGATGAGATTCTGGCCGCCCAGCGGCATGAAGGAGCCGCCGATCAGCGCCACATCGCAGGCGGCGTAATAGAAGGCCATCTCGCCCATGGTGTCGCCCAGGTAGATGCGCTGCTGCGGCGAGGGCAGTGCCTCTCGGCTGCGGCGCGCGTCGGCAAGGCGCGCCACTTCGTCGAAGCGCTGCGGGTGGCGCGGCACGATGACGATCAGGGCGTCGGCGCCCTTCGGGATTTCCTTGAGGAGCATCGCCTCTTCGCCGTGGCGCGTGCTGGCGAGGAGCAGCACCGGCCGGCCGAGCGCCACGCGCCAGGCGCGCCCGGCCGCGAGCTGGCCAGCGTCGGGCTGCACGTCGAACTTCAGGTTGCCGGTCACTTCAACCTCCCGTGCGCCCAGCGCGCGCAGCCGGGTTGCGTCCTCGGCGCTTTGCGCGCAGGCGGCCGCGAGGCTGGCAAGCACGGGGCCGGTCAGGGCGCGAAAACGCCGGTACCCGCGCGCCGATTTCTCCGACATGCGCGCATTGGCGAGCAGCACCGGCACGCCGTTCTCGACGCAGCGCGCGAGCAGGTTGGGCCACAGCTCGGTTTCCATGAGCACCCCGAGGCGCGGCCGGAAATGCTCGAGGAAGCGCTGCACGGGGCGCGGGAAGTCGTAGGGCAGGTAGGCGCACAGCACCGTCTGGCCATAGAGCTGCTTGAGCGTGTCGCGCCCGGCGGCCGTGGTGCAGGTGACCAGCACGCCGTGGTCGGGGAGCATCTCCTGCAAGGCACGCACCAGCGGCGCCGCGGCGCGCACCTCGCCCACCGAAACGGCGTGGATCCAGACCATCTTGGGCCGTGCCTCGGCGTCGTAGAAGCCGAACCGTTCCTCGATCGCGTCGCGGTATCCCGGCTCGCGCCGCCCGCGCCACCACAGCCGCGCCAGCACGAGCGGCAGCGCGAGTCGCAGGATCGACGTATACACGGTCCTCACGCGAGGCTTTGCAGCACCTCGGACACCTCCGGCGGGCGGCCCGCCGCGCCCACGTTGCGCGCCCGCGCGCCGCCGTAGAGGCCGGTCAGCGCCGGGTCGGAGCCGCAGTAGATGCCGACGGTCGGCGCGCCGAGCGCCGCGGCGACATGGGTGAGGCCGGTGTCCAGGCCGACCACGGCGCGCGCATGCACGAACACGCTGCCGAGCTCCCCGAGCGACAGGCGGCGGGGGACGATGGACTGCGCGCCGATGGCGCGGCCGATGCGCCCGGCGCGCTCGCGCTCCTCGTCGCTGCCCCAGGGCAGCACCACCGGCAGGGCGAGCGCGCGTCCGAGGTCCACCCAGCGCACCTCGGGCCACAGCTTGTCGGCGCGGCTCGTCATGGTGAGCAGCACCGCGTAGACGCCGTTGATTTCGGCGGGCGGCCTGCCGTTGTCCTGCAGCCCGTAGTCGATGGCTTCCGGCAGGGTGTAGCCGAGGGCGCTCGCGGTGAGCCGGCGGTTGCGCTCCACGGCGTGCAGGCCGCGCGGCACCGCGTGCGTCACCTCGTAGAAGCGCGCGGCGAGCGGCTCGCGGGCGCTCGAGCGGTCCATGCCGTGCGTGATGCCGGAGGCAAGGCGCGCCACCAGCGCGCTTTTCACGAGCGACTGCGTGTCGATCACCGTGTCGTAGCGCTCGCCGCGCAGGGCGCGCCGGAACTCCCCCACCTCGGCCCAGACCGCCGGGCGCCACGGCGTGCGGCGCCAGCGACGCACGGCCACCGGGATCACACGCCGCACCGCCGGGTGCATCGCCGCGATGCCGGCGAAGGGCTCCTCCACCACCCAGTCGATCTGCGCCGTCGGGCGCGCGCGCGCCGCATCGCTCACCGCGGGACAATGGTGCACCACGTCGCCGAGCGAGGATGTCTTGACGAAGAGGATGCGCGGCATGGTTAGAATAAGGCACGCCGATTCTACGGGATAACGAATTGACCGCCGCGCCACGGGCGCCGCTCTCGGCCGTCCTCATCACGCGCAATGCCGCCCGCGTCCTCGAAGCCTGCCTCGACAGCATCGCTTTCGCGGACGAGATCGTAATCGTGGATTCGGCGAGCAGCGACGCCACCGCGGAGATCGCCGCGCGCCGCGGCGCGCGCGTGGTGCAGAAGGAATGGCTCGGCTGCGGGCGCCAGAAACAGTACGCGGTGGAGCAGGCAAAGCACGACTGGGTGCTGTGCCTCGAGCCCGAGGAGCAGGTCTCGCCGCCGCTCGCCGCGAGCATCCAGCGCGCGCTCGCCGCGCCCGCCTCGAAGGTCTACCGCATGGCGCGGCGCAATCGCTTCCTCGGCGCATGGCTGTCGCACGGCGAGGGCTACCCCGACTGGAGCCCGCGCCTGTTCCACCGCCTGAGCGCACGCTGGAGCGACGACATGGTCTACGAGAAGGTGCTCTTCGCGCTCACCCCCGGCACGCTGGAGGGCGACCTCTTGCGCGACGCGCACGAAGACCTCGCCGCCTACATCGCGCGGCAGAACCTCTACACCACCCTTGCCGCCCGCGCCTCCTACGAGTCCGGCCGCGGCACGAGCGCGGCGCACATGCTCCTCTCGCCCGTGGTGCGCTTTCTCAAGTTCTACCTCCTGCGCCTGGGCTTCCTCGACGGCGTGCCCGGCCTGGTGCACGTCTCCATCGGCTGCATGAACAGCTACATGAAGCACGCCAAGCTCATCGAAATGCGCCGCGCCGAGGACAGCTAATGGGGACAGACCCCCAGGGGTCTGTCCCCTGAAAGTTCTGGTTACCGGGGTCGCCGGCTTCATCGGCATGCATTGCGCGCAGCGCCTGCTCGCGCGCGGCGACGAGGTCGTGGGCATCGACAACCTGTCGCCCTATTACTCGGTCGAGCTCAAGAAGGACCGGCTGAAGCAGTTGACTGCGAAGGTTTACCGATCCGATATCGCCGACGCACCTGCCCTGGAAAAGATCTTTGAGGATGAAAAGCCGGAAGCGGTGCTGCACCTGGCGGCGCAGGCGGGGGTGAGGTACTCGCTGGAGAACCCGGCGAGCTACGTGCAGGCGAACCTGGTCGGATTCGCCAACCTGCTGGAGTGCTGCCGGCGCCATCCGCCGAAGCACCTGGTCTTCGCCTCGAGCTCCAGCGTGTACGGCAGCAATACGAAGCTCCCTTGGTCCGAAAGCGACAACGTCGACCACCCGGTCAGCCTGTACGCCGCGACCAAGAAATCGAACGAGCTGATGGCGCATGTCTATAGCCACCTCTATGGGCTGCCGGTGACCGGACTGCGCTTTTTCACGGTGTACGGGCCGTGGGGCCGGCCTGACATGTCGCCGATGCTGTTCTCCAGGGCGATCATGGAAGGCCGCGCGATCCAGGTGTTCAACCACGGCGACATGCAGCGCGACTTCACCTATGTCGACGACGTGGTGGAGGGAACGCTGCGCGTGCTCGACCGGCCGGCGCGCTACGCGGTCTACAACATCGGCAACCACCAGCCCGTGTCGCTGCTTGACTACATCGGCGCGCTGGAGCGCGCGCTGGGGAAAAAAGCCACACTCGAAATGCGGCCGATGCAGCCCGGCGATGTAAAGGCGACCTACGCGGACACTCGTGCGCTGCAACAAGCGGTCGGGTTTGTACCATCCACGCCACTGGCGGACGGCCTGGCGCGTTTCGCCCGGTGGTTCAGGAACTATTACGGGTTTACGTAACAGGCGCGGGCGCACAATGAATCCATGCGCTTCGGCGTCCTCATGGCGATGTGCCTCGCAGGCTGCGCGGTTACGGAGGAGCAATACCCGCCGGCCTGGGATCCGCTGCCGCAGCCCGCGGCGACAGATTGCGCGCGCTTTGCCGGCAGCTATGCCGACCGCGGCGAATCCGCCGGTCCCGGCGACCCCTCGCTGACCTACGGCCTGTTCGGCCATCACAGCGCCTGGAAGGAAGCCCGCCGCGTGGTGCTCGAGTTGCCCGCGGAAGGCTTGCTCCAGGTGACGGCGTGGGACGAATCGAAGCCGCTCTTCACGCGCACCCTCACCACGCGGGAAGGCGAGTTCAGGTGCAAGAACGGCACGCTCATCGTGCGCAGCAAGCGCTGGGTGGCCGCCGACGTGGTCGCCGGCCGCGAGGACGTGACGATCGAGTTCAACCTCGCCCAGGGGAAGCTGGTCGCGCACGTCAAGGAATCCACCTACGGCGCGATCTTCGCCGTGGTGCCCATCGCCGGCACCGCCAGCCACTGGTACCGCTTCCCGCGCCTGAACGGCTGAGGCGTCAAGCGCCCGGGGTGTATTCCGGCACCCATTCGCGCAGCTTCGCGCGCACCGCCTCGGGCCGGATGTCCGCCGGCGCATCGAGCCAGCCGAGAATCGCCTCCACCGAGGGACTGCCCTCGGCGCGCACGCGGGCGATGCGCAGCTTGGGGTGCGGCGTGGGCAGCGTGGTCTCGGCGTCGGCCAGCGGCTCCTCGTAGAGCTTCTCGCCGGGCCGCAGGCCCGTGTACTCGATGCGGATATCGGTCTCCGCATAGCCGGAAAGGCGGATGAGCTCGCGCGCGAGCTCGGCGATCTTCACCGGCTCGCCCATGTCGAGCACGTAGATCTCGCCGCCCTTGCCCATGAGCGCCGCCTGCAGCACGAGCTGCGTCGCCTCCGGGA
This sequence comes from uncultured bacterium, assembly GCA_965233185.1. Classification (GTDB taxonomy): domain Bacteria; phylum Pseudomonadota; class Gammaproteobacteria; order Burkholderiales; family SG8-39; genus SCGC-AG-212-J23. The sequence goes on from CBDDSA010000070.1 coordinate 20,759, forward strand.
TGGA
>CBDDSA010000071.1:0-20095 GCA_965233185.1 uncultured bacterium
TCCACCCGGTAGTTCGGCGCTTCCTTCACGATCTGCACGTCATGCACGTGCGACTCGCGGATGCCGGCGGCGGTGATCTCCACGAACTGGGTGCGCGTGCGCAGCTCCTCCACCGTGGCGCAGCCCGTGTAGCCCATGCTCGCGCGCACCCCGCCGATCAGCTGCTGCATCACCCAGACCGCGCTGCCCTTGTACGGCACCCTGCCCTCGACGCCTTCGGGCACGAGCTTGTCCACGTTCATTTCCGCGTCCTGGAAATAGCGGTCGGCCGCGCCTTTCTGCATCGCGCCGAGCGACCCCATGCCGCGGTAGGCCTTGTACGAGCGTCCCTGGTAGAGCTCGATCTCGCCCGGGGACTCCTCGGTGCCGGCGAAAAGCGACCCGAGCATCACCGCGTGCGCGCCGGCGGCCAGCGCCTTGGCCACGTCGCCCGAGTAGCGGATGCCGCCGTCGGCAATGAGCGGCACGCCCGACTTGGCGAGCGCTTCGGCGACGTTCTGGATGGCAGTGATCTGCGGCACGCCGACGCCGGCGACGATGCGCGTGGTGCAGATCGAGCCCGGGCCGATGCCGACCTTCACGCCGTCGGCGCCATGGTCCACCAGCGCACGCGCGCCGTCGGCCGTGCCCACGTTGCCGCCGACCACCTCGACTTTGAAATTGCTCTTGACCCACTTCACGCGATCCAGCACGCCCTGCGCGTGGCCGTGCGCGGTATCCACCACCACCACGTCGACGCCGGCCTCGACCAGCGCGGCGACGCGCTCCTCGGTGCCTTCGCCCACCCCCACCGCAGCCCCGACGCGCAGCTTGCCGTGGGCATCCTTGCACGCGTTCGGATGCTCGGTTTCCTTGGTGATGTCCTTGACCGTCACCAGCCCCTTCAGCCGGAACTCCTCGTCGATCACCAGCACGCGCTCCAGCCGGTGCTGGTGCATGAGCGCCTTGGCCTCGTCGCGGCTCGCGCCCTCGCGCACCGTGATGAGCTTGCGCTGCGGCGTCATGACCGCCTTCACCGGCTGGTCCAGGTTGGTCTCGAAGCGCAGGTCGCGGTTGGTGACGATGCCCACCACCTTGCCTGCCTTCAGCACCGGGAAGCCGGAGATGCGGTGCTCCTGCTGCAGCGCCTTCACCTCGCGCACCGTCATCTCGGGCGTGACGGTCATCGGGTCGCGCAGCACCCCGGACTCGAAGCGCTTCACCTTCGCCACCTCGGCGGCCTGCGCCGCGGGCGTGAGGTTCTTATGCACGATGCCGATGCCGCCTTCCTGGGCCATGGCAATCGCCAGGCGCGCCTCGGTGACCGTATCCATGGCGGCGGAGACGAGCGGCATGTTGAGCTCGAGCTTGCGGGTGAGGCGGGTCTTCAGCGAAACTTCGCGGGGCAGGACGCGCGAGTGGGCGGGAAGGAGGAGGACATCGTCGAAGGTGAGCGCCTTCTGGATCACCCGCATGAGAAATCTTTCACGCAAAGCGGCATTATACGCGAGCGGTTTGACGCTCTCCGGGAAAGCCGCTAGTGTCAGCGCATGAAAACAACCCTCGTGCTGGCCATGCTGCTGCTCGCCGCGGCGGGCGCATCGGCACAGCCCTACAAGTGGGTGGACAAGAACGGCCGCGTGCAATACGGCGACATGCCGCCGCCCGGGGCGAGCGCCACGCCGCTCAGGACGCCGTCGGGGCGCGCGGCGCCGCCGGCGAGCGAGGAGCCGAAGGACGAGGCCAAGGACCAGGCGAAGGACGAGACGAAAAAGCAGCCGCTCACGGCGGCCGAGCAGGAGGCCGAGTTCCGCAAGCGGCGCGACGAGGCCGAGCAGCAGCGGCAGAAGCAGGCGAAGGCCGCCGAAGAGGTCGCGGCGCGCAAGCAGAACTGCGTGGTGGCGCAGAACCAGCTGCGCACCATGGAAAGCGGCCAGCGCATCGCCCGCACCAATGCCCAGGGCGAGCGCTACTTCCTCGAGGATGCGCAGATCGCCCAGGAAACCGCCAAGGCGCGCCAGGCGGTCCAGGACTGGTGCACCTGAGGCTCAACGCTTCCCTCAACGCTTCCTGAGCACGCGTCGCCGGCGCGCTTCTTTCGGGTCCAGGGCGAGCGGCCGGTAGATCTCCACCCGGTCGCCTTCGGCGAGCGGCGCGTGCGCCGCCACCGGCTTGCCGTAGATTCCGAGCTTCAGGTCGCGCGGTTCGAGCGCATGGCGCTCCAAGATGCCCGAGGCGCGCACGGCCTCCAGCGCGGTGCTTCCCGCCGCCAGCTGCACGAAGCACGCGTCCTCGCCCTCCGGCAGCGCGTAGACGACCTCAACCCTGAGCGCCATAGACTTCGGCCGCGCGGCGCATGAAGGCGTCCACCATGGTGTCGGCGATGCGGTCGAATAGCGGCGCGAGCATCCGGGCGAGCGGCCCCGCCAGCTCGTACTCCAGCGAGAACTCGATGCGGCACGCCTCCTCCGACAGCGGCTTGAAGCGCCACGCCGCGGCGAAGCTGCGGAACGGGCCCTGCACCAGGCGCATGTCGATCGCCTCCCCGACCCGGTTCTCGTTGTGCGTGGTGAACGAGGTGCGCAGGCCCCGCAGGCCGATGGTGAGCGTCGCCCGCACGCTGTGCGCCGTGCGCCCCTCGACCCGCGCCGCCACGCACCAGGGCAGGAAGCGCGGGTACGACTCGATGTCGTCCACCAGCGCGTACATCTCCTCCGCCCGGTGCTCCACGATCGCCGAACGGGTAATGCGCTTCATGAACTAGAATCGGTCGCGATGTCCATTGTCGAGAACCGCAAGGCGTTCCATGATTATTTCATCGAAGAGCGCTACGAGGCGGGCATCGCCCTGGAAGGCTGGGAGGTGAAGGCGATCCGGGGCGGGCGCGCCAACATCGGCGAGGGGTATGTCATGGTGCGCGGCGAGGAGCTCTACCTCATCGGCGCGCACATCAGCCCGCTGCCCACGGCCTCCACCCATGTCACCCCGGACCCGACGCGCACCCGCAAGCTCCTGCTGCATGCGGAGGAGATCCGCCGGCTCATCGGCAAGGTCGAGCAGCGCGGCTACACGCTGGTGCCGCTCAACCTGCACTTCGCCAAGGGGCGCATCAAGCTCGAGGTCGGGCTCGGACGCGGCAAGCTGAAGCACGACAAGCGCGCTACCGAGAAGGAAAAGGAGTGGAACCGCGAAAAGCAACGACTGCTACGCAGCCGCTGATTTCTTTCCCGATGGAGGTGCCTCGGCGAGAGACAGCCACGTCGACACCACCGTATCGGGATTGAGGGACATGCTCTCGATGCCCTGCTCCATCAGCCAGCGCGCGAGGTCGGGATGGTCCGAGGGCCCCTGCCCGCAGATGCCGACGTACTTGCCGTGCTTGCGGCACGCGCGGATCGCCATGCCCAGGAGCACCTTGACTGCCGGGTCGCGCTCGTCGAACCCCTCGGCCACCAGGCCGGAATCGCGGTCCAGGCCCAGGGTGAGCTGGGTGAGGTCGTTCGAGCCGATGGAAAAGCCGTCGAAATGCTCGAGGAACTCCTCGGCGAGGATGGCGTTCGAGGGCAGCTCGCACATCATGACGACCTTCAGCCCGTTCTTGCCGCGCTGCAGGCCGTTTTCCTCCAGCAGCGTCATCACCGCGCGCGCCTCGCTTACGGTGCGCACGAACGGAATCATGAGCTCCACGTTGGTGAGGCCGAGCTCGTCGCGCACCTTGCGCATCGCCTCGCACTCGAGCTCGAAGCATTCGCGGAAGCTCTGGGCGATGTAGCGCGAGGCGCCGCGAAAACCCAGCATGGGGTTCTCCTCCTCCGGCTCGTAGAGCTCGCCGCCCAAAAGCTTGCGGTACTCGTTCGACTTGAAGTCGGACAGGCGCACGATCACCTGCCGTGGCCAGAAGGCGGCGGCGATGGTGGCCACGCCCTCCACCATCTTCTCGCGGAAGAACTCCTTCGGGCTGGCGTAGCCGCGGGTTTTCTCCTCCACCTTCTTCTTCAGCGCCGCAGGCAGCTCGCCCGGCTCCAGGCAGGCGCGCGGGTGCACGCCGATTTCGTTGTTGATGATGAACTCCAGGCGCGCGAGGCCGACGCCGGCGCCGGGCAGCTGGGCGAATTCGAAGGCGAGCTCCGGGTTGCCGACGTTCATGGTGATCTTGACCGGGATGCGCGGCATTTCGCCGCGCTCGCGGCTCGACACCTCGAAGGGAATCAGCCCCTCGTAGACGTTGCCGGTGTCGCCCTCGGCGCACGACACGGTGACCTGCTGGCCGTCCTTCAGCCGGTGGGTGGCCTCGCCGCAGCCGACCACCGCCGGGATGCCGAGCTCGCGGGCGATGATCGCCGCATGGCAGGTGCGCCCGCCGCGGTTGGTGACGATCGCCGCGGCGACCTTCATCACCGGCTCCCAGTTCGGATCGGTCATGTCGGTGACCAGGATGTCGCCCTCCTGGACTTTCGCCATCTGGGAGGCGTCGGGGACCAGGCGCACGGTGCCGCTGCCGATCTTGTGGCCGATGGCCCGCCCGGTGACCAGCACCCTCGAGCTGCCCTTGAGCGCGAAGCGCTCTTCCACGTCGCGCTTGCGCGACTTGACCGTCTCGGGGCGCGCCTGCAGCACGTAGATCTCGCCGTCGGCACCGTCCTTGCCCCATTCGATGTCCATCGGCCGGCCGTAGTGGTGCTCGATGGCCACGGCGTAGCGCGCGAGCTGCAGCACTTCGCTGTCCTTCAGCGAAAACGCGTTGGCCTCGGCCTGCGGCACGTCCACCACCCGGGTGGACTTGCCGGCCGCGCCGGCCTTCCCGAACACCATTTTCTGCAGCTTGGAGCCGAGCGCGCGGCGCACGATGGCCGGGCGGCCCTTCTCCAGCATGGGCTTGTGGACGTAGAACTCGTCGGGGTTCACGGCGCCCTGCACAACCATCTCGCCCAGCCCGTAGGCCGAGGTGATGAACACCACGTCGCGAAAGCCCGATTCGGTGTCCAGCGTGAACAGCACGCCGCTGGCCGCCAGATCGCTGCGCACCATCTGCTGGACCGCGGCCGAGAGCGCCACCGCGCCATGGGCGAAGCCCTGGTGCACGCGGTAGGAAATGGCCCGGTCGTTGTAGAGCGACGCGAACACGTGGCGGATGGACTCCAGCACGTTGTCGATGCCGCTGATGTTGAGAAAGGTCTCCTGCTGGCCGGCGAAGGAGGCCTCCGGCAGGTCTTCGGCGGTCGCGGAGGAGCGCACCGCGAACGACGCTTTGGCGCCGCTACCCTTTTCAAGCTCCTGATAATGCTCGCGTATGTCCTTCTCTAGCGCGGGCGGAAAGGGGGCCTGCGCGATCCAGGCGCGGATTTCGGCGCCGCAGGCCGCGAGCGCCGTGACGTCCGCGGCGTCGAGCGCGCGCAGGCGCTCCTCGATGCGCTTGTCCAGGCCGTCGGCCGAGAGGAACTCGCGGAAAGCCTCGGCGGTGGTGGCGAAACCGCCGGGCACGCGGATGCCGGCCGCCGCGAGGCTGCCGATCATCTCGCCCAGCGAGGCGTTCTTGCCGCCCACCTGATCCAGATCCTTCAGGCGGAGATCTTTAAGCCATGCGACTCTCATTGCCATAGTATTTTATCGCCTCACCCCATGAGCCAGCGACGCACGGTCTTTTTCGTTTCCGACGGCACCGGGATCACCGCCCAGATGCTCGGCCACAGCCTGCTCACCCAGTTCGAGGGCGTGGCGTTCAACCAGGTCACCCTGCCCTTCGTCGACAGCATCGAGAAGGCCGAGGAATGCCTCGCGCGCATCGCCGCCGAGACCAACGGCCAGCCGATCGTGTTCTCCACCCTGGTCAACGGCGACGTGCGCGAAGTGCTGCGGCGGGCCAACGCGCTGGTGATCGACTTCTTCGAGAGCTTCATCGATCCGCTGGAAGCGGGGCTGGGCGTGAAGTCCAGCCACACCATCGGGCGCTCGCACAGCGCCATGGACAAGAAGGAATACCAGCAGCGCATCGAAGCCATCAATTTCGCCATGGCGCACGACGACGGGGCTTCGCATCGCGAGCTCGGGCAGGCCGACGTGATCCTGATCGGAGTCTCGCGCAGCGGCAAGACGCCGACCAGCCTATACCTGGCGCTGCAATTCGGCGTCATGGCGGCGAATTACCCCCTGATTCCAGAGGATTTCCATCGCGGCAAGCTGCCCGAGGCGCTGCGCGCGGAGAAAACCCGCCTGTACGGCCTCACCATCGCCCCGGAGCGGCTGCACGAGATCCGCAAGGAGCGCCGCCCGAACAGCAAGTACGCCGACCTCGACAATTGCCGCTACGAGGTGGCCGAGGCCGAAAGCCTCATGCGCCGCGAAGGCATCCGCAGCATCAACTCCACCAGCAAGTCCATCGAAGAGATCGCCACCACCATCCTGCGCGAGCTGCGCATCCACCGCCAGGTCTACTGACCCCCTGACAAGGGGGTCGCGAGCTGCGCGAGCGGGGGGTTAAGAATTCGAAATCGGGGTCAGAGCCCGAATTCCTGCTTCCGCTTAAACGCCTCGTACAGGCACACGGCGGCCGCCGCCGCAACGTTCAGCGATTCCGTCCCCACCTGCATCGGGATGCGGATCCGCATAGTCGCCCGCCGGGCGACATCGTCGGTTATCCCGTGCCCTTCCCCGCCGAAGATCCACCCCAGCCGGCCGTCGAGCCGTGCCGCCGGCAGTGCCGTTCCCCCGGACACCACGGTGCCCAAGCTTGTCCCGGCGAAGCTCTCCACTACCTCGCCGAGCTGGAGCACCTGCCGAATCGCCAGCTTGAAGTGCCCGCCCATGCCCGCGCGCAAGCTCTTCGGTGCCCAGGGATCCGCGCAGGCGCGGTCCAGCATCACCTCGCCGACGCCGAAGGCGGCGGCGGTGCGGAGGATGGCGCCGACGTTGGCGGGGTCCTGGACGCCTTCCAGGAACACGCAGTCGCCTTTGCCCTCGATCCTCGGTATACCGATCTCGGCGGCGATGCCCTGGGGGCTTTCGGCGTCGGACAGCACCTTGAACACGCGGTCCCCCAGGACCACGGGCTCGCGCTTGCCCAGCAGCTGCTGTACGTCCGCCCGGGCGAGCCCCGACTCGCTGACCACCATGGCCACCGGCTCGAGGCCCGCTTGCAACGCCTCGGCCACCAGATGCGGGCCTTCTATGATGAGCCGGCCCTCCTCGCGCCGCGCGCGCGCGTCCTGCACGAGCTTCACCCAACGCTTTACGCGCGGATTGTCCTTGGAGGTGATCACGCCGCGCAGGTCCGCAAGCCAGCGAAGATGTCGGCGCGATCGGGCGTGTAGAAATTGCGAAAGTGCGGGGTGCGCACGCTGGGCGGGGTGGCGAAGCTCGCGCCGCGCAGCACCTTGTGCGTGCCGAACCACGGCTCCGAGTACTCCTTGTAGGGGTCGCGTACGAAGCCCGGATAAGGCAGGAAAGTGCTGGCGGTCCATTCCCAGACGCCGGCAGGGTCGGGAGAGGCGAATTCCCACTCCGCCTCGGTGGGCAGGCGCCGCCCGGCGAAGCGGCAATAGGCCATCGCCTGCTGCCAGCTGACATGGCGCACCGGCTCATCCAGCGGCAGGTCGATCCAGCGCTCGAAGCGCCGCACCTTGCCGTCCTTGCAGTACAGCGGCGCATCGCCGCCCGCCTCGACGAACTCCAGGAATTCCCGGTACGTCACCGGGCGGCGCGCCATGCGAAAAGGCTCCAGCACCACCGGATGGCTCCACTTCTCGTTGTCGAACGCGAAGCCCTCGCCCGGCTTCGCGCCCAGGCGGAACACGCCTCCGGCATACGACCGGTCGCCCGCCTCCCCGGCGACCCCTCGCTCGTCATGCGCCGGATAGCCGAGCGTCTGGCGCATGTAGTGGAACGCCTCGGCATGCATTTCCTCGTGCCGCACGGCCAGGCGCACGAAATACGGGTCGGCATCGCCCTGCGCCACCTTCGACCTCAGGCGCTCGCTCACCGCCTCGCGGTAAGCCAGGGTCTCGGCGAACGACGGCAGCGGCAGGTCCCAGCGCGTTTCGTGCGGCACGGTGGCCGAGTTGTAGAGCGCGTCCGCGTTCGGCAGAATCGATGGGCGCTGCTCGGAGCCGCCGCGCAGACACCAATACTCCTGGAACCACGCGACATGCCCCACTTCCCAGCGCGGCGGATTGACGATGGCGAGCTTCGGCCCGAATTCGCGCTCGCCGGCCAGGTCGTCCGCCACGCCCCGCAGGCGCTCGCGCGCCGCGGAAAGCTCCGCTATCAGGTCCGCCGCCATGCGGCCGAGTCTAAATGAGAATCTCGCTGGTCACGCCGGCCGGGCCCGGGACGCGCAACGGCAACCGCCACACCGCCCTGCGCTGGGCGGCGTTCCTGCGCCGCGCCGGCCACCGCGTCGAGGTGTCGGTGCAATGGACGCCCGACTCGCGCTTCGACGCCATGCTCGCGCTGCACGCGCGGCGCAGCTATCCGTCGATCAAGACCTTCTCGAGCGACAAGCTGCTGGTGGTGGCGCTGACCGGCACCGACGTGTACCGCGACATCCACGAGTCCGCGGAGGCGCGCGAATCGCTGGAGCTCGCCGACCGGCTGATCGTGCTGCAGCCCAAGGCGCTCGAGGAACTGCCTCGAAATCTCAGAAAGAAAACCACCGTGGTCGTGCAGAGCTCGGCCACGCGCCTGCGCCACGCGCCGGTGAAGGGCAAGTTCAGGCTCTGCGTCATCGGCCACCTGCGCGCCGAGAAGGACCCGATGCGCACCCTCGCCGCGCTCTCGCATGTCAACCTCCCGGTGGAGGTCATCCACCTGGGCGCGGCCCTGGATCCCGCGCTGGAAAAACAGGCGCGAGAAGCGCGCGACCCGCGCTACCGCTGGCTGGGCGAGGTGCCGCACGGCCGCGCGCTCCAGTGGCTCGCGTCCAGCCACGCCATGGTCATCAGCTCACGCATGGAAGGCGGCGCCAACGTGGTGTGCGAGGCGCTGCGCATCGGCGTCCCGGTGCTCGCCTCGCGCATCTCCGGCAACGTCGGCCTCCTCGGCCCCGGCTACGCGGGCTACTTTCCGCTGGAGAATGAAAAAGCGCTGGCGCGCCTCATCGTCCGCGCCGCTTCCGATCCGGTCTGCTATCGCCGCCTGAAGCACCAGGTGCGGGCGCAGCGCGCCGCCGTTTCTCCGGCCCGGGAAGCCCGGGCGCTGCTCGCCGCGTTAGCCGGAGCGGCCCCGCGCCGCGCGCCGAAACAGCCAGGCCGATCCGGCAAACATCGCGACGAAAAACGCATTTAGCAGCAGGATTTCCGCCGGTCCGCTCCACGGCAGACCGAGCCCGGCGATCACGGCAATCGCGGCGACGCACGCCTGCGCGAGCGCCATCGCCAGTAATGTGCCGCCATCCCCGAGCTGGCAGGCGCGATGATGGCGCCGACGATACCGACAGCACGCACGCCGAGGCCCAGCCAGACGAGGATGCATGCCGCCGCCAGCGCCACCCCGACGGCCGATCGGTACGCATTACGGTTTATTGGCATGAGCCGCACGCAGCTCGGCGCGGGTACTGCGCAAAAGGGTGTCGACCAGCTGCAGGTGGGAAGCGGCGTCGGGAGACGCGAACACGTCGGCGTATTCGCGCTTCAGGCGGCGCACCTGCTGGTCGAAGTCGGCGAGGCGCGAGGCGCCGGAGGCGAGCTTCTTCGCTTCGCAGTACAGGCGGTAGCTGCGGATGCGCAGGGTTTCGGCCATGGCGCCCCAGCTCTGGGCAAAGAGATCGCGCTGGAAGAAAACGCCCACGGCATAGAAGCTGCGGCGGTGGATGTCGCAGGGGCCCTGGCGGCCCAGGGCATCGAGGTGATCCGAGGTGGCGTAGCCCTTGTGCCGGTCGAAGCCGTAGTGCGGGTAGCGCTCGTGCAGGGCGCGCATCTGGGCGTCGCGCGCGGTCTTGGCGAGGATGGAGGCGGCCGAGATGACCGGGTGCAGCGCATCGCCGTCGACGATCGCCTTGCCGCGGCATCCCAGGTCGGGGAAATGGTTGCCGTCCACCCACGCCTCGTCGGGCTGCACGCCGAGCTGCTGCACCGCGCGGCGCATGGCCAGCATGGAGGCGTGGAAGATGTTGATGCGGTCGATCTCCTCGACGCTGGCCGAGGCGACCGCCCAGGCGACCGCACGCTCCTTGATGCGCGCGGCGAGCACTTCGCGGCGCTCGGCGGGCAGCACCTTGGAGTCCGCCAGGCCGTTGATGCGGCGCTTCTTGTCGAGGATCACGGCGGCCGCGTACACCGGGCCGGCGAGCGGTCCGCGCCCGGCCTCGTCCACCCCGCACACCCCCACCCCGTCAACGACTGTTTTCAAGAACCTCCAGGACCGCGTCGGCTGCTTTCTGGGCCGTATTTTGCCGCAGCAGGTGGTGGAAGTCGTGAAACCGCTCGATCTGGCGCTTGCGCGCGGCCGCGTCGCGCCACAGGGCGAGCAGCGCGGCGGCGAGCGCGCCGGGGTTCGCCTCGTCCTGCAGCAGCTCCGGGACGAGGCGCTCGCCCGCCAGGATGTTGGGCATGCCGATGTACGGCAGGTACAGCATGGAGCGCATCAGCGCCCAGGTGATCGGCGACTGGCGATAGGCGATCACCATCGGGGTCTTGAAAAGCGCGGTCTCCAGCGTCGCCGTGCCGCTCGCCACCAGCGCCATGTCGGCGGCGGCGAGCGCCTCGTGCGAGTGGCCGAACAGCAGGGTGAGCGGCAGGTCGTTGCGCTGGTGCTGGTGCACCGCGATCTCGAACATGTCGCGCGTGGCGCGGGTGACGGTGGGCACCACGAAATGCACCTCGGGCATCTCCTGGCGGAAGCGGTGGGCGGCGAGCACGAAGGCGCTCGCCATGTAGTGCAGCTCCGAGCGCCGGCTGCCCGGCAGCATGGCGATGATGAGCTTCTGGGCGGGCAGGCGCAGCGCCGCGCGCGCCTCTTCCTTCTTCGGCTCCTGCGGGATGACATCGGCGAGCGGATGGCCCACATAGGTCACCGGCACGCCGGCCTTCTCGTAGAGCGGCGCCTCGAACGGGAACATCACCAGGATGCGCGTGACCGAGCGGGCGATCTTCTTCACCCGCCAGCCGCGCCAGGCCCAAACCGAGGGGCTGACGTAGTGGATGGCGGGAATGCCGGCTTCCTTCAGCCGCCGCTCCAGGCCGAGGTTGAAGTCGCCCGAGTCCACGCCGATGAACAGCTCCGGGCGCTCGTCGATCAGGGTCTTCGCCAGGCGCCGGCGGATGCCCATGATCTCGGCATAGTTGCGCAGCACCTCGGCGTAGCCGCGCACCGAGAGCTTTTCCATCGGGTACAGCGACTCGAAGCCCTCGTTCATCATGCGCGGGCCGCCGATGCCCGCGAACAGCATGCCGCGCCGGCGGGCCTTCAGCGCCGCGATGAGGTGCGCGGCCAGCAGGTCGCCCGACGCTTCGCCGGCCACCATGCCGACGCGCACGAATTCGCTCACTATCGGATGATGCCGCGCTTGCTGCGCTGGAGGAAATCGACGAAGGCGCCCACCGGCGCGCAGGCGGCCGCCTGCGATTCAAGCTCGCGGCGCGCGTCTTCGAGGGGAAGGCCGCTGCGGTACAGGGTGCGGTAGGCGCGCTTCAGCCCTTGCACGTCCTGCGCCGAAAAGCCGCGCCGCGAAAGCCCCTTGCTGTTGATGCCGTAGGGGCGCGCCACGTTGCCCGCCGCCATGACGTACGGCGGCAGGTCCTGCGCGAGGTAGGTTCCCATGCCGGTGAAGGCGTGCGCGCCGACGTGCACGAACTGGTGCACCAGGGTGGTGGCGCCGAAGATCGCCCAGTCGCCCACCACGACGTGGCCGGCGAGCTGGCAGGCGTTGGCGAAGATCGCCTTGCTGCCGATCTGGCAGTCGTGCGCGAAGTGCACGTAGGCCATGATCCAGTTCTCGTTGCCCACGCGCGTGACCCCGGCGTCGAGCGCGGTGCCGCGGTTCACGGTGACGTATTCGCGGATGGTGTTGTCGTCGCCGATCTCCACCGCGGTGTCCTCGCCCGCGTACTTCTTATCCTGCGGCGGCGCGCCGATGGAGGCGAAATGGAAGATGCGGTTGCGCCGGCCGATGCGCACCCGGCCATCCAGCACCACGTGCGCGCCGACCCAGGTGCCCTCGCCGATCTCGACCTTCTCGCCGACGATGCAGTACGGCCCGATCTCGACATCGGCGGCGAGCCGGGCGCCGGCGTGCACCAGCGCCGTGGCGTGGATCTTCATCGATCCACGGGGCGAACCGAGCACAGGATGACCGCCTGCGCGACCACCGCGCCGGCGACCCGCGCGACGCAGGAGAACTTGCCGATGCCCTTCAGCGCGCGCTCCAGGGTGACCTCCAGCTCGAGCTGGTCGCCCGGCACCACCGGCTTCTTGAAGCGTGCGTTGTCGATGCCGACGTAGTAGTACACCGAGCTGTCCGAGGCCGCGCCGCCCTCGCCGGCGCTGAACACCAGCACCCCCGCGGCCTGCGCCATCGCCTCGAGGATCAGCACGCCCGGCATGATGGGCCGGCCGGGAAAGTGGCCCTGGAAGTACGGCTCGTTGGCCGAGACGTTTTTAAGCGCGACGATGCGCTTGCCGGGCTCGCACTCCTTCACGCGGTCGATCATCAGCACCGGGTAGCGCTGCGGCAGGTACTTCAGGACTTCCTGGATGTCCATTTCCCTCACTTCTTTTTCTCCTTCTCCAGCGCGCGCACCCGGTCGGCCAGCTCGGCGAGATGCCGCACCAGCGCGGTGTTGCGCGCCCAGGACGCGTTGTCGTCGAACGGGAACATGCCGGTATACGTGCCGGGTCGTCGCACCGAGCGCGAGATTACCGTGCCCGCGGAAACGTGCACGCCGTCTACGAGCTGCAGGTGGCCCAGGATCACCGAGGCGGCGCCGATGGTGCAATCCCGGCCGATGTCGGCGCTGCCCGCCACGGCCACGCAGCCGGCCATCGCGGTGCGCGCGCCGACGCGCACGTTGTGCCCGATCTGGATCTGGTTGTCGAGCTTTACCCCGTCCTCGATCAGCGTGTCGTCGATGGCGCCTCGGTCGATGGTGGTGTTGGCGCCGATCTCCACGTCGTGGCCGATGCGCACCCGGCCGATCTGCGGAATCTTGACCCAGCCGTGGTCATCGCGCGCGATGCCGAAGCCGTCCGCGCCGATCACCGCGCCGGAATGTACGATGACCCGTTTCCCGAGGATGCACTTTTCATAAATTACAACCCTGGGATACAGGCAAGTGCCCTCGCCGATCCACACGCCGTCGCCTACGACGCAGCCGGCGCCGATCGATACGCCCTCGCCCAGCTTCACCCCTTCGCCCAGAACGGCGCCGGGGTGCACGCCGGGCGCCTGCCGGGTGAGCGGGTTGAATAGCTGCGACACGCGGGCGAAATGCAGGTACGGCGCCTCGCACACGATGCGCGGCAGCGGCGTGAGCGCCTCGAATTCCGGCGACAGGATCACGGCGGAGGCGCGCGTGGTGGCCAGGCGGGCCTTGAATTTGGCGCTGGAGAGGAAAGTAATGTCGCCGGGCTGCGCGTGCTCGAGGGAGCCCACCTGCCGCACGCGGGTCGCCGGGTCGCCGGCCACCCGGCCGCCGAGGCGCTGGGCGATTTCCGCGAGCGTCAACGCCCCCGGCATGGCTTCACTTCGCCGGCGGCTTGCCTGAATCCAGCGCCTTGATCACCTTGTCGGTGATGTCGATGCGCGGGCTCGCGAACACGGCGTCCTGGAAAATGATGTCGAACTTCTCCTGCTCCGCGATCTGCCGGATCACGCGGTTCGCCTCGGCCACCACCTGCGCCAGCTCCTCGTTGCGGCGCTGGTTCAGGTCCTCGCGGAACTCGCGCTGCTTGCGCTGGAAGTCGCGGTTCAGGTCGCCGAACTCGCGCTCCTTGGTGCGCCGCTCGGTGTCGCTCATGGTGACGGAGTTCTTGTCCAGGTCGTCCTGCATGCGCTTGAGCTCGGCGGCAATCTTGGCGAGCTCCTGGTCGCGCTTGCGGAATTCCGCCTCGATCTTCTTCTGCGCGCGCTGCGCCGGCGCGGCATCGCGCAGGATGCGCTCGGTGTTGACGAAGCCCAGCTTGCCCGACTGCGCCCAGGCGGGGGCGGCGGCAATGGCCAAGGCTGCGGCGAAAAGCAATGTTCTCATGGAGGTATTTCTTTAGAACCCGGTACCGAAGGTGAATTGTAGCCTCTGTACCTCGTCCCCGGGCTTTCGGTTCAGCGGGTGGCCGATCGACAGGCGCAGCGGTCCGAAAGGCGACAGCCACGACAGCGCCAGGCCGGCGGAGTAGCGCAGCTCGGCAAGCTCGACCTTCTGGCCCTGCGCGTAAACCTGGCCGCCGTCGAGGAACGCGGCCAGGCGCAGCGACTGCTCGCGCGCCGCGCCCGGCATGGGGAACAGGAACTCCGCGGAGCCCACCACCTTGGTTCTGCCGCCGACGCTGTTGTTGTTGGCGTCCCGCGGCCCGAGCGAAAATGCCTCGTAGCCGCGCACCGAGTCCGGGCCGCCCACGAAGAAGGCCTTGAAGAACGGCAGCGGCCGTCCGCCCAGGCCGCCGGCATAGCCGAGGTCGCCGCGCAGCATGAGCGTGTAGTCGCGCGACAGCGGGTAGAACCAGCTGTGCTGGTAGTTCAGCCGGTAGTACTTGAGATCCCCGCTTGCGAATTCCGTGCTCGCGCGCATGAAGTTGCCCGCGGTGGTGAGGATCACGCTGTCGCGCGTGTCGCGCTGCCAGCCGCCGGTCAGCGCGCCGTAGCGGTACTGGTTGCCGAAATCGTCGACGAAGCGGATGTACTCGGCCGGGCTGTCGCTGAAGGTGGTGAGCTTCACCGATTCGAGCGTCACGCCGAAGTCGATCGAGGTGACCTCGGAGATCGGGTAGCCGAACTTGACGCCGCCGCCCAGCGCGTCGGTCGAATACGGGCCGACCGACAGACTGGAGGCATCGGTCTCGCGCTTGTACGCGTCGAAGCCGCGGCTCACGCCGTCCACCGTGTAGTACGGGTCGTGGTAGGAGAGCGCGTACACCGTGTTGACGCGCCCGCTGTTGATGTTCGCCGAGACGAACTTGCCGCTGCCGAAGGCGTTCGACTGGCGGATCGAGGCCGACAGCGCGATCTCCTCGACGCTGGAGAAGCCCAGGCCGATCAGCAGCGAGCCGGTGGCGCGCTCCTTGACGCTGTAGGTGAGGTCGATCTGGTCGGGGCTGCCTTCCACCGGCTGCGTGTCGACCGTGACCTCGCTGAAAAAGCCGGTGCGGTCGATGCGCCGGCGCGACAGCTGGATCTTGGAGGCATCGTAATAGGCGCCCTCGAGCTGGCGCATCTCGCGCCGCACCACCTCGTCGCGCGTCTTGGTGTTGCCGGCGACATCGATGCGCCGCACGTAGACGCGCCGCCCGGGGTCGATGGCCACGTTGAAGGCGACGGTGCGCTTTTCCTTGTCCACCTCCGGAATGGCGTTGGCGTTGGCGAAGGCATAGCCCTCGTTGCCCAGCCGGTCGGCGATCGCCTTGGTGCTGGCGGCGAGCTTCTCGCGCGAGAACACGTCGCCCGCCTTGAGCTGCACCAGCGGCTCCAGCACCTCGCGCGGCAGCAGCAGCTGGCCGGTGAGCCGCACCTGCGACACGGTGTAGCGCTCGCCTTCGTTGATGTTGACCGTGATGTGGATGTCGCGCCGGTCGGGCGTGATGGACACCTGCGTCGATTCGATGGCGAAGTCGAGGTAGCCGCGGTTCTGGTAGTGCGAGCGCAGCGTCTCCAGGTCGGCGGACAGCTTGTCGCGCGCGTAGCGGTCGTGCTTGGTGTACCAGGTGAGCCAGCCGGGCGTGCGCAGCACGAAGAGGTCGAGCAGGTCGCTTTCCCGGAACGCGTCGGCGCCGACGATGTTGATGCCGCGGATCTTGGCCACCTCGCCCTCGCTCACCGCGATGTTGATGCCCACGCGGTTGCGCTCGAGCGGCGTCACGGTGGTCTGCACCTCGGCCGCGTACAGGCCGCGCGAGAGATACTGGCGCTTGAGCTCCTGCTCGGCCGCGCCCAGCACCGAGCGGTCGAAGATGCGCCCCTCGGCGAGCCCCTGCTCGCGCAGCACCTTGCGCACCGCCTCGGGCTCGAACTCCTTCATCCCCGAGAAGTCGACCTGGGCGACCGCCGGGCGCTCCTGCACGAACACCACCAGCACGCCGTTTTCCACCTCGAGGCGCACGTCGGAGAAGAACCCGGTGGCGTACAGCGCGCGCAGCGCCTGCTGCGCCTTCTCCGCGCTCATGGTCTCGCCGACCCGCACCGGCAGATAGCTGAAGACCGTGCCCGCCTCGGTGCGCTGCAGGCCCTCGACGCGGATGTCCTTCACCACGAAGGGCTCGAACTCCTGCGCGGCCGTCCCCGCGGACGCCAGGGCGAGGCTCAGCACCGCGGCGGCTACCAACCGTTTGCGCAGCATCTAGCCAGTGAGCAGACGGTTCAAGTCGTTATAGAAAGCGAACGCCATCACCACCAGCAGCAGCGCGAGGCCCACGCGCTGCCCGAGCTCCATCACGCGCTCGGAGACCGGCCTGCCCTTGACCACCTCGATGGCGTAGAACATGAGGTGGCCGCCGTCGAGCAGCGGGATCGGCAGCAGGTTCAGCACGCCCAGGCTGATGCTGATGAGCGCGAGGAAGGTGAGGTAGGAGATCCAGCCCATCTGGGCCGACTGCCCGGCGAAGTCGGCGATGGTGACCGGGCCCGACAGGTGCTTCCAGGAGATCTGGCCCATCAGCATGCGTCCCAGCATCTTCAGGCTGAACACCGAGATGTCCCAGGTCTTGGCGATCGCCCGGCCGACGCTCTCCAGCGGGCCGTGCTGCACGCGCACCAGCATGCGCTCGGTATGCGCGCGCGGGATCTGCGGGCCGATCCCGACGCGGCCGATCTCCCGGCCGCCCGCGCGCTCCGCCTGCGGCGTCACCTCGACGGTGAAGCGCTTCCCGTCGCGCTCGATGCCGAAGGCGAGCGGCGTGCCCGGGTTCTGCTGCACGGTGCGCACGAACTCCTCCCAGGTGGCGATCGGCGTGCCGCGGATGTGCACCACCCGGTCGCCCACCTCGAGGCCGGCGCGCTGCGCCGGGCCGGACTGGATGTGGCCGATCACGGGCTCCAGCCGCGGGCGCAGCAGACGCAGGCCGATGCGCTCCAGCGCGTCGCTTTCCACTTCGTCGGTCGGGTAGGCGCGCAGGTCGAGCGTGGCCTCGCCGATGTGGCCGCGCTCGTTCACCGTCTCCAC
This sequence comes from uncultured bacterium, assembly GCA_965233185.1. Classification (GTDB taxonomy): domain Bacteria; phylum Pseudomonadota; class Gammaproteobacteria; order Burkholderiales; family SG8-39; genus SCGC-AG-212-J23. Next base: position 17,277 of record CBDDSA010000071.1, read on the forward strand.
GCGCAGCGACTGCTGCTGCAGCGCGGCCTGCAGCACGCGCCAGCGCAGCTCCTGCCAGGTCTCGACCGGCGCGCCGTCGACCGCGCGCACCGTGTCGCCCGCGTGCAGGCCCGCGGCCGCGGCCACGCTGCCCGCGGGCGGCTCGCCCAGCACCGGACGCGCCTCGGGCAGGCCGTACATGAACAGCCCCGCGTACACCAGGATGGCGAACAGGAAATTGAACACCGGCCCCGCCACCACGATGAGGAAGCGCCGCCCGACGCTCTGGCGGTTGAACGCCCGGCCCGCCTCGCCGGGCGCCACCGGCCCCTCGCGCTCGTCGAGCATCTTCACGTAGCCGCCGAAAGGAATCGCCGCGATCACCCACTCGGTCTGGTCGGCGCCCTTGCGCCACAGCGCGAGCGGGCGGCCGAAGCCCACCGAGAAGCGCAGCACCTTCACCCCGCACAGGCGTGCCACCAGGTAATGGCCGTACTCGTGCACCACGATCAGCACGCCGAGCGCGACAATGAAGGCAACGATGGTGTGAAGCAGGCTCATCGATCAGAAATCGGGGTCAGAGCCCGAATGGGAATTCGGGCTCTGACTCCGATTTGCGTTGGATGGTTTTTCATGCGGCACGCGCGAGCCGGATGCGCTCGCCGGCTTTTCGCCTCGCGAGGTGGTCCATTTCCAGGATTTCGGCAAGGGTTTCCCCCTGCGTGAACTCGAGGCTATTCATCGTCGCTTCGATGACGCCCGGGATGGCGCTGAACGGCAGGCGGCCGGAGAGGAAGGCGTCGACGGCGACCTCGTTGGCGGCGTTCAGCGCCGCGGGCGCGGTGCCGCCGGCGCGCAGCGCGGCGTAGGCGAGCGGCAGGCAGGCAAAGCGCTGGGGGTCGGGGCGCTCGAAGGACAGGTGGCTCATGGCGGCGAGGTCGAGCGGCCGCGCGCCCGAGGCGATGCGCTCCGGAAAGGCGAGCGCGTGCGCGATGGGCACGCGCATGTCGGGGTTGGAAAGCTGCGCGATGACCGAGCCGTCGACGTACTCGACCAGCGAGTGCACGATGCTCTGCGGGTGGATCAGCACCTCGATGCGCTCGGCCTCGATCTCGAACAGCCAGCGCGCCTCGATCACCTCCAGCCCCTTGTTCATCATGGTCGCCGAGTCGACCGAGATCTTGCGGCCCATCACCCAGTTGGGATGCGCGCAGGCCTGCTCGGGCGTCACCGCGCCGAGCTTGTCGAGCGGCAGCGCGCGGAACGGGCCGCCGGAGGCGGTGAGCATGATGCGCCTCACGGCCTTCACGTCCGACAGGCACTGGAACACGGCGTTGTGCTCGCTGTCCACCGGCAGCAGCTTCGCGCCCGAGTCGCGCGCGGCGCGCATCACCAGCGGGCCGGCCATGACGAGCGCCTCCTTGTTGGCGAGCAGCACGCGCTTGCCGGCGCGCGCTGCCGCGAGCGTGGAAGGCAGGCCGGCCGCGCCGACGATGCCCGCCATCACGGCGTCGCAGCCCGGGTCGGCTGCGATGCGCTCCAGCGCCGCGGCGCCGAACAGCAGGCGGGTGCGGCTTTCTTCCCGAAATCGCCGCTCCAGGTCCGGGCTCGGCAAGACGCCGGAGAGCACCGCGTACGCCGGTCGATGGATAAGGCACAGCGCGAGCAGCGCGTCGGCCGAAGCGTGCGCGGTCAGCGCGAACACCGGGTAGCGCCCGGGATGGCCCGCGACCACGTCGAGCGTGCTCGCGCCGATGGAGCCGGTGGCGCCCAGCACGGCGAGGTTCATGCCGCCGCCTTGATGAGCGGCCAGAGCAGCGCCGCGAGCGGCAGCGCGGCGGTGGCGCTGTCGATGCGGTCGAGCACCCCGCCGTGGCCGGGCAGCAGGCTGCCGCTGTCCTTGACACCCGCCTGGCGCTTGGCCGCCGACTCGAAAAGATCTCCTGCGATGCTGACCATGGCGAGCAATGCGGCCGCCGCAAGAAACGGCGGCCACGCAATTCCCTGAATCCAGAACCCGCCGATGATAGCGTAGGCGAGCGCGCCCAGCAGCCCGCCGAGCGCACCTTCCCAGGTCTTTCCGGGGCTGATCGCCGGCGCGAGCTTGCGCCGGCCCCACGCCCGGCCGACGAAATACGCCGCGGTATCGGCGATCCACACCAGCGCCAGCACCAGCAGCACTTCGAGCGGCCGCAGCGCCAGCATCGCCAGGCCCGCCGGTACCAGCACCGCGAAGCCGGCCGCCCCCAGCCAGGTGCGCTGCGCGGGCCGCACGCCGCGCCACATCCACAGCGGGGCAAGCACCACCCACCATAGCGCGGCGAGGATGAACAGCGCGTGGCGCAGGCCGATGCCTTCGGCGACCAGGAAAACGAGCGGCAGGATCACGGCGAAAGCCCAGGCGCTGCCGCGCTCCAGGCGGCACAGCCGGGCCCATTCCAGCGCCGCCAGCACGAGCAGCAGCGCGAGAGCGCCGGCGAGCGCCGCGCGCGGCAGGAAAAACAGCGCGGCCAGCAGGCCGACGATCAGGACCGCGGCCGTCGCGACCCGCGCCGCGAGCTGCCCTTTCAGGCGACCTCGGCGCGCTTCGCCGCGAGCAGCTGCTCGCTGGTGCGGCCGAAACGCCGCTCGCGCGCGCGGTACGAGGCGATCGCGAGGTCGAGCGCAGCCTCGTCGAAATCCGGCCAGAGCGTCTCGGTGAAGTAAAGCTCGGTGTAGGCGAGCTGCCAGAGCAGGAAGTTGCTGATGCGCTGCTCGCCGCCGGTGCGGATGAAAAGATCCGGCTCCGGCGCGTAGCTCATGGCAAGGTGCGGGGTCAGATCCTTCTCTTCAAGCGGAGG
>CBDDSA010000072.1:0-25291 GCA_965233185.1 uncultured bacterium
GATGGGCTCCTGCGCCAACGGCGGCGGCTACTACCACTACTCCTACTCGGTGGTGCGCGGCGCCGACCGCATCGTGCCGGTGGACATCTACGTGCCGGGCTGCCCGCCGACGGCGGAGGCGCTGCTGTACGGGATCCTGCAATTGCAGAACAAGATCCGCAGGACCAACACAATCGCTCGCTAATGCTCGCTCAGTCGATGATCGCCCGATGACACCGAAGCTGCAACGGCTGTTCGACACCCTGCAGCAGGCGGGCTTCGCGCCGGCCGAGCGGCTCGGCGAGATCACCGTCGAGGTGGCGCCTGGGGCGTACCTCGAATCCTGCCAGAAGCTGCGCGATGATCCTGCGCTCGGCTTCGAGCAGCTGATCGACCTGTGCGGCGTGGACTACTCGACCTACGCGGGCGCGCGCGGGCCGCGCGGCGGCCGCTTTGCCGTGGTGCTGCACCTGCTGTCCGTCACGCACAACTGGCGACTGCGCGTGCGCTGCATGACCGCCGAGGACGAGATGCCGCTGCTGCCCACGCTGGAGGAGGTCTGGCCGAGCGCGAACTGGTTCGAGCGCGAGGCGTTCGATCTCTTCGGCATCGTCTTCGACGGCCATCCGGACCTGCGCCGCATCCTCACCGACTACGGGTTCACCGGCCATCCGTTCCGCAAGGACTTCCCGATCTCGGGCTACGTCGAGATGCGCTACGACCCCGACCAGCGGCGCGTGGTCTACCAGCCGGTGACGATCGAGCCGCGCGAGGTCACGCCGCGGATCGTGCGCGAGTCGAAGTACGGCGAGGAATAGCGCGCGTGCCCGATATCAGGAACTACACCGTCAACTTCGGCCCCCAGCATCCGGCCGCGCACGGCGTGCTGCGGCTGGTGCTCGAAATGGACGGCGAGGTGGTGCAGCGCGCCGACCCGCACATCGGCCTGCTGCACCGCGCGACCGAGAAGCTCGCCGAGTCGCGCACCTACCTGCAGTCGCTGCCCTACATGGACCGGCTCGACTACATCTCGATGATGTGCAGCGAGCACGCCTACGTGATGGCGGTCGAGAAGCTCGCCGGCATCGAGGTGCCGATCCGCGCGCAGTACATCCGGGTCATGTTCGACGAGATCACCCGCATCCTCAACCATCTGTTCGGCGTGGGCACGCTGGGGCTGGACCTCGGCGCGATGACCGTGTTCCTGTACGCCTTTCGCGAACGCGAGGACCTGCTCGATTGCTACGAGGCGGTATCCGGCGCGCGCATGCACGCGGCCTACTACCGCCCGGGCGGCGTGTACCGCGACCTGCCGGAGCGCATGCCGCAGTACGAGGCGCAGTATTCGCGCAACGCGAAGCAACTCGCCGAGATGAACGCCAACCGGCAGGGATCGCTGCTCGACTTCATCGAGGATTTCACGCGGCGCTTTCCCAAGTGCGTGGACGATTACGAGACGCTGCTCACCGAGAACCGCATCTGGAAGCAGCGCACGGTGGGCGTCGGCGTGGTCTCGCCGGAGCGCGCGCTGGCGCGCGGCTTCACCGGGCCTATGCTGCGCGGCTCGGGCGTCGCCTGGGACCTGCGGAAGAAGCAGCCCTACGCGGTCTACGACCGGCTCGATTTCGACGTGGTGGTGGGCACCCATGGCGATACCTACGATCGCTACCTGGTGCGCGTGGACGAGATGCGGCAGTCCAATCGCATCATCAAGCAGTGCGTGGACTGGCTGCGCGCCAATCCGGGACCGGTGATCACCGCGAACCACAAGGTGGCGCCGCCGTCGCGCCTCGAGATGAAGGAGAACATGGAGGAGCTGATCCATCACTTCAAGCTGTTCACCGAGGGCATGCACGTACCCGAGGGCGAGGCCTACGCGGGCGTCGAGGGCCCGAAGGGGGAGTTCGGGGTCTACTTCATCTCCGACGGCGCCAACAAGCCCTACCGCATGAAGCTGCGCTCGCCGGCCTTCACGCACCTCTCGGCGATCGACGAGATGGCGCGCGGCCACATGCTGGCCGACGCGGTGGCCATCATCAGCACGCTGGACATCGTGTTCGGCGAAATCGACCGCTGACGCACATGCTGTCCAACGATTCCCTGAAGAAGATCGACCGCGAGATCGCCAAGTACCCGGCCGAGCGCAAGCAATCGGCGGTTATGGCGGCGCTCATCATCGCGCAGGACGAGCAGGGCTGGCTGTCCACGCAGGTCATGGACCACGTCGCGCAGTACCTGGGCATGGCGCCGGTCGCCGTGTACGAAGTGGCGAGCTTCTACGGCATGTACAACCGGGCGCCGACGGGCACGCACAAGCTCACCGTCTGCACCTGCCTGCCGTGCGGCCTGCAGGGGTCGCTGGCGGCGGCCGACCACCTGAAGCAGCGCCTGGGCATCGACTTCAACGAGACCACCCCCGACGGCTGGTTCACGCTGAAGGAGGGCGAGTGCATGGGCGCCTGCGCGATGGCGCCGGTGGTGCTGGTGGACAACAAGCGCATGTGCGACTACATGACGAACGACAAGCTCGACGCGCTGCTCGACGAGCTCTCGAGGAAGGGCTGAGATGCTCGACTACGGTCCCGATGCGATCCTGATGGCGGGTCTCGACGGCCGCAACTGGCGCCTCAAGGACTACGAGGCGCGCGAGGGCTATGCCGCGCTGCGCCGCATCCTCAAGGAAGGCGTGACGCCCGACGCGGTGATCGCCGAAGTGAAGAAATCGGCGCTGCGCGGCCGCGGCGGCGCGGGCTTCCCCACCGGCCTCAAATGGTCGTTCATGCCGCGCCAGTTCCCGGGGCCGAAGTACGTGGTGTGCAATTCCGACGAAGGCGAGCCCGGCACCTGCAAGGATCGCGACCTGCTGCGCTACAACCCGCACGCGGTGATCGAGGGCATGATCATCGCCGGCTACGCCATGGGCGCCACCGCGGGTTACAACTACATCCACGGCGAGGTGTGGGAGATCTACGAGCAGCACGAGCAGGCGCTCGCCGAAGCGTACGCCGCGGGCTACCTCGGCAAGCGCATCCTGGGTTCCGATTTCTCCTACGAGATGTACGCCCATCCCGGCTACGGGGCGTATATCTGCGGCGAGGAAACCGCGCTGCTGGAATCCCTCGAGGGCAAGAAGGGCATGCCGCGCTTCAAGCCGCCGTTCCCGGCGAGCTACGGCCTGTACGGCAAGCCCACCACCATCAACAATACCGAGACCTTCGCCGCGGTGCCCTGGATCCTGAGGAACGGCGGCGAGGCGTTCCTCGCGCTGGGACGGCCGAACAACGGCGGCACCAAGCTGTTTTCGGTCACCGGCCACGTGGCGCGCCCGGGCAACTACGAGGTGCGCCTGGGCACCCCGTTCGCCAGGCTGCTGGAGATGGCCGGCGGCATGCGCCACGGGAACCGGCTGAAAGCCGTCATTCCGGGCGGCTCTTCCATGCCCGTGCTGCCGGCGGACACCATGATGGCGACCGACATGGACTACGACTCGATCGCCAAGGCGGGCTCCATGCTCGGCTCGGGCGCGGTGATCGTGATGGACCACACCACCTGCATGGTGCGCGCGCTGGAGCGCCTGTCGTACTTCTACTTCGAGGAATCCTGCGGCCAGTGCACGCCCTGCCGCGAGGGCACCGGGTGGCTGTACCGCGTGGTGAACCGCATCGAGACCGGCAAGGGCCGCATGGAGGACCTGGCGCTGCTCGACAACGTCGCCGACAACATCGCCGGGCGCACCATCTGCGCGCTGGGCGACGCCGCGGCGCTGCCGGTGAAGAGCTTCATCAAGCACTTTCGCGATGAGTTCGTGCACCACATCGAGCATAGAAGATGTCTGGTTGAAAAAGACGTGGAGCCCAAGTGGGGCAGGGCCGGGGCGCGCCACGAGCCGCACGTCGTCAGGAACATGGCCGAGGCCGCCTGATGCCCAAGCTCAGCGTCGACGGAAAAGACATCGAGGTGACCGCGGGCGCGACCGTGATGGATGCCGCCAACCGGCTGGGCATCTACGTGCCGCACTTCTGCTACCACCGCAAGCTGTCGATCGCCGCCAACTGCCGCATGTGCCTGGTCGAGGTGGAGAAGGCGCCCAAGCCGCTGCCCGCCTGCGCCACGCCCGCCACCGAGGGCATGAAGGTATGGACCCACTCGGTGAGCGCGGTGAAGGCGCAGAACGGCGTCATGGAGTTTCTGCTCATCAACCATCCGCTCGACTGCCCGATCTGCGACCAGGGCGGCGAATGCCAGCTGCAGGACCTGGCGGTGGGCTACGGCAACAGCAACTCCCGCTACACCGAGGAAAAGAGGGTCGTTCTGAGGAAAGAGCTGGGGCCTTTGGTCGCTGCGGAGGAAATGAGCCGCTGCATCCAGTGCACGCGCTGCGTGCGCTTCGGGCAGGAGATCGCCGGCATCATGGAGCTGGGCCTCGCCGGGCGCGGCGAGAACGCCGAGATCGTCTCCTTCGTGGGCAAGGCGGTGGAGTCCGAGCTCTCGGGCAACATGATCGACCTGTGCCCGGTGGGCGCGCTCACCTCCGAGCCGTTCCGCTACAAGGCGAGGACCTGGGAATTGTCGCGGCGCAAGTCCATCGCGCCGCACGACAGCCTGGGCTCCAACCTGGTGGTGCAGGTGAAGCAGCAGCGCGTCATGCGCGTGCTGCCGCTGGAAAACGACGCGGTGAACGAGTGCTGGCTGTCGGACAAGGACCGCTTTTCCTACGAGGGCCTGAGCTCCCCCGACCGGCTGACGCGGCCGATGGTGAAGCGCGACGGCCGCTGGCACGAGGTGGATTGGGAAGAAGCTTTCGACTTCGCGGTGCCGCACCTGAAGGACTTCGGCCTGTTGGTGTCGCCGCATGCCACCCTCGAGGAGATGTTCCTCGCGGCGAAGCTCGGGCCGGCCGACTTCCGCCTGCGCCACGCCGACTTCTCGGCCGACGGCAGGCGCGAGGGCATTCCGTGGCTGGGCATGCCGCTCACCGAGCTCGGCGCGCTCGACCGCGTGCTGGTGATCGGCTCGTTCCTGCGCAAGGAGGCGCCGCTCATCGCCCACCGCCTGCGCCAGGCGGCCAAGCGCGGCGCGCAGGTCCACATGCTGCACTCGGTGGACGACGAGTGGCTGATGCCCATGGCGGGAAAGCAGGTGGTCGCGCCTTCGGAGCTCGCCAGCCGCATCAAGGGCTTCGAGGAGATCCTGAAAGGCGGCAAGAACGCGGCGGTGCTGATCGGCGCCTTCGCGCAGCAGCACCCGCAGGCGGTGCAGATCCACCTCGCCGCGCAGGCCCTGGCCCAGGCGACCCACGCCCGGCTAGGGTTCATCGGCGAGGCGGCCAACTCGGTCGGCGGCTACGTCGCCGGGCTGCCCACCGCCAGCGTGGACGAGGTGCTGCGCAAAAAGGCGCTGGTGCTGCTCAACGTCGAGGCGCCGCTCGACTGCGCCAATCCGGCGGCGCTCGACCCCGCCGAGTTCGTGGTGCTGCTCAGCCCCTGGAAGCATTCGCTCGACAAGGCGGACGTGCTGCTGCCGGTCGCGCCGTTCACCGAGACTGCCGGCACCTTCGTCAATACCGAGGGCCGGGTGCAGAGCTTCTACGCCACGGTCAACCCGCTGGGCGAGGCGCGCCCCGCGTGGAAGGTGCTGCGCGTGCTGGGCAGCCTGCTCGGGCGCGCCGGCTTCGATTTCGACAGCATCGACCAGGTGCGCGCCGCCTGCCTGGGCGGCCGCGACATTTCCGCGCTGCTTTCCAACCGCATCGGCGCCGCCGACACCACGGTGGCGGTGTCCTCGCAGGGCATCCAGCGCATCGCCGACGTGCCCATCTACTTCGCCGACCCGCTGGTGCGGCGCTCGCCGCCGCTGCAGAAGACCCCCGACGCGCGGCCGCCCAGGGCCTGGATGAACTCCCGCCTGCTGCAAAAGCTCGGGCTTTCCGCCGGACAACAGATTCTCGTCAATTCCAAAGCGAAACTGACGACGGCGCTCGACGACAAGCTTCCCGACGAGTGCGTGCGCATCGCCGCGGCGCATCCGTCCACTGCCCCCATCGGGCCGATGTTCGCCAGCCTCACGCTGGAGAAGGTGGCCGTGGGGAGGGCCGCCTAGTGGACTGGCAAGGCGCGCTGGTCGACACCGCCTGGAGCCTGGCGGCGATCGTCGCCATCGTCCTGCCGCTGATGGGCGCGGTCGCCTACCTCACGCTGTGGGAGCGCAAGATGATCGGCTGGATGCAGATCCGGCTGGGCCCCAACCGCGTCGGACCCCTCGGCCTGCTCCAGCCGATCGCCGACGGCGTGAAGCTGCTCATGAAGGAGATCATCCTCCCGGCGAACGCCAACAAGGGGCTGTTCATCCTGGCGCCGGTGGTGATGATCACGCCGGCGCTCGCCGCCTGGGCGGTAATCCCGTTCGCCCCCGAGCTGGTGCTCGCCGACATCGACGCCGGCCTGCTGTACATTTTGGCGCTGTCGTCGATCGGCGTATACGGGGTGATCATCGCCGGCTGGGCGTCCAACTCGAAGTACGCCTTCCTCGGCGCGATGCGCTCGGCGGCGCAGATGGTGTCCTACGAGCTCGCCATGGGCTTCGCCCTGGTGGTGGTGCTGATGATCTCGGGCAGCCTGAACATCTCCGAGATCATCGCGCAGCAGGGGCGCGGCTATTTCGCCGGCAAGGGGCTCACCTTCCTGTCGTGGAACTGGCTGCCGCTCGCGCCCATGCTGGTGGTGTACTTCGTCTCCGGCGTGGCCGAGACCAACCGCGCGCCCTTCGACGTGGTGGAAGGCGAGTCGGAGATCGTCGCCGGCCACATGGTGGAGTACTCGGGCATGACCTTCGCCCTGTTCTTCCTCGCCGAGTACGCGAACATGATCCTGATCAGCACGCTGACCGCGATCCTGTTCTTCGGCGGCTGGCAGGCGCCGATCGACTCGGTGGTGTTCAACTGGCTGCCGCCGTTCGGCTGGCTGCTCCTCAAGGTGTTCTTCATCGTGTCGATCTTCCTGTGGTTCCGCGCCACCTTCCCGCGCTACCGCTACGACCAGATCATGCGGCTGGGCTGGAAGGTGTTCATCCCGCTCACCATAGTGTGGATCGTGGTGGTCGGCGTGTGGATGCAGACCCCCTGGAGCCTGTGGACATGACGCGCGTCATCGAGTTCTTCAAGTCGTTCCTGCTGCTCGAGCTGCTGCGCGGCATGGCGCTCACCGGCCGCAACCTGTTCGCGCGCAAGATCACGGTGCAGTTCCCGGAGGAGAAAACCCCGGTCAGCCCGCGCTTTCGCGGGCTGCACGCCCTGCGCCGCTACCCGAACGGCGAGGAGCGCTGCATCGGGTGCAAGCTGTGCGAGGCGGTGTGCCCGGCGCTCGCCATCCACATCGAATCGGAGCAGCGGGACGACGGCACCCGCCGCACCACGCGCTACGACATCGACCTGGTGAAATGCATTTTCTGCGGCTTCTGCGAGGAAGCCTGCCCGGTGGACGCCATCGTCGAGACGCGCACCTTGGAATACCACGGCGAGAAGCGCGGCGACCTGTACTACACCAAGCCCATGCTGCTCGCCATAGGCGACCGTTACGAGGAAGAAATCGCTCGCGACCGGGCGGCCGACGCCCGCTACCGCTAGACAACAAGAAATGTTCGAAGCCGTAGTCTTCTACTCCTTCGGGGGAGTGCTGTTGCTGTCCGGCCTGCTCGTCATCACGGCGCGCAACCCGGTGCACGGCGTGCTCTTCCTGGTGCTCGCCTTCTTCACCGCGGCGGCCCTGTGGCTGCTGCTGCAGGCCGAGTTTCTCGCCATCACGCTGGTGGTGGTCTACGTCGGCGCCGTGATGGTGCTGTTCCTGTTCGTGGTGATGATGCTCGACATCAACCTGGAGCGCGTGCGCGAGGGCTTCTGGCGCAACCTGCCGATCGCCCTGGTGGTGGGCGGCATCATGGTGTGGGAGATGATCACGGTGCTCGCCTTTCGCATCTGGGGCGCGGACCCTAAGCCCCTGCCGGAGGGCTACAGCAACACCAAGGCGCTCGGCCGCGTGCTCTACACCCAGTACGCGTACGCTTTCGAGATCGCCGCGGTGGTGCTGCTGGTGGCGATCGTCTCGGCCATCGCCCTGACGCTGCGCCGGCGCAAGGACCGCCGCGCGCAGGACCCCGGCGCGCAGGCGCGGGTGCGGCGCGAGGACAGGGTGCGCCTGGTCTCCATGCCGGCGGACAAGGAATGAGCGGCCTCGACCTGTCGCATTTCCTGGTGCTGGGGGCGATCCTGTTCGCCATCAGCGTGGTCGGCATCTTCCTCAACCGCCGCAACATCATCGTGCTGCTGATGGCGATCGAGCTGATGCTGCTCGCGGTGAACCTGAACTTCATCGCCTTCTCCCATTTCCTGGGCGACCTCGCCGGCCAGGTGTTCGTGTTCTTCATCCTCACCGTGGCGGCGGCGGAATCCGCCATCGGCCTGGCCATCCTGGTGGTCCTGTTCCGCAACCTCAACACCATCGATGTCGAAGATCTGGATTCGCTGAAAGGATGAAGGCCCTTTACCTGATCATTGCGTTTACCCCCCTCGTCGGGGCGATCGTGGCCGGGCTGTTCGGCCGGGCGATCGGCCGGGCCGGGGCGCACTGGGTCACGATCCTTTCGGTTCTGGTCTCGTTCGTGTGCTCGGTCGTCGTGTTTTTCGACGTCCTGAACGGCAACAGCTTCAACGGCAGCGTCTACACCTGGATCACCATGGGCGAGACGCGCCTGGAGATCGGCTTCCTGATCGACCGCCTGTCGGCGCTGATGATGGTGGTGGTCACCTTCGTGTCGCTGATGGTGCACGTCTACACCATCGGCTACATGGCCGAGGACCCGGGCTACCAGCGCTTCTTCGCCTACATCTCGTTATTTACGTTCTCGATGCTGATGCTGGTGATGGCCAACAACTTCCTGCAGCTGTTCTTCGGCTGGGAGGCGGTGGGCTTGGTGTCCTACCTGCTGATCGGCTTCTGGTACACGCGCGAGAGCGCCATTTACGCCAACCTCAAGGCGTTCCTGGTGAACCGCGTCGGCGACTTCGGCTTTCTCCTGGGCATCGGCCTGGTGCTGGCGCAGTTCGGCTCGCTCGATTACCTGGAGGTGTTCGGCAAGGCGGGCGCTTCGTCCCAGATCACCCTCATCTGCCTGCTGCTGTTCGTCGGCGCGATGGGCAAGAGCGCGCAGTTCCCGCTGCACGTGTGGCTGCCCGACTCCATGGAGGGGCCCACGCCGATCTCGGCGCTGATCCATGCGGCGACCATGGTGACCGCGGGCATTTTCATGGTGGCTCGCATGTCGCCGCTGTACGAGCTGTCCGAGGCGGCGCGCTCCGTCGTTTTGATGGTTGGAAGCATTACTGCACTATCGATGGCGCTGGTGGCGCTCACCCAGTTCGACATCAAGCGCGTGGTGGCGTACTCGACGCTGTCGCAGCTGGGCTACATGACCGCGGCGCTGGGCGCCTCGGCCTACTCGGCCGCCATGTTCCACCTGATGACCCACGCTTTCTTCAAGGCGCTGCTGTTCCTCGCCGCGGGCTCGGTCATCATCGCCCTGCACCACGAGCAGGACATGCGGCGCATGGGCGGGCTCAGGCGGCACATGCCCTGGACCTACTGGACGCTGCTGGTGGGGGCGATCACCTCCGCCGGCATTCCATTCTTCTCGGGGTTCTACTCCAAGGACGCGATCATCGCGGCCATCGGCCAGTCGGACACGCCCGGCGCGCTGTTCGCCTACCTCTGCGTGACGGCCACGGTGTTCGTGACCGCCGCCTATACCTTCCGCCTGGTGTTCATGGCTTTCCACGGCGCGCCGCGCTTCGACGCCGCGCACCCGCCGCACGAGTCGCCCGCCGTGGTGACGGTGCCGCTGGTGCTGCTCGCGATCCCGTCGGTGGTGGCGGGGTATTTCGTCGGACCGGTGGTCTACGGCGCCTTCTTCGGCCCGGCGGTGCCGCCGACGGCGGGCGAGTTCCACGGCGTCTGGCAGTTCACGCTGCACGGCTTCGTCACGCTGCCTTTCTGGCTGGCGGTGGCGGGCATCGCCACCGCCTGGCTGCTCTATATGAAAAGACCCGACCTGCCCGGGCGCATCGCCCGCGGCTTCGGCCCGCTATACGCCATCGTCGAGCGCAAGTACGGCTTCGACGAGCTGTATTCGCGGGTGTTCGCCGGCGGCACGCGCCTGCTCGGGCGCGGCTTCTGGCGCGGCGGCGACCAGACCCTGATCGACGGGCTGATGGTGAACGGCACGGCGCGCGTGGTGGGCTGGTTCTCCGGCGTGATGCGGCTGATCCAATCCGGGTTGCTGAACCAGTACGCGGTGGCGATGCTGTTCGGCCTTTTGGTGCTCACCTTCTGGATGCTGCGCTAGATGCTGCTGTCGCTCGCCATCTGGATTCCGATCGCTGCCGGACTGGTGGTGCTGGCCGCTGGAGGCGACCCGCGCGCGCCGCTGCAGCGCTGGATCGCGCTAGCCGGCGCGCTGCTGGGTTTCCTCGTCACGCTGCCGCTCTACACCGGCTTCGACGCCGGGAACCCGGGCTTCCAGTTCGTCGAGCAGATCGTCTGGATAGAGCGCTTCAACATCCACTACCACCTGGGCGTGGACGGCATCTCGCTGCTGTTCGTGCTGCTGAACAGCTTCATCACCGTGCTGGTGGTGGTCGCCGGCTGGAGCGTGGTGGAAAGCCGGGTGGGGCAGTACAACGCCGCCTTCCTCATCCTGTCCGGGCTGCTGAACGGCGTGTTCTCGGCGCTCGACGGGGTACTGTTCTACGTGTTCTTCGAGGCGACGCTGATCCCGATGTTCATCATCATCGGCGTGTGGGGCGGCCCCAACCGGGTGTACGCGGCGCTCAAGTTCTTCCTCTACACGCTGGCCGGCTCGCTGCCGATGCTCATCGCTCTGCTGTACCTCTACAACAAGTCCGGGGGCAGCTTCGCCATCCTCGACTGGCACCGCCTGCCGCTCGCGCTCACCGCGCAGATCCTGCTGTTCTTCGGCTTTTTGTTCGCCTTCGCGGTGAAGGTGCCGATGTGGCCGGTGCATACCTGGCTGCCCGACGCGCACACCGAGGCGCCCACCGGCGGCTCGGTGGTGCTCGCCGCCATCCTGCTGAAGCTCGGCGCGTACGGCTTCGTGCGCTTCTCGCTGCCCATCCTGCCGGACGCCTCGAAGGAGCTCGCCTGGCTGATGATCGCGCTGTCGCTGGTCGCCGTGGCCTACATCGGCCTGGTGGCGCTGGTGCAGACCGACATGAAGAAGCTGATCGCCTACTCGTCGATCTCGCACATGGGCTTCGTCACCCTGGGCTTTTTCGTTTTCAACCCCTACGGCGTGGAAGGCGGGCTGGTGCAGATGATCTCGCACGGTTTCGTCTCGGCCGCCCTGTTCCTGTGCGTGGGCGTGCTCTACGACCGCATGCACACGCGCATGATCGCGGACTACGGCGGCGTGGTGAACACCATGCCCAAGTTCGCCGCGCTGATGATGCTGTTCGCCATGGCGAACGCCGGGCTGCCCGCCACCAGCGGCTTCGTCGGCGAGTTCATGGTGATCATGGGGGCGATGCAGGCCAACTTCTGGCTGGCGCTGGTCGCCGCCACCACGCTCATCTGGGGAGCCGCCTACACCCTGTGGATGTACAAGCGCGTGATCTTCGGCGCGGTGGCCAATGAGCGCGTCGCCGCGCTGCAGGACCTCAACGCCCGGGAGCTCCTGATCCTCGGCCTGCTCGCCGCCGCGGTGCTGTTCATGGGCGTCTATCCGCTGCCGTTCACCGAGGTGATGCACGCCTCGGTGAGCGAGCTGCTGCGCCACCTTTCGGTCTCCAAGCTATGAGCTGGGCCGCCGCCGCCGACCACCTGCCCGCGCTTCCCGAGGTGCTGCTGCTGGTGGGCGCCTGCGTGCTGATGATCGCGGACGCGCGCGCGGCCGACCGCCGCCTGGGCTACTGGATTGCGCAAGCCACGCTCGCCGCCTGCTTCATCGCCACCCTGTGGGTGCTGGACGTCTCCGACGGGCGCAAGTACTACATTTTCAGCAACCTGTTCGTCGCCGACACGCTGTCGCACCTGCTGAAGGCGACCTGCTACATGGCGGTGTCGGCCGCGCTGGTCTACTCGCGCCAGTACCTCCTCGACCGCGACCTGCTGCGCGGCGAGTTCATCAGCCTGCTGCTGTTCTCGCTGCTGGGCATGATGGTCCTCATCAGCGCCAACAGCTTCATCACGGTGTACCTGGGGCTCGAGCTGATGTCGCTGTGCCTGTACGCCCTGGTCGCGCTGAACCGCGAGTCGGCGCAGGCCACCGAGGCGGCGATGAAGTACTTCGTGCTGGGCGCGCTGTCCTCCGGCCTGCTGCTCTACGGCATGTCCATGATCTACGGCGCCACCGGGACTTTGACGATCCCTGAAGTTGCGAGCCGGATCGGACCATTGGCTAAAAATGTTGCAGACCAGGACTTCCTGGTATTCGGCCTGGTGTTCGTGGTCGCCGGCGTGGCTTTCAAGATCGGCGTGGTGCCGTTCCACATGTGGATCCCGGACGTCTACCACGGCGCACCGACGCCGGTGACGCTGGTGATCGGCTCGGGGCCCAAAATCGCCGCCTTCGCCATGGCGATGCGGCTGCTGGTGAATGCGCTGCCGGCGCTGGCGGCCGACTGGCAGCAGATGCTGGCGCTGCTCGCGCTCCTGTCGATCGCGCTGGGCAACATCACCGCCATCGCGCAAAGCAACCTGAAGCGCATGCTCGCCTACTCGGCGATCGCCAACATGGGCTTCCTGCTGCTGGGCCTGCTGTCGGGCGTGGTGGAGGGCAACACGCTCAACCGCGAGCAGGCCTACAGCGCCGCGCTGTTCTACATCATCACCTACGCCATCATGACCGTCGGCGCCTTCGGCATGCTGCTGCTGCTGTCGCGCGCCGGCTTCGAGTGCGAGCGGCTGGAGGACATGCGCGGCCTGAACCGGCGCAGCCCGTGGTACGCCGGCATGATGATGATCCTCATGCTGTCGCTCGCCGGCCTGCCGCCCACGGTGGGCTTCTACGCCAAGCTGGTGGTGCTGTCCGCCGCGGTGGACGCCGGCTGGATCTGGCTGGCGGTAGCGGCGGTGATCCTTTCGGTAGTGGGCGCCTTCTACTACCTGCGCATCGTCAAGCTGATGTACTTCGACGAGCCGGTCGACACCGCGCCGGTGTCGGGCGCCTTCGGCGCGCGCGTGCTGCTGTCGGCCAACGGCCTGGCGGTCCTCGCCTTCGGCATCTTCCCGGGCAGCCTGATGGGGCTGTGCTACCTCGCCATCGCCACGCTTTGAAAGACCTCACCGAGCACTGCATTTCCACCGAGCAGGTGTTCGACGGCGCGCTGCTCAAGGTGCACCGCGACACGGTGCGCCTGCCCGACGGCAGCACCGGCGGGCGCGAATATATCCGCCACCCCGGCGCGGTGGCCATCGTGCCGCTGTTCGACGACGGCCGCGTGCTGCTCGAGCGCCAGTTCCGCTACCCGCACCGCCGCGAGTTCGTCGAGATCCCGGCCGGCAAGCTGGAGCCGGGCGAGCCGCACCTGGACACTGCCAGGCGCGAGCTGCAGGAGGAAACCGGCTACGTGGCGCAGGAGTGGACACACCTGGGCGTTTTCCACACCGCCATCGCCTACACCGACGAGGCGATTCAGCTGTTCCTGGCAAGGAAGCTGTCCAATGGCGAGCGCAAGCTCGACCAGGGGGAATTTCTCGAGATCTTCGCCGTGGCATTCGAGGAGGCAATCGCCATGATCCGCGACGGCCGCATCACCGACGCCAAGTCGGTGGCCGGCCTGCTGTGGGTCAAGACGTTCCTGTCAACCGGGGCCTGACCCCGAGCTGGACATCGATGCGGTGCACCTGGCCATCGTCGACCAGGTGGATCGTGTGGCCGCCTGGCGTGCTGCCTCCGGCGCCGTCGTTGCGCACGTGGATGTCATAGACAGCATTGCCATAGCGATAGCGCAGCCTGAATCCCGGCCAGTCCGCGGGCAGGCAGGGCGCGAGGCGCAGGGTGTCGCCTTCGCGCCGCAATCCCAGGAGCGATTCGACCATCAAGCGGTACATCCAGCCCGCCGAGCCGGTGTACCAGGTCCAGCCGCCGCGCCCGGTATGCGGCGCCACGGCGTAGACGTCGGCCGCGACGGCATAGGGCTCGACCTTGTAGAGGGCCACCTTCTCCGCGGAGCTGGCGTGGTTCACCGGATTGATCATGGTCGCAAGCTCCCACGCACGCTGGGGGTCGCCCATCTCGGCGAAGGCCATTGCGGCCCATATGGCGGCGTGGGTGTACTGCCCGCCGTTCTCGCGCACGCCCGGGACGTAACCCTTGATGTAGCCGGGGTTGAGGGCGGAGGCGTCGAACGGCGGGTCGAGGAGCTGGACCAGCCGCTGCTTGCGGTGCACCAGGCGCTCATCCAGCGATTGCATGGCCCTGCGCGAGCGCGCGGCGTCGCCGGCGCCGGACAGCACAGACCAGCTTTGCGCGATGGAATCGATCTGGCACTCGGCATTGGCGGCGGAGCCGAGCGGCGTGCCGTCGTCGAAGTACGCCCGGCGGTACCACGCCCCGTCCCAGCCGTGCTGCTCGAGGTTGCGGCGCAGCGTTTGCGCCTCGGTGCGGCAGCGTTCGGCGAAGGCCGCATCGCCGCGGCCGCGCGCCAGGTCGGCGAACTGCAGCAGCACCTGGTAGAGGAAGAAGCCCAGCCACACGCTTTCGCCTTTGCCGCCGGCGCCGACCATGTTCATGCCGTCGTTCCAGTCGCCCGAGCCCATCAGCGGCAGGCCGCGCTCGCCGAAGCGCAAGCCCCGCAGGATGGCGCGCACGCCGTGCTGGTAGAGGGTCGCAGACTCGCCGGAGCGCGCCGGCAGGTCGTAGTAGGAGTCGTCCTCGGGGTTGACCCCGCGGCCTTCGAGGAAGGCGACCGGCTCGTCGAGCACTGCGGCATCGCCCGACGCGAGCACGTAGCGGCAGGTGGCCGCGGGCAGCCAGAGGAAATCGTCCGAGCAGTGCGTGCGCACGCCCCGGCCCGAAGGCGGATGCCACCAATGCTGCACGTCGCCTTCGACGAACTGGCGGGACGCGGCCCGCAGCAGCTGCTCGCGGGCAAGCGCCGGCTCCGCATGCACCAGCGCCATGCTGTCTTGCAGCTGGTCGCGGAAGCCGAAGGCGCCGCCCGACTGGTAATAGCCGCTGCGTGCCCAGGGGCGGCAGTCGGGGGTCTGGTAGATGAGCCAGCCGTTTGCAAGTACGTCGAGCGACGGGTCGGGGGTTTCCACCTGCACGGCGCCGAGCGTGCGCGCCCAGTACGCCTGCACCCTTTCCAGCGCGCTGCGCGCCGTCATGGTCCCGCGCAGCCGGCGCACGAGCTTGCCGGTGTCCTCCGAGCTGCGCCGGCCGCCGACGCCGAGCCGGAAGATGATCTCGCGCTCCTGCCCGGGGGCCAGCTCGAAGGGCACCTGGATCGCGCCGCAGGGATCATAGGCAGCGCCGACCCGGTTGGAGAGTTGCGCGCGCCGCAGCGCAGCCGGGTTGCCGAGCGTGCCGTTGCGTCCGAGGAACTCGCTGCGATCTCCGGTCAGGCTGCGGCTTGCGTCGTCGACGTCGAGGAACGCGACCCGCTCGGGGAACTCGGCGCTATAGGAGTTGCGCGCGCATAGCGCGCCGCTGGAGGGGTCGATCTCGGTGACCACGTGCATCGCGGTCTTGGAACGCAAGTCGCCCAGCACCCACTCGACGTAGCCGGTGGCGGAGAGCCGGCGCCCGCGGCCCGACTCGTTGGCGATTTTCAGCACCGAGTACTTGACCGCCGCTTCCAGGTCGACGTAGACCTTGAGCTCGGAGCGGATGCCTCCCTCGGCATGCTCGAAAATGCTGTAGCCGAAGCCGTGGCGCGTAACGTAAGACCCGTCGCCGCGGCACGGCAGCGGCGCGGGCGACCAGAACCGGCCGTTTTCTTCATCCCGCAGGTAGAACGCCTCGCCGCTCGCGTCGCCTACGGGGTCGTTGCCCCAGGGCGTGAGGCGCGACTCGTGGGCGTTCTCGTTCCAGGTGTAGGACAGCCCGCATTCCGAGATCACGCTGCCGAACTGCGGGTTGGCCAGCACGTTCACCCAGGGCGCGGGCGTGACCTGCCCGCGCGCCATGATGATGACGTACTCGCGGCCGTCGGGCGTGAAACCGCCCAGGCCGTTGAAGAAGAGCAGCTCGCGCTTCGGCAACTCGGGCTCGGCCGTGCGCGTGACGCGGCCCGGCTTGAGCGGCGGCATCTTGACGGGCGGCGCGACCTGCCGGTCGATCTGCTCCGCGAGGCTGCCCTGCCCGTCGCTGAGCACGGCGCGCGCCACCGACTGGAAAAGGATCCGGTCTTCGTCGGCGATCTGCTCGGCGCGGCGCACGAAGATGCCGCCGGGCCGGTCTACTACGTGCGCCTCGATGCCCGCGGCGATGAGGCCCATGATCTGGTCCTGCAGCACCTGCCGGTAGCCGGCGTGGTCTTCGTTCCAGATCACCAGGTCGACCGCCAGCCCCTTGAGGCGCCAGTAGGCGTGAGCCTGCACCAGCTGGCGCACCAGATCGATGCTCGCCGCGTCGCCGATTCTGAGCAGCACGATAGGCAGGTCGCCGGATACGCCGTGGCCCCACAGGCCGGACTGCCCGCGGCGGTTCTTCGCCAGCACCCCAGTCTCGCCGCGCAGCGCCGCATTGGCGTAGAGCACCGAGCTCGCGAGGCGCCCGTAGAGCTGCGCGTCGGACTCGGTGGCGTTGATCTGGCGCAGCGTCACCAGGCTGTGCGTCCAGGCAAGGTCGAACACGCGGTCGGCGAGGCCGCGGTCCTGATATTTCCCGGCGAGGCCCAACGCGGCTTCGCGGCTCTCGCCGATGCCGCTGACCATGTCGATGGTCGCCGATTGCCCCGGCTCGAGCGCGATGCGCCGGCGGATCGCCGCGATCGGATCGAGCACCGAGCCCTGGCTGCCCGACAGCTGTGCCTCGTCCATCGCCTGCGGGGCGGCGGCGCCACGGCCGCGGCCGATGAAGCGCGCGCGGTCCGTTTCGTAGGAGGCTTCGCCCGCGTCGGCGCCGTGCACCGCCATCGCGTGGAACATCCAGGGCGCGTGCTCGCCGAGCGAGCGCGGGCGGCGGGTGCAGAGGATGGCACGGTGTCCGGCGAGGATCTCGGTCTGGACGAAGAGATTGCTGAACGCCGGGTGTAGCGCGTCCGCTGCAGACGAGGCGAGCACGACCTCGGCGTAGCTCGTGACCTCGACCGTCCTGCGCGTCTGCGCGCGGTTGGTGATGCGCAAGCGCCGCAGCTCGATGTCGTCCTCGGGCGAGACCACAATCTCGGTATGCGTGTCGTAGTCGTGGTCGCGCCGGCGGAACTCGGCGCGCGCCTCCGAGAAAATCGCCTCGTAGGCGTCGGCGCGCTTCAGCACCGGCTGGTGCGCGCTCGACCAGAATTCCCCGCTCGCAGCGTCGCGCACGTAGCAGAAGCTGCCCCAGTTGTCGCAGGTCGCGTCCTCGCGCCAGCGCGTGACAGCCAGGTCCTTCCAGCGGCTGTAGCCGCCGCCCGCGTGGGTGACCATCACATGGTAGCGGCCGTTCGACAGCAGCTGCACCTCGGGCGCCGCGCTGTCGGGATCGGTCAGCACGCGCATCGGCATTTCCGCGGCGCTGGAGATCGCGCGCGTATCGAAGCGCCCGGCGGTGCTCAGCTGGAACGCCGCGCGCTTCGGAATGCGCTCCTGCAGCAGCAGCAGGGTCGCCTGGAAGGCCGCATCGGCGGCGAAGCGCTTCTGCATCGGCCGCCCGAGCAGCAGGTGGGCCAGCGATAGCAGAATCATGCCCTGGTGGTGCGCCATGTAGGAGCGCACCACCACGCTCTGCTGCCCGCGCGGCAGCCGTGACGGCGTGTAATCGACCGCCTCGTAGAAGCCGAGCTCGCCTTCGAGGCCTTCGGCGGCGAGCCGCTCCAGGTTCACGCACGCCGCCTCGGGCGCCACCATCAGCGCGAGGGCGGAAGCGTAGGGGGCGATGACCAGGTCTTCCGACAGCCCGCGCTTGAGCCCCAAACCCGGAACGCCAAAGGCGCGGTACTGGTAATTGAGGCCGGCATCGAGCCTGTTGTAGCCCGACTCGGACATACCCCAGGGCACGCCGCGCTGGTTGCCGCAGGCGATCTGGCGCGCCACCGCGGCGCGGCACGTCTGGTCGAGCAGCGTGTCCTCGTACGCGGGCATCACCAGCAGCGGCATGAGGTATTCGAACATCGAGCCGCTCCACGACAGCAGCGCGGTCTCGCCGCCGGCGCCGGTGAGCAGGCGCCCGAGGGCGAACCAGCTCTCCTGCGGTAGCTCGCCCTGCGCGATGGCGACGAAGCTCGCCGCGCGCGACTCGGAGGCGAGCAGATCGTAGTAGGCGGCGTCGCGCCGGTTCTCGGTGACGTTGTAGCCGATGGCGAGCAGCCGGCGCTCGGCGTCGAACAGAAAGCCGTACTGCATGCGAGCCAGCTCGCCCGCCTGCTGCGCGAGGCTTTCCGCGCCGGGCATCGCGAGCAGCCCTTGGCGCAGCGTCAGCAGGTGCATGGCGAGGTTGCCGCTGTCTACGGATGACACGTAGCGCGGGTAAAGCGGCTCGAGCGTGCGCGTGTCGTACCAGTTGTAGAAGTGACCGCGGTAGCGCTCGAGCCGCTGCATCGTGTCCAGCGCGTTCGCGGTACGCTCGATGAGCTGCGCGGCCGTGATGAAGCCGAAGTCGTGCGCGGCGAGGTTCGCCAGCAGCGCGAGGCCCATGTTGGTGGGCGAGGTGCGATGCGCGACGATCGGCCCGGGCAGCTCCTGGAAGTTATCGGGGGGCAGCCAGTGGTCCTCGGCCGCGACGAAGGTGTCGAAGAAAGTCCAGGTCTTGTGCGCGATGGCGCGCAGGAAGGCTTCCTGCCCGACCGAGAGGCCCGCGCCGCGGTGCTCGAGCGGCCGGCTGATCCACCAGGCGATCGCCGGCGAGGCGAGCCACAGGAGGAGCACCGGCGCCGCCACCAGCAGCGCCGCGGGCCGCGATGCGGCGAGGTGGATCGCCACGGCAGTGGCGAGGACGGGCCCGATCCACATGGTGCGGAACGACCCGGCGAGGTCGTCGCGCCCGTCATTGCCCGACGGCGTCCATTCGAGGAGCCGCCTGCGCACGATCAGCGTCCGCCAGGCGGTGCGCGCGAGGGCATCCAGGGCCACGAACGCTTCGTAAGGCAGGCAGGCCAGCGAAAAGACGGCCTGCGCGAAATGCCGCCCGGTCGAGCGCCACGCCTCCAGCGAGCCGATGAGGGGCGGAAGCAGCAGGATGGCGAGTGCCGCCAGGGTCCACAGCGGGACATCCGAGGAAAGCGTCCAGCCGGCGAGCAGCAGCAGCGTCAGGGCGGCGGGCGTAAGGCTGCGCCGCAGGTTATCGAAGATTTTCCAGCGCGACAGCGCCGGCAGCGGCGCGAAGATCCAGTGCGCGATCTGCCAATCGCCGCGCATCCAGCGATGCCGGCGGCTCACGTCCGCGCGGTAGCCCTGGGGATATTCCTCATAGAGCTGCACGTCGCTCAGCAGCCCGGAGCGCGCATGGCAGCCTTCCAGCAGGTCGTGGCTCAAAATGCGGTTTTCGGCAAAACGTCCTTCGAGCGCACGCTCGAACGCATCGACGTCGTAGATGCCCTTGCCGATGAACGAGCCTTCGCCGCACAGATCCTGGTAGACGTCCGACACGGTGCGCGTGTAAGGGTCGATGCCCGATTCGCCGCCAAACAGGCGCGCATAGCGCGAGCGGCCGCTCGCCGGCAGGCTGACCGCAACCCGCGGCTGCAGGATGGCATAGCCCTCGCAGACGATTCCGGTGCGCTCGTCATGGCGCGGGCGGTTGAGCGGGTGCGCCATGGCGCCTGCCAGCTCGCGTGCCGCGTCGCGCGGCAGCTGGGTGTCGGCGTCCAGGGTGATGACGAATTGCACTGCGCGCAGGACCGAGGTCGCGCCCACCACCTGCGAGAAGTGGTGCTTCGAGCCGCCGCGCAGCAGCGAGTTGAGCTCCGCCTGCTTGCCGCGCTTGCGCTCGTAGCCCATCCACACGCGCTCGCCGGCATTCCAGCGGCGCGGCCGGTGGAACAGGAAGAAACGCTCGGCGCCGTATTGGCGGTTCAGCGCTTCGATGCCATCGACGGCGAGCCGCTCGAGCGCCGCGTCCTGCGGCAGCGTTGCCTCCGGCGCGTCGGTGAAATCGGTGAGCAGGCCGAAGTGCAGGTGCGCATCGCGATTGGCGAGGAAGCGCACTTCCAGCGCCTCGAGCAGCTCCTCGACCTGGCGTGCGCTGCCGAGCAGGGCCGGCACTACCGCCAGTGTGCGCGAGTGCACCGGGATGCCTCCCGAGTAGTCGAGCCGCGGCAGCGGATGCGGCGTCAGGAGCGCCATGGCCAGGCGGTTCACCAGCGCCACAGCGAGCTGGCTCGTGGCGAGCAGCGAAACCAGGACGACAAGCAGCAGCGCCGCGCCGCGCAGCCCGTCGGCATGCGCGTTGGCCGCGAAGCCCCAGGCGGCAAGCCCGGCGGCGAGCGCGATGGCGCCCAGATAAAAGGGCAGCCTTGCCGGCAAAGGTGCTGATAACGAGCGGCGTACTTGCGCCAGCCGCTCGAGCCGCGCCACGCCCTTGTCGACGAGGTAGTGGCCGACGTGGGAACTGCGCGCATCGGCGCCGGCCCGGGCGAGCGCGATGGCCTGCCGCGCCACTTCGACTTCGGGGAGGGGGCTCGCTTTCGCCATGCGTTCGACCGCGTGCCGGTATCGGTCGCGGGTGGCGAAGTCCATCGCCGGGTAGACGGGATCCTGGCGCAGCGTGCGCTCGACCACGCTCATCGTCTCGACGAACTCGCGCCAGTCGGTGGCGCCCAGCAGGCGCAGGCTGCCGATGCTGTTGCTCATCGAGACCTGGTCGGCGGCCTGTTCCTGCGTCTCGGACTGCACCAGCTGCTCGATGGTCGCGCCGGATTCGGCAAGCCGCTGCTCGATCCAGGTGAGCGGCAGCGCCAGCGCGGCGCTTTGCCCCTGCAGCCGGCGCGCCAGCTCGGCGACGAACGAGCTCACCATTGGCGGGTTGGAGCGCGCCATGTCGGCAATCACCAGGATCAGGCTCTTCGGGTCCTGCGAGGCCATCGCCAGCATCCGGTCGGCCCAGTCGCCAGCACGGCTGCGCTCGGTGGTGGCGGCGGCTAGGCGCGAGGCCACGCGCCGCAGATTCTCGAGCAGCGCAAGGCGCAGCATGATCGGGATCGCCCACAGCTCGCCCAGCTGCAGCGGCGCGACCTTCTGGTACGCCTCTACGAAGCGACGCAGGATGTCGAGGTCCACGCGGCCATCGCCGTGCGCAATGGCCTCCAGTGCAATGTCGTACACGCGCGGCAGGCTCGCGGAAGGGCCGCTGAGAAGGCGCGGCAGTTCGCGGCTGTAGGAACGCGGCAGGTGCCGCTTGGCAGTGCGGACCTGCTCTTCGATCAGGTGGAAGTTGTCGAGCAGCCATTCGCCCGCCGGCGCAATGCGCTGGCCGGCGGCGGCGGCCTTGAGCAGGTCGCCGGCGCGGATGAGGACCGCTTCGTTGTCCGCAAGCCGCGTGAGCAGCCTGTCCCGCGTGCGACCCGGGCCCAGCGGGTGCGACGCCGCGAGGGCCCTGCCGTGCTGCTCCATCTGGTCGGCGCTGTACAGCTCCGAGCGCAGCGGCGACTCGGAATCGGCCTGCATCTCCAATTGTGCGCTGCAAGAGCCGTACCGTATGTTCGGTAGCGATCTGAAGGGGAGTCGCCAGGCGAGAGCTAGCCATGACGGGTGCTTTACTAAGGTTCGGATTCCTTGTACCATCCACATGGATTACTAAAGGATGGTGCATAGATGGCATTACCGGTCGAGAGCGAGAAGATCACGATCAACCTCGGGGTAGTCGATCTGGGGCAGATCGACCTGCTGACGCGGGAGGGCTTCTACGGCAATCGCACGGACTTCATCCGCACGGCCATCCGAAACCAGCTGGCCACGCACGCCGACGTGGTCAAGACGACCGTGGCGCGCAAGACCTTGGTGCTGGGGCTGCAAGACTTCAGCAAGGCCGACCTGGAAGCGGCGCGCAACGCCGGACAAAGGCTGGAGATCAAGGTGCTTGGCCTCGCGAGGATTGCAAATGACGTCACTCCCGAGCTCGCGCGCGAAGCCATCGGCTCGCTGTTCGTGCTTGGGGCCCTGCAGGCGAGCGCCGCGGTCAAGGCCGCGCTGGCCGATCGCATCATCTAAAGGAAACTGCAACGTGAACTTGAAAATGCCGGCGGGCCTCGTGCACGCCGCCGCCCTGGTACGCAGCGGCAACCTGATGGAAGCGACCCGCGAGATCCAACGTGCATTGCACGGTGCGCAAGGTGCGCCGCAGGCGCCGCAGGCGCTGCGGGTGCCGCGCAGCGGGGGCCGTTTCCTGACCGACACGTATGCCAATGCCGCGGGCACGCGCGCCTACAAGACCTACCTTCCCCCGCGTCCCGTGCAGGGCTTGCCCGTGGTCGTCATGCTTCACGGCTGCAAGCAGCATCCGGACGACTTCGCGGCCGGCACACGCATGAACGCCCTGGCCGACGAGCTGGGCTTCGTCGTGCTCTACCCCGCCCAATCCAGCCAGGCGAACGTCTCGGGCTGCTGGAACTGGTTTCAGCCACAGCACCAGCGGCGCGAGGCCGGCGAGCCTTCCCTGATCGCCGGCATTACGCGTGAAGCGACCGCGCGGCACAAGCTCGACGAGCGGCACGTTTACATCGCCGGGCTCTCCGCCGGGGGCGCGATGGCCGCCGTCATGGCGAGCACCTACCCGGAGCTCTACGCTGCGGTCGGCATCCATTCCGGCCTGGCTTTCGGAGCTGCGCGCGACTTGCCTTCCGCCCTGGCGGCCATGAAGCGCAAGCCCCATGGCGGCCGCGGCACCGCGCAGGACATCCCGCTGATCGTGTTCCATGGCGACCGCGATACCACGGTGCACCCCAGCAACGGCGAACACCGGGTGTCGGGCACGCTGGAAAGGCTCGAGCGGGGTCACGCCAACGGGCGCGCCTATACGCGCACGCTGCACCTCAACGCCGAGGGCGAGACGCTGCTCGAGCACTGGCTGGTGCACGGCGCGGGGCACGCCTGGTCGGGCGGCAGCGCCAGCGGCTCCTTCGCCGATCCGCAGGGTCCGGACGCCAGCCGGGAGATGCTGCGTTTCTTCCGCTTGCTTAGCGCCGGATCGCGATCGGAAGGTCGTCGAGCTCGTAGCCTGTGATGGCTTCGCTCTCCAGTGCAACCTTGAGCTTATCGCTGATGACGGGGACGCCGGAAATGGGGCCGTTCAAGCGCTCCATCCAGATAGAAAAGGTCGAACGGCGACCTGGCGTATATGCCGTTGAAGGAGAGCTTTTTGAACAGAATCTCGAAATCCTCCAGGTCCGATCTGCGGATCAGGCTGTTCAAAGCCGCCTCGCTCTCGACGGTTACCGGCTCGCCCGTCGACTCGCTGAAGTCGAAGCGGCTCCGGGTCGCGAATTCGGACGCCGCAAAATCGATCCAGCCGTAGTTGTCAATCAGGA
This sequence comes from uncultured bacterium, assembly GCA_965233185.1. Classification (GTDB taxonomy): domain Bacteria; phylum Pseudomonadota; class Gammaproteobacteria; order Burkholderiales; family SG8-39; genus SCGC-AG-212-J23. The sequence continues at coordinate 23,651 of CBDDSA010000072.1, forward strand.
GCATCTGCGCCCAGAAGTACCGCGGACTGGCGACCGGCTTGTCCTTGTGGATCACCTCCAGGGGATAGCTCCGGCAGGGGGGAAGCTTCATCGCCTCGAGGATCCTGAGCGCCTTCTCGCTCACCAGCAGGCCGTGTCCGCCGACCACGCCGAATCCGTCGACGAAATCCACCAGCGAAGACTTGCGCGAGATCGTGGTTACAGGTTTCCCACTCGGCCAACGGGCCGGGCCCGGCGTTCTTGGTGCGCAGCCTGTAGAACATTCTCGCTCCCCCCGACGCCGCGCGCGAAGCGCTCATCCATCCGCAATCTCCGGCTCGACCAGCTGCGCCAGAAGGGCGAGCGACTCCTGCCAGCCCACGTAGCAGGCGTCGGCCGCAATGATATCGGGGATGCCCTCCTGGGTGATGTCCAGCTCGGTGCCGCAAGACACCTGCTTCAGGTTGACGGTGACTCGCATGGCTCCCGGCAGGTTGGGATCGTCGAACCGGTCGGTGTACCGAATGCGCGTGTGCGGCGTCAGTTCGACGTACTCGCCGCCGAAAGAATGGCTCTTGCCGGTGGTGAAATTGGTGAACGACATCTTGTAGGAGCCGCCGACGCGGGCGTCCATGTGGTGGACCTTGCCGGTGAAGCCGTGGGGGGGAAGCCATTTGGCCTTCGCGTCCGGATCGAGGAATGCGCGATATACCCGCTCGGGCTTGGCCCGCAGGACTCGGTGAAGGCGGACGGTGCTGGGCATGCTGCGTCTCCTTTCGACATTCAGGGTCGGGACTGGCACCTATAGTCGAATGGGGAACCGCGATTTCGACAACGCCCCGTGGCGTAGGAAAAGACTCTAGGCAGCGGCCCTCATCGCCGGCCGCAGCAGGCGAACTTTTTCGACCAGGTTTTTCACCAGCTGGGCGATCAGCTCCTTCGAGGTTTCGTCGGTCAGGTTGCCCTGCTCGTCGTGGCGCTGCGGCGCGTTGCCGATGGCCACCTCGGGCTGCACCACGGCTTCCATGTTGAGGAACACGAAGGCCTGGCGCAGCTGGTACTGGGCGCGCACCCCGCCGCCCATGCTAAGCGCGGCGCTCATGATGGCGACCGGCTTGCCCGACCAGGCGTTGTCGCCGTAGGGCCGCGAGGCCCAGTCGATCGCGTTTTTCAGCAGGCCGGGCAGTCCGTAGTTGTACTCCGGCGTGGCGATCAGGATGGCGTCGGCCGCGCGGATGCGCGCTTTCAGCTCCGCCACCTTCTGCGGGACGTTCTTCTCCTCGTCCTGGTTGAACGCCGGAATGCCCTCGAGGCTGATGATTTCGATCTTGGCGTCGGCCGGGCACAGCTGCTGTGCAGCGCGCAGCGCGGCGAGGTTATACGAGGCTTTGCGCAGGCTGCCGCAAATGCCCAGGATCTTGACGGGGTCGGCCATGAGAGATCTCCTTTTGGAATCTCACGGCGCAGCCAGAAATGTGCCGGCGCGTAACATCGCCGCCTTAGCATGGCAATCCCACCACACCAGCGAGGTTGTCATGGCCGGGAAATCGATCAAGAACAAGCGCAAGTACAAGGCGCTCAAGCGCAAGGGCATGCCGAAGAGCCGGGCGGCGGCGATCTCCAACGCCGGCAAGAAGGCGAGCCGCAAAGGCGGCAAGAAGG
>CBDDSA010000073.1:0-4307 GCA_965233185.1 uncultured bacterium
CCCGCGCAGCGCGGCTAGCGCCGCAAGCAGCGATAGACGTCGAAGGTCTGCTTGCCGTCCTGGACGCTCGAGGCCGGCACGATAGTGTCGCCCCCCATGCCGGCGGCCGAATTCCTCGCAGTGACGTTGAGGTTGTCCTGCACCGCGTCGGGGTGCCGCGGAATGAAGCCCGCCTTGTGCACCACGCTCGCCGTGAGCTTGCCCAGGGTGGTGCACGTGGCAACCGCTTCCGGGCTCGCCAGCCGTACACCGGCGCCCGTCGGCGTGAGCTCTACCAGGGCGCAGCCGCCCGTGAGGGCCGCCGCGAGGAACACGGGCAGCACAGCCCGGCTCGGTGTCCAAGCACGTCTTGGCATGCGCATGAGGAGATCCTTTCCAAGAGGATGCGGAGGAGCTTGGGAATTTAACATGCAGCTCATGCCAAACTAGGCCATGCGCGGGCGATCATGACCTCGACTCCCCCACAAGACGATCCTCTTCGTTGCGCGCCCAGCCCCCGATGCGTCGTGTGCGGGCGTCAGGGCGTCGAGCTGTATGAAGGACTCGTCGACCACATTTTCGGGACACCGGGCGCCTGGCGCGTCGTCCGGTGTCCGGACGCCGCCTGCGCATTGCTGTGGCTCGATCCGCAGCCGCTGGCGGTCGAACTCGTCAAGGCATACCGGAATTACCACACCCATGGCCGCACCCGAAGACGCAGCTTCGCGCAGCTGGGCTTGAGCGCCCTGAACACCACCTGCAAACTCATCAGTCGCGTGCTCGACGCGGGCAGCGATCTCGGACGACAGCGCCGGCGACTGCGCACCATGTTTCTCGGCGATGCACCGCCGGGAGCGCTGCTGGAGGTCGGTTGCGGGTCGGGTCGGTTCCTCGAGCGCATGCGCAAGGTCGGCTGGACCGTGCAGGGCACCGATTTCGATCCGGCGGTGGCTGCCCGCGTGAAGTCGCGCTACGGTCTTCACGTCGACGTCGGGGACCTCGCGCAGTTCAACTACCCCACGGCGTCCTACGACGCCATCGCGATGAGCCAGGTCATCGAACACGTCCCGGACCCGGGGAGTTTGCTGCGCGAGTGTCGTCGGCTCTTGCGCCCCGGTGGCCGGCTCCTTCTCAGCACGCCGAATGCGCTGGGGATGGCCCACCGTCGCTACGGACGCCATTGGCGCGGCCTCGAGCCGCCTCGGCATCTGCACATCTTCACGCCGGCCGCGTTGCAGCGCTGCGCGCGGCAGTCCGGATTCGAGCGGCTCGAGTGCTTCACCCTGTCGGCAGAAGCAGCCGGGATCTATCGCGCGAGCGAAGCGCTTGCGCGGGCGGGCGCCGCGCCTTCCGTCCTTGCCGAGGCGAGCGGCGTGGTCCGGTCTTGGGTCCTGCGCCACCGCGAGTACCGTGCGTCCCGGCGCGATGCGTGGGCCGGCCAGGACCTCTTCTTGGTCGCCGTTCCGTAGGCCGCCTGGCTCAGGCCGGCAGCAGCGCGTTTCCGGTATCCTCGAAGCGATGTTCGTTGCGCTTAGTCGATTCACCATCCGGAATGACATGGCCGACGCCGTGCGCACCGCATTCCGCGAAAGGCCGCACCTGGTGGACTGCGCACCGGGGTTCCTGCGCATGGAAGTCATGAGCCCATTGGATGACCCCGACGAGATCTGGCTATTCACCCACTGGACTGACGAACCCAGTTACCAAGCGTGGCACCGCAGCCACGCGTACCATGAGGCGCATAAGGGCATCCCCAAGGGGTTGAAGCTGGTGCCGAAGAGCGCCCAGATCCGGCTGTTCGAGGTATTCGCGGAGTAAGGCGCCGGGCCCCATGCAGCCGCACCTGCCCAGATCGTCACTCGCGGGCCTGCACCAGTTCCTGGAGCTGAGGCGCGACGCGGTGGATGCGGTTACGGCGCGCTTCCTTGCCGAACACGGCTCCGCCTATGCGGCGTTGGGTCCGCGCGCGCGCGAAGCCTGCCGCGAAGACCTGGATTTCCACCTTGAGTTCCTGCGCCCGGTGCTGGAGTTCGGCCTCCTCGCGCCGATGGTCGACTACCTGCACTGGCTCGCCAGCGTGCTCTGTGCGCGCGGCATCCCCGCGTCTCACCTGCCGCTGTCGCTCGACTGGCTGGCGGAATTCTTTGCCGGGCGCATGGACCCCGCGCACGCCACCGCCGTCGTCGCGGCGCTGCACGCGGCAAACGAAGAGCTGCGTAACAGGCGCGACGCCGCTCCCGCCGCCGCTCCGGGCCCCGAGCCGTGGCCCGAGTGCGCGGCCTTCGAGGAAGCGCTGCTCGCCGGCGACCGCCGGCGCGCGGCGAAGGTCATCGAGGGCGTCCTTGCGCAGGACCGCGGCCTCGTGAATGCGGAACTCCACGTCATCCAGCCGGCGCTGTACCACATCGGCGAAAAATGGCAGCGTAACGAGGTCAGCGTCGCGCAGGAACATCTGGCCACTGCGATTGCCCAGTGGGTGATGACGCTCGGGCTGGCGAGTACCGATCCTGCGCCTGCGAACGACAGGAAGGTGCTGCTCGCCTGCGTCGAAGGCAACCACCACGCGGTCGGTCTGCAGATGGTGGCGGACGCGTTTCAGCTTTCCGGCTGGGAGGTGCAGTACCTCGGCGCGAACGTGCCCGCCGAATCGCTGGCGCGCCAGGTGGCGGCATGGAAACCCCAACTCGTCGGCCTGTCGATCTCGTTCGCGCACCAGTTGCCCACCGTCAGAAGGACCCTCGCGCGCCTGCAGGAGCTGCTGGGCGCGGCGCGCCCGCCGGTGATCATCGGCGGCCTCGCCATCAACCGCTTCGACGCACTTACGGCGCAGGTCGGCGCCGAAGGCTCGGGCCAGGACGCGCTGGCCGCTGTCGCGTCCGGCATCCGGCTGACCCGCACGGCGACATGAACATCAAGTCCCTGATGGGGGACGTTGGCGAGTTGATTTCCATCGCCGCCGCGCGCCTGGATGCAGCGGGCGTGCTGCTGGAAGCCAACGCCGGCTTTCTGCGACTGCTCGGGGACAGCACGTCTCGCGCAATCGGCGCGAACGTCGGCCGCATCTTCATCCAGCCCGGCTTCGCCGCGCTTGCGACGGCGGCGGCGGAGGGAAGCGCGGTCGGCTATCACGGCCTGCTGACCATCGGCCAAGTCGCGGGCAAGACCCGCACGCTGCGCGCGCGGGTGTGGCAGGCCGATGGCGAAGTGCACCTGCTGGCCGAATTCGACATCGAGGAACTGGAAAGGCTGAGCGAGTGCATGATCGAGTTGAACAACGAGCTGGCGATCTCGCAGCGCGCGCTGGCGCAGGCGAACCTTACGCTCAAGCGACGCGAGGCAAAGATTGTCGAAGCCTCGCTCACCGACGCGCTCACCGGCGTAGGAAATCGCCGCAGGCTGGACCAGGCGCTGGCCGTCGAGATCAGCCGCGTGCGTCGCACCGGCGGCAAGCTTTCCGCGCTGATGGCCGATCTCGATCGCTTCAAGGACGTGAACGACCGCTACGGCCACGGCGCGGGCGACAAGGTGCTCATGCGCTTTGGCGAGATCCTGCGCGCGCGGACGCGGCCGACCGATACCGTCGCCAGGTACGGCGGCGAGGAGTTCGTGCTGCTGCTGCCGCACGCTGACCTCGGCCACGCGGCCGCCCTCGGCGAACGGATAAGGTTGATGATTGTCGCGGAGACCATTGAGCCGCTCGCCGAACCGATCAGCGCCAGTTTCGGCGCCGCCGAGCTGCGTGCGGACGACAGCGCGGACGCGTTTATCGATCGCGCCGACGAGGCGCTCTACCGCGCCAAGGAGGAAGGGCGCAATCGCGTCGCCGTCGAGCTTCCAGCACAGCGGGAAACAAAAAACCCCGGCACTCTGTCGAGCCCGGGGTTTCTTGTTTGAAGATGGCCTGGCGGTGACCTACTTTCGCATGCGATTGCACACTATCATCGGCGCAAACCCGTTTCACGGTCCTGTTCGGGATGGGAAGGCGTGGGTCCAGGCTGCTATGGCCGCCAGATTGACTTGGGGCTCGCCCCTCGAGCGGGAAACTCCCGCCTTCGGCGCAAGCCGCGATCCGGAATGAAGTGAAGCCTGGGGTGAGACTGCGCCAAGCGCGCTAACAACCGTTTGCTGTGCTCACGGTTATAGGGTCAAGCCGCACGGGCAATTAGTACAGGTTAGCTCAAGACCTTACGGCCCTTGCACACCCTGCCTATCAACGTCCTGGTCTAGGACGACCCTTCAGGGAGGTTAAACCCCCGGGAAGTCTCATCTTGAGGCAAGTTTCCCGCTTAGATGCTTTCAGCGGTTATCTCTTCCGCACATAGCTACCC
>CBDDSA010000074.1:0-15714 GCA_965233185.1 uncultured bacterium
TCGCGCGGCAGGCGAAGAAATAGGTGGTATCGGGCGTGATGCCGAACGGCGCCTCGCGCAGGCCGAAATGGCGCAGGTAGTTCATCGCAACCCCTCCATGCGCTGGCGCGTCTCGCGCACGTCGCGCTGCCAGTCGAGCTCGGACTCGATGATGGTCGGCTTGAGCAGGATCACCAGCTCCTTTTTTATCCGGGAGCGCTGGGTGTTGCGCAGCGGGTTGTCGTCCGACATGCCCGGCAGCCCGTTGCGGTTGTCGCGGATGGCAACGCTCATCAGCCCGCCGATCGCCACGATGTTGCCGTCGGTGGCGCGCACCACGGTGTCGGTCTCGCTTACGGTGCTGCGCGCGAGCGGCAGCCGGATCTCGGCGATATCGCCGCCGAGGTTCACCACGCGCGTGCTCTCGGTCACCTCGCTCACCGACGGATGGATGTGCAGGATGATGGCGTTGTTCTCGTCGATTTGGGGCGTCACGTCGAGGACGATGCCCGAGAAGAAGGGCTGCACCGTGACGGTGGGCGACTGCGTGGTCGAAGTGCCGCTGGTGGTCGCCGTGGTGCTGACGTTGGTGACGAAGAACTCGTCGGTGCCGACCTTGAGCACCGCCTTGGTGTTGTTGATGGTGGCGATGCGCGGGCTGGACAGCACCTGCACGTTGCCCTGCGACTCGAGGAACGAAAGCAGCGCGGCGAAGTTGGGCGTGGCGAGCGCCAGCCCGAAGACCGGCCCGGTCTGCGAGAGGTTGGCGATATTGCGCCCGGCGAAGGCGGCGAGCGCCGGGTTGGTCGCCGAAACGCCGGTCTCGGTGAGCGAAATCGAGCCCGCGCCGGCCGCCTGCAGCCGCGCATTGCCGCGCCCGGGCTGCAGCACGGTACCCGATCCGAGCTGGCCGGCGGCGAAGCGGTCCTCGAAGAACGCGGCCCAGTTGATGCCGGACTGGAAGCTGTCCGACAGCGTCACTTCCACGATCTTCGCCTCGAGCATCACCTGGCGCTCGACCGAAACGCGCGTCGCGCGCAGGTAGTCGTCGACCGCGCGCAGCTCGCCGGGCAGCGCGCGCACCACCACCACGCCAGAGTGCGCCGTCACCACCACCGAGCGGCCCTCGCCGCCGCCGACGATGGTGACGAGGGCCGCGCGCAGGTCGGCCCAGAAGTCCGACTGCTGCTGCGTGGTGACGCGGCTCGACTCGAGCGAGCGCGAGCCCTGCGGTGTGCCGGTGATGGGTACGGGCGAGGTGGTGGACCCGGTAGTCACGCCCGAGTCGGTGACCGCGCCCGATTGCACGCGCACGTCGCTGAAGCCCCGGCGCTGGCCCGGCAGGTAGTTCACCTGGAAGATGCGCGTCTGCAGTCCGGCGGGTTGCACGAAGATGCGCGTGCCATCGATGCGGTACTCGTAGCCGTAGAGCTGGCGGATGGAGTCGAGCGCCTCGCGCAGGGTCACGTCCTTGAGGTTCATGGAGATGGTGCCCGAGACGTTCGGGTGCACCAGCATGCTGTAGCGCGTGCCCGAGGCAAGCGACATGAATACCTGCGCGGCGGGCGCGCCGCTTACCGAGAGGTCGAAGCGCCCGTCGAGCGGCCGGCCGGAAAGATCCGGCATCTCCATGCGCAGCGGCGGCAGCAGCGACTCGTTGACCGCGGCCGAAGGCGCCGGCTGCCTTGCCGCTCGAGCGTCCACTGCGGCGAGGATCTCCGGGTCGACGCCTTCTTGCCGCGGCGGGGCGCTGCACGCGCCCAGGACGGCGGCAAGGACGCACACCATTGTTCTTTTCATGGTTTCTTCTCGATCCCCGGGTGCAATTTCAGGGTTTGGTAAGTGCCGCCGGTCTGCAGGATGACCTGCGTCGGCGCAATCGCCACCACGGTCGCGTCGCCCAGCCGGCCGCCCAGCGCGACCGTCTGGCCGTCGATCACCGCCAGCTTGCGTCCCGGCGAGAGCAGCACGCTTTGCAGGCGGGAAGCCGGCGCCTCGCTCCTCGGGCGCTCTTCGGACCGCGCGGAAGGCGGTTGCGTCGGATCCGACAGCCCCTGCGCCGAGGCAGCGGTGGCCGCGAGCAAGGCAAGCGCCATCACACGTGCAGCCATGCGCGCTCCGGGCTGAGGGTGTACACGGTGAGCTTCATCAGCAGCCTCGGGTGCTTCGTTGCATCCAGGCTGAGCGCGCCCCAGTAGAGCTGGGTCGGCAAGGTCTCGAGGTCGCGCACGTAGGCGAGCAGATCGAGGTAGGAACCGGAAACCGTGAGCTCGACGCCGTGGCGGTAGATCAGGCGCGCCTTCGATTCCGCCTTGGGCTCCTTGGGCGAAAGGGTCGTCACTGCGAGCGTTCTCATCTCGACCAGCGCGACGTTGCGGCTGCGCCCCAGCACCTCCTCGAGCACGCCACGCATCTGCGAAGGCGCGGTGAAGCGACGCTCTTCGGCCCGGATGCGCGCATCGAGCTCGCTCATCTGCGCGGCGAGCTGCGTTAGCCGCTCGCGCCGGGCGCCGTCCGGGTCGCGCGCGCGGGCTGCCAGGAGCGCCTGCAGCTGCGCATCCAGCGCGCGCATTTCCGATTGCTTCTGCAGCATCGCGGCGGCGGCGCGCTGCTGCTTCTTGACCTCGGGCTCGATCATGAACACGTAGGCGAGGGCGAGCAGCGCCACGAGCGCCGCGGCCGACACCATCAGCCGCTCGCGCAGGCTCATCGCGTCGAAGCGCGTGGTGGTGCGGCGCCACAGATCGCTCACGACGGGTCCTTTCCGAGTGGAATGCTGAAGGAGAACTCCAGCGCATCCTCGGGCCGCGCCGACATGCGCAGCTCGCTCACGGTGCGGCCGGCGAAGGCTTCCTCGCGATTGAGCTGCCGGATGTACGCCGGGACCCGCTCGCCGTCGAGCGCACGGCCCTTGATCACCAGGCTGCCGTCGATGTCGATGCCGGTGAGCCAGACGCCCTGGGTGGTGCGGCGCGCCAGAGCCGCGAGGTAGGCCGAAAAGCCTTCCGCGGTCCCCGCCCCGGTCTGCATGCTGGCGAGCAGGACGCGGCGCGCGCGCAGCGCTTCTTCGGTGCGGGCGATCTCGTCGGCGAGCGCGGTGCTGCCGCCCTGGGCGCCGAACTCGCGCGCAAAGCGCGCCACCTGATCGCGCAGCTGCGTCACGCGCGCGTCGGTTTGCGCGAGCGAGGCCTGCAGGCTGCGGCTCTGGTAGGCGTACAGCTGCTGGATGGCCAGCGCGAGGACCAGCACCGCGGCGAGCGTTGCCGCCAGCGTGGCGGCGGAAAAATGCCGCTTCTGCCGCTGGAAGCGCGCATCGAACAGGTTGATCTGCTGGCTCATGCCGCACCGTCGCGCAGGGCCGCGCCGAAATGGTGGAACAGGCGCCACTGCGTCGGCCCGTCGGGCGCCGCGCCGCTGAACGCGAGCACCTCGGTCAGGTCGATGGGCTCCACGCGCAGCTCGAAGCGCGCGCGCAGGATCTCGGGCAGGCGCGTGGGGCGGCCGGTCGGCGCGAGCAGCAGCTTGCCCACGGCGACATGCCGGAACTGGCGCTCGAAGTGATCCAGGGTGCGCTGGATCTCGAGCGCCACGCGCTCCAGCGGCCCGCCGTCTTCGCCGTCCGGGTCGTTCGCCAGCGCCTCCACGCCCACGTCGAGGCGGCGGGAAAGGTACAGCTCGCCGCGGTGCGTGATGGTGAGCAGCCCGGCATCCGGGCCGAAGTACGCCAGCGCCACGCCGCGTTCGGCATCTTCATAGAGGGCCGCGATATTGCGCTGCGCGGTCTCCGGCACTTCGATCACCTGCAGCGGTATGCCGGCGCGCTCGAACTGCTCGATGCGCTCCTGCACCAGCTCGTTTTTCGCGAGGATGGCGTAGAGCTGCTGGGTGCGGCCCGCGGCGGCGCCGGGCTCCGGCGGGATCTCGAGGAAATCCACGGTGGCCTCGGTGATCGGATAGTCCACCATGTCCTTCACCTTCCAGCGCAAGGCGTTCTTCATCTCCGCGCGAGGCACGTCCGGCGCTTCGACCATCATCAGGTCGTATTCGCCGGCGCGCAGCAGCGTGGTGCAGTGGACGCCGGGCGCGAGGTCGCGCTTGCTGCGGTCTACGGCGTAGCTGTCGACGTGCGCTTTGGCGCCGCGCACGCGGCGTGCGTGCGCGAACGCGAGCCCGGCTTCGTCGATCGAAACGGCGAGCCACCCCTGCGTGCTTCCCCCCCGCTTAAGCCAACCGAGCATCCCTGGTGCAACCTTTATTCAATTCATTACTTGAACTTAATATAGTAACCTATTGTTGTCAAATCGGTTTTTAATGCCGGTCAGTAGTCGCCAAGGGTCACCCTGAGCTGGCGTTGGACGTAGCCGAGCGGGGGCGGCACGGTGGCGGTGGGACAGGCGTTGTCGTTACACGCCGTCGCCGTGACCTGGAAGATATTGAGGTCGGCGCCGGCTTCCCGATGCAGGGTCGAGGTGCACGCGAGCGTCACGCGGAAGCCGGCGAGGTTGTCGCCATAGACCAGGGTGCGGCCATGGATCCCCACGCATCCGCCACCCGGGCGCAGGATGTGCGACATGCCCCACTCCAGGCCCCCGCGGGCGGCGTGGTAAGCACGTACTCCCTGTATATCCAGCGTAGCGCCGACCTGTTGGCCCGTGGAGATGACCACCAGGGCGACGCCGAAAATCGCCAGCATGGCGAGCAGCGCGATCACCGTGACGGTGGCAAAGCCCCGCTCAGGGCACATTGTTGACGTGCGCTTCGTAGTATAGCGTGACGTTTTCGCCTGCCCGCGACAGCGTCAGGCTAACCGCCACCAGGCCGCGGGCCACCAGGGGTAAAGCAACAAAGTCCAGCCGGCAGGCCGACACGTTGTCGGCGAGCACCGCCTCCCCTGCGCCCCCGGGAAGCGCCGTTGGCTGGGCAAGCTGGATGGCGTAGCCGCTCCAGCGCAGCAGCCGGTTGCCGGCACACGCATAGGTGACCGGCCCCTCCACCACGAAAAATCGCCTTCCCGGCGACTCCAGCGGAAAGCGCGTGTTCGCGGCGAGGGTGAGGCGCACCTCGTTGGCCAGCGGCGCGGGCGCGATCGCCTGGATGGCGCGGATGTTCGGGTCCGCGGCCCCGATGTCGTAGGCATTGGCCCCGGCGATGCCCAGGTTGTGGATCACCACGAAGTGGCCCGGCAGGACCTGCTGGAAGGTGCCGGCGGGCAGCGGGCCGAGCGTGTCGAACAGGGTATCGCCGCTGAAGTCGAGGGGGTCTTCGGGGGTCGCCGGGTTGTCGTCGTTGGCCGCGCGGTAGCGCCCGCCGTTTCTGGTGAGCAGGATCTCGAGGAACCGGTGCGTGGGGTCGACGCGGGCGCTGTTGGGCAGCGCCAGGCGCACCTCGCTCGTCATGCGCCGCAGCGCGGTATCGGCAACGTCGGCCATCTCCGCGCGCCGCTGGGCGGCGAAGTAGGCGTTGATCGCCGGCGCGATGTACACCGCGGCGAGTGCGGCGAGGATCCCCAGCAGCAGGATGGTCACGACCAGCTCGATTAGGGTGACGCCGGTGGTGCGCTTCATGGCGGGGTGTAGTTCACGCGCCAGCCGTCCAGCCGCACGGTGAAGTCGGACAGCCCGGCGACGGTCACCGTGACCGTGACGCGCCGCGCCGCGTTCACCGGCTGGGTGCCGCTCGTGTCATTGAGCGGCGTGGCGGCGGCCACGGCCACCGTGGCGTTGTAGCTTCCCAGCCCCGGCACCAGGTTGTTCTCGATGTCGCGCATGCCGCCGGCCACGGTGGTGTAGCCGTGGTAGTCCTGGATGTCGTCGAAGTCGGCGCGCGCGCCGGTACCCGGCAGCGGATCGTAGGAGGCGAGCAGCACCTCCTCCAGCAGCGCTTCGGCGATCGCCAGGGCCTGCTTGCGCACCTGTGCGTCGGCGCTCGAGGCCACCGTGCTCTGGAAAACCAGCAGCACGCCGACCAGCGCCGCCGCCACCACGGCGATGAGCAGCACGATCTCGAACAGCGTGAAACCCCGGCTAGATCGGGCGCGCATAGCCGGTCTCGTGCTCGACCCTGAACTGGAGCGTGCCTATCGAGACGTCCAGCGGCGCCGCCGCCGGATAGCGCCCGAGCCCGTCGAACTCGATGGTGGCGGGGGTCGGCGCCACGCTGATTCCGGACGGGATCTCCAGGGCGTACGGCACCTCGCCGGTCGGAGAAACCACCCCGCTGCACGCCCCGGCGGCGTTGTAGCAGAGCACCGATTGCGCCCCTGCAACCCGTACGAACACCGAGCGGCGCTGCGCCACCGCCACCTTGCGCGCGTACTGCACCTGGGAAAGCACCTGGTCGTAGAAGCTGCGCATCTGCGCCTCGCCGTCGCGATAGCGCGCCACCGCCACGGCCGACAGGACCGACACGATCAGGATGACCGCGATCAGCTCCGCGAGCGAGAAGCCGCGTCCATAAAAAAAGGAGCCTTGCGGCTCCTTTCTCATGCGCCCTGGGGCGCGGATCTCATGGCTCGCCGAACGTTCAGTTGACGACGGCGATGATGTTCACCGTGGTCGTGCCGCCCGCAAACGCGCTGTGGAAGAACTCGCAGCTGCCGCTCAGGCCGTTGCTCGCCATGGTGGTGGTCAGGCCGCCGGCGGCCGGCGCGCTTACGCGTATCTCCGCTGGGAAGCCGCCGGTCAAGACCCGGCCGAGCACGGTGGCGTCGCACTGGTTGACCACGGTCGCCAGCCCGGAGGCCGGCACGCTGCCAGTCGCCAGACGCCCGGCGTAGTTGATGGCGGCGCCCGAAGCGACGGCACCGGCAACGCCGGCGGCCGAGGCCCGGCGGGCATCGTCCTGGATATCGAAGAACCTGGGCAGCGCGACCGCGGCCAGGATGCCGAGGATGGTGATCACCACCACCAGCTCGATGATCGTGAATCCGGACACTTTTCTCATTATATTCCCCCTGTTAGCGCCTAAACCTCAGGTTTCGCATGCGCATACTACCATTTATGCCCCTGGGTGCAAGTCAGGATCATTCAAATTCCCAGGCGTAGGGGCGGCGGGGGCGGATGGTGGCCTGGCGCAGCTCGCGCAGCCCCTCCGCCTTGCTGCGCGCCGAAAGCTCGGTCAGGACGATGTGGAAGCGCAGTCCCTGCGCGGCGTCCGGGGGCGCCGTCAGGTAGCGCGCGCGGCTGGGGACATACACCAGATCCCCCGAGGCGCGGTCGAAGTACCAGCTGCGCCGCGGCAGGCTGTCCGCCGGCGGGTCGTACAGCGCGCCGAGATAGTTCTCGGGCGGCCAAGCGAGGAGCTCCACGGGATTCGCGCCGACTTCCTTCTCCAGCGCCGCCCCGCGCCCGGCGACCACCAGCGCGGCGAATTTCATGTTGAGCGCCACGTTGATCGCGGCGAGGTTCTGCTCCATGGCGGCGCGCTCGCCCAGCTCCTGGTACCGGAGCAGCCGGTCGAGCGCCACGCCGAAAAGCAGCGCCACCACGCACACCGACACCACCAGCTCGATGAGGGTGAAGCCGCGCGCTTTCACCGGCGCAGCGCGACCCGGGAGAGGTCCCAGATGGGCAGGAACACGCCCAGCGCGAGGATGAGGACGATGACGCCGAGGAACACGATCAGGACCGGCTCGATCTGCGCGGCCAGGGTCTTGATCTCGTAGTCCACCTCGCGCTCGTAGAGCTGCGCGACTTCCAGCATCAGGTCGTCGAGCTCGCCGGTCTCGTCGCCTACCGCGATCATCTGCAGCACGACCGGGGTGAAAATGCCGGCGTGCGAAGAGGCGCGCAGCACGCTCTCGCCGCGCTCCACGTCCTCGCGCATCTTCTCGATGCGCCCGGCCAGGTAATCGTTGTCCACGACGCCGGCTACTGCGGTGAGGCCCTGCACCACCGGCACGCCGCTGCGCAGCGACAGCGACAGGCTGCGCGCAAAGCGCGCGAGTGTCGCCTTGTTGATGATCTTGCCGGCCACCGGCACGCGCAGCTTGAACCGGTCCCAGGCGTACTTTCCGGCCGGCGTGCGCTTCCACACGCGAAAGCCGAACGCCCCGCCCACCGCGAGCGCGAGCAGCAGAGGCCAGTACTGCAGCGTGAAATCCGAGGCGCCGATCAGCACACGCGTCATGAGCGGCAGCGGCGCGTTGAAGCCCTGGAACAGCTTGGCGAAGGCCGGGATCACCACCGTGTTGATCACCACCAGCGCCACCGCCATCGCGCCTACCACGAAAAGCGGATAGCGCAGCGCCGCCTTGATGCGCTCGCGGATCTCCTTTTCGAACTCGAGGTGCTCGTACAGGCGCAGGAACACGTCCTGCAAGAGGCCGGTGCTCTCGCCCACGCGCACCAGGCTGATGTAGAAGCTCGAGAACACGTCGGGGTGGCGGCGCATGGCGGCCGACAGCTCGCGGCCGCTGTCCAAACTCGAGCGCAGGCTGACCACGATCGCCTTGAAGGTCGGGTTGACCATCGACTCCTCGAGGCCGGCGAGCGCGCGCATGATCGGCACGCCCGCCTTGAGCAGGGTGTACATCTGGCGCGAAAAGAGCATCAGGTCGACCAGCGTCACCGCCGGCTGGAAGTAGCTGCCCAGCGCCTTGGCCGCCGGCGCGTGGCCGGCCGTCGCGCGGATGTCGACCGGCGTGATGCCGGTGCTCAGCAGCTGGTCGGCGACCGCGCCGCTGTCGTTGCCCTCGAGGCTGCCCTTGACCAGCTCGCCGCGGCCGTTGCGCCCGGTGTAGGCGAAAAAAGGCATCTAATCGCCGAGCTCGCTCGTGACGCGCAGTACTTCCGAGACTGGCGAGCGGCCCGCCAGCGCGAGCTCGAGCGCCCGGTGCTTCAGCGACTGCCCGGCGATCGCCTGCTGCGCGAGCGCCACGAATTCGTTGGTCTGGTTGCGGTTGAGCGCCGCCACCATCTCGGCGGTTATCTCCAGCATCTCGTAGATGCCGGTGCGGCCGAGCAGTCCGGTGCTGTTGCAATGCGAGCAGCCGCGCCCGCGCTTGAAGTGCTGCCCGCGCGCCGTGATGCCAAACTCGACCGACAGCCAGCTCGTCTCCTTCGGGTCGGGCTCGTAGGGCCCGGCGCAGCTCTCGCAATTCAGGCGCACCAGGCGCTGCGCAATCACCGCGTGCACCGAGGTGCCGACCATGTAGTACGGCGCGCCCATGTCGATCAGGCGGATCGGCGTGGTGAGCGCGTCCTTGGTGTGCAGGGTGGAGAGCACCAGGTGGCCGGTGAGCGCGGCGCGCAGGCCGATGTTGGCGGTTTCCTCGTCGCGCATCTCGCCCACCAGAATGATGTCCGGGTCCTGGCGCAGCGCCGAGCGCAGCACGGTGGAAAAGGACAGATCGATCTTCTCGTTCACCTGCACCTGGTTCACGCCGGGCAGGCGGTACTCCACCGGGTCTTCCACCGTGATGATCTTCTTCTCGACCGAGTTCACGTAGACTAGCGCGGCATAGTGCGTCGTGGTCTTGCCGCTGCCGGTCGGGCCGGTGACCAGCGCCATGCCGTTGGAGCGCTTCAGCACCTCGCGAAAGCGCGCCAGCATCTCGGGCGGCATGCCGATGCCGTCGAGCGACAGCAGCCCGGCGCGGCGCGACAGCAGCCGCATCACCACCGATTCGCCGTATTGCACCGGCATGGTCGACAGGCGCACGTCGACCGGCTGGTCGCGCACCTTGACGTTGAAGCGCCCGTCCTGCGGGTGGCGCTTCTCGGAGATGTCCAGCCCGGCCATCAGCTTCAATCGCAGCACGATCGCCGGCCCGATGCGCGTATCGGCCTCGGCCTGCTTCTGCAGCACGCCGTCGATGCGGAAGCGGATGTGCACGTTGCGCTCCTGCGGCTCGACATGCACGTCCGAAGCGTTGGCCTGGATCGCGTCCTCGAACACCGTCTGCAGCAGGCGCACCACCGGCGCGTCCTCGGCGCCCACCGTGGCGCCCAGCGCACCGAAGTCCACGTAGGCGTCGCCCAGGTCCTGCTCCAGCTCCTTGGCAAGGCCGCTGATCTCCTCGGTGCGCCGGTAGATGCGATCGATGGCCGCGAGCAGCTGCCCGTCGCTCACCGCCGCGATCTCGAGCGGGCGCTTCAGCGCGCGCTGCAGCTCGTCCTGCGCGAAAAGGTCCGACGGATCGGCCATCCCCACGAGGTACTGGGTGCGCCGGTCCTCCAGCAGGATGGCGCGGAAGCGCCGCGCCTGCGACTCGGGCAGGCGGCGCACCACGTCGTTCGTGAGGTTGTAGAACTTGAGGTTGACGTGCGGGATGCCGAGCTGGCGGGCCACCGCCGCGGCGATTTGCTCCTCGGAGCACATGCCGCCTTCCACCAGGATGCGCCCGAGCCGCCGGCCGCTGCGCTTTTGCTGCTCCAGCGCCTGCGATAATTGCTCGACGGTGATGACCTTCTGGGCCACCATCACGTCGCCCAGGCGGACCTTCCCTCCCCGTGCCGGCTCGCTCATGCGAGCTTCCTTATAATGTTGAAGTTCCAGCTGAAGTATAACCGTGGCCCAGCCGAGCGAAAAAAGAACAACTCCACCGCAAAGCGCGGCCGACTGGCACCGGCAGGGCAACGCGCTGGTCGACGAAGGCAAGACCGACCGCGCCATCAGCGCCTTCCGCCGCGCGCTGCGGCTGGACGACTCCTCGGCCGAGGTGCATAACGACCTGGGCGCCGCGTACTTCGCAAAGGGCTGGCACGCGGAGGCCGAGGCTTGCTTTCGCAAGGCGATCGAGTTGAAGCCGGAGCACGGCATCGCGCAGGCCAACCTGGGCGCCGCGCTGCGCGCGCAGGGGCGCCTGGGCGACAGCCGCCACGCGTTCCAGCGCGCGCTGCTGCTCAAGCTGCGCAATTTCCTGCCCGTGTCCTGGCGCTGGAAGGTCGCGGCGTCGCCCGCGGCGCAGCGGCGCGACCCTGCCGCGGCGATGGCCATGGCGCGCGAGGTGAAGAGCATCGCCGATGCGGTGGTCGCCGGGCGCGCCGAGCAGGCGCTGCAACTCGCGCAGGAGGCGGCGGCGCGCCACCCGCAGGAACCCGACTTCGTGCACCTGCAGGCGGCGGCGCTCGAGGAAGGCCGCCGGCTGGACGAGGCGCTGGAGAAAGTGCGCGCCGCCATCGCGATGAAGCCCGACCGCATCGAATACCACATGACCCACGCGCGCATCCTGGTGCGCGCCTGGCGCCCGGAGGAGGCGCTGAATGCCGCCGGCGAGGCGCTGCGCCTTGAGCCCGGCTCGGCGCCGGTGCTCGCCACGATCGCCGGCATCTACCATCCCTGGCGCGACGACCTCGCCATCCAGGTGGCCGAGCAGGCCGTCAAGATCGACCCGGCCTGCGACCTCGCGCACGGCAACCTCGCCACCGCGCTGTGGGGACAGAGCCGGCTGGAAGAAGCCGAGCGGCACGCGCGCGAGGCGGTGCGGCTCAATCCGAAGCAGCTCGGCTTTCGCGCCAACCTCGCCCTTGTGCTGAAGGACCTGGGCCGGATGGAAGAGGCGCAGGCCCTGTATCGCGAGATGGTGCGCGAGGCGCCGGACTACCCGAAGGTCTGCATGGACATGGGAACCCTGGCGATCGAGTGCGAGGGCAACGTCGAGGCGGCGCGCAGCTGGTATCGCAAGGCGCAGACGGTGTCCGACAATCCACGGGCCTTCCTTTCCGAGGCCATCGTCAACCTGCTCGACGGGAACTTCGAGCTCGGTTGGCCGCAGTACGAGTCGCGCAAGAAAGTGCTCGACCAGCGGGTGCAGCAGGAGCCGTTCATGCGCTTCCCGGCGTGGCGGGGCGAGCCGATGGAGCAAGACCGGCTGCTGGTCTACGGCGAGCAGGGCCTGGGCGACGAGATCATGTTCGCCTCGATGTACGAAGACCTCGCGCAGCGCGTGCGTCATGTCAGCGTGCTGTGCGATGAGCGCCTGCGCGCCCTGCTGCAGCGCTCGTTTCCGGCTTTCCAGGTGATCGGGGCGCCGCGCGAGCATTTCGCGGCGCGCGCCGCCGAGCTGCAGGGCATCGACAAGGCGGTCGCCGCGGGCAGCCTGGGGCAGTATTTCCGGCGCCGGGCGGCCGATTTCCCGTCGCGCGCCTATCTACGGACCGACCCGGCCAAGGTGGCGCAGTACAAAGGCGAGCTCGAAGGCTTCAGCGTGGGCATTTCCTGGATGGGCGGGCTGCAGCGCACCGGCCGCAGCCGCCGCTCGCTCACCCTCGCGCAGCTCGAGCCGCTCCTGTCAGTGCCCGGGATCCGCTGGGTCTCGCTGCAGCACAACGACGACGGCGCCGATGCGCGCATCCGGCGCTTCCCCGGCGTCACGCGCGACATGGACGAGCTGGCGGCGCTCATCGGCGCGCTCGACCTCGTGGTCAGCGTATGCAACACCAACGTGCACGTCGCCGGCGCGCTGGGCAAGGAGGTGCTGGTGATGGCGCCCTTCGTGCCCGAGTGGCGCTACGGCCTGTCCGGCGAGCGCATGGTCTGGTATCCGTCGGCGCGCGTCTTGCGCCAGGCGCGCTACGGCGAATGGAACGAAGTGCTCTCGCGCGCGGTATCGGCCTGCAGCTCCCACAGCATGCCGCGCGGCGCCACCGCGGCTACCTGATCGCGCCACCACTCGGGCGCGCGAATGGTGACGTGCGCGTTGTCGCCGTTGGGCAGCGTCTTGCGCGCAAGGTAGCAGGCCACGTTCAGGTAAACGAAGCGCTCGGCATAGCCGAACATTTCCGCCAGGATCCAGGACAGGTCCTCCTCGGGGCAGTGCTCCAGCACGTCGGTGCTCACCACGCCGTCGAAGCGCCCCTGCGGCCGCTCGCTGTGCGGGGCATAGCCCGGGTCGTAGCAGCGCACCTCGTCCACGTCCCAGTACTCGGCCACGCCGTCGGCCACGTGCACGCCGTCCAGCACGATGCGCTGCGGCCGGTACTGCAGCCCCTTGCCCGCGCCGTAGTCGAGGATGGTGCGCGACTCGGTGGCCTCGATCAGGCGCTTGATGCGCACGACATGCGCGAACAGGCTGTGGCCGGGGAAGGTCTGCGCGGCGGGGATCCCCAGGCGCGTCTCGCCCTCCGCGTGCATGCGCGCGTAGAGCGCGACCAGCTCGCGGTAGCGCGGGCTGGGATTGGCGCGGCTGTAGGGGCCCATCGGCTAAACTTTACGGCATGACGAAAGCCTTCGCTTCCCAGGGCGACCTGAAGCCCAAGAAGATCACCTTCCAGAAGCTCTCGGCGAGCTGCTACGCCTTCACCACCGAGGGCGATCCGAACACCGGCGTCATCGTCGGCGACGACGCCGTGATGGTGATCGACGCGCAGGCGACGCCGCTCATGGCGCGCGAGGTGATCCGGCGCATCCGCGGCGTGACCTCGAAGCCCATCCGCTACGTGGTGCTGACCCACTACCACGCGGTGCGCGTGCTCGGCGCCTCGGCGTTCAAGGCACGCGAGGTCATCGCGAGCCAGGCGACCCTCGAGCTCATCCGCGAGCGCGGCGCACAGGACATGAAGAGCGAGATCGGCCGCTTCCCGCGCCTTTTCCGCGGCGCCGAGACCATTCCGGGCCTCACCTGGCCGACGCTCGCCTTCAGCGGCGAGCTCAGCCTGATGATGGGCAAGCTCGAGGTGCGCATCCTTCACCCGGGCGCCGGCCATACCGCCGGCGACACCATCGTCTGGGTGCCTTCGCAGAAGGTGCTGTTTTCGGGGGATTTGGTGGAGTATGAGGCGGGGGTTTATACCGGAGACGCGCACCTCGAGGCCTGGCCGGCCACACTGCAAAAATTGAGGGAGTTCAAACCCAAAGCGCTGGTGCCCGGTCGGGGCCCGGCCCTGACCACGCCCGCCGCCAGCGAGCGCGCCATCGCCTATACCCAAGACTTTATCCGCGGCCTGTACGAGGTGGCCAAGGAAGGCGTGGGGGCGGGCAAATCACTGAAGGAGGTCTACGAGATGGCGCGCCGCCGCATGGACCCCACCTACGGCAAGTACCCGATCTACGAGCACTGCATGCCGTTCGATGTCTCGCGAGCCTATGACGAGGCAAGCGGCATCAAGCACCCGCGGATCTGGACCCCGAAGCGCGACATCGAGATGTGGAAAGCGATTACCTAGAAAAAAATAGGGGCGGCCTTGTGGGCCGCCCCTATCGAAGCAACCGGAGCCAAAGGAGGAGGAGGAGGCGCCGGTGCTGCGTTGCAACAGAACTTTAGGCTTTTACTGAGCCGCTGGCAATCGCTGCGAATCTCAAAACACTTTTGCATATAATGCAAAGATGGCCGACGCGCTGAACGAGATGGCGGTCTTCGCCCGGGTGGTTGCCACCGGGAGCCTGTCGGCGGCGGCGCGCGAGCTGAGCCTCTCCCCGGCCATGATCAGCCGGCGCCTCGCGGCCCTCGAATCCCGGCTCGGCGTGCGCCTGGTCAACCGCACCACCCGCAGCCTGCACCTCACCGACGAGGGCGCGCATTACTACGAAAGCTGCGCCCGGGTGCTGGCCGAGATCGAGCAGGCCGACGCCGAGGTCTCGGCCGGGCGCCAGGCGCCGCAGGGCACGCTGCGCGTGGCGCTGCCCGCCTCCTTCGGCAACCAGTATGTCGCCCCGCTCGTGCCCGGCTTCGCCGAGCGCTATCCGGACGTGCAGCTCTCCCTCAGCCTGTCGGACCGCAACGTAAACCTGGTGGAGGAAGGCTTCGACCTCGCCATCCGCATCGCGAGCCTGGCGGACTCTTCGCTCGCCGCACGCAAGCTCGCCCCAAATCGCCGCGTGGTATGCGCCACGCCGGCGTACCTCGAGCGCCACGGCACGCCGCGCACCCCGCAGGATCTTGCGCAGCACAACTGCCTGCTCGCCGGCGATTTCCACGGCACCTGGGAGTACAAGGCGCCCGACGGCAAGCCCGGCAGCGTGCGCGTCAGCGGCCGCTACGTGTGCGACAACTGGGAAGTGCTGCGCGAATGGGCCCTCGCCGGCATGGGCGTCGCGCTGAAATCCACCTGGGACGTGCGCCGCCATCTCGAGGACGGCTCGCTGGTGACGCTACTACCGGGCTATAGCTTCCACAGCGACGTGGCAATCTACGCGGTCTATCCTCACAGACGCCACCTGCCCGCCAAGACGCGCGCCTTCATCGACTTCCTCGCCGCCTCCTTCGGCCCTGAACCTTACTGGGATCAGCCTTTCAAAGGGTTGGACAACCCCCGGAGCATCAAACCGCGTATCCGGGCCCGTGCCGCGCAATAATTGAGCAATGGAACTCGCCAAAGCCTCCCTCGAGGACAAGTACACCGTCGAACGCGGCCGCGTCTTTCTCACCGGCACGCAGGCGCTCATCCGGCTACTCATGCTGCAGCGCGCGCGAGACGCGGCCGCGGGGCTGAACACCGCCGGCTTCGTTTCGGGCTACCGCGGCTCGCCGCTGGGCGGCCTGGACCAGGCGCTGGCGCGCGCGCAGAAGCACCTGGAGCACAACCACATCCGCTTCCAGCCGGGCGTGAACGAGGACCTCGCGGCGACGGCGATCTGGGGCACGCAGCAGGTGACCATGTTTCCGAAGGCCAAATACGACGGCGTCTTCGGCATGTGGTACGGCAAGGGCCCGGGCGTGGACCGCTGCGGCGACGTGTTCAAGCACGCCAACGCCGCCGGCACCTCGCCGCACGGCGGCGTGCTGGTGCTCGCCGGCGACGACCACGCCGCCAAATCCTCGACGCTGCCGCACCAGTCCGAGCACATCTTCAAGGC
>CBDDSA010000075.1:0-2766 GCA_965233185.1 uncultured bacterium
GCCTGCCACGACAGCGCCAGGCACGGCTCGACCTTGAGGTCCTTGCCGCGCGTGACCAGCGGCTCGTAGACGTGGTCGGAAACCGAGTTGTTGAGGCCTTCGTTCTGGGCGTGCGGATCCATGGTGAGGATGTCGCCCTGGCTCGACCAGCGCAGGGTCTTCGCCTGCAGCGGCAGCGCGGCGAAGGCGATGGCGGCCGCGAGCAAAGCGGCGCGGATGACGGCGGAGGAGGTCATGGTCTGTCTTCCCGGGAAATGGCTCGGAAGGCGGCCCGAGGGCCGCCGGCAAAACGGGTGGATTATGACGGTTACAGCAGGATTCCGGGAGGTAGCGGCACCTGCAGCACGAAACGAAATATCCCGTACAGTCCGCCGAGCACCACGGCTCCGACCAGGCCGTAGGTCACCGCCATGCGCGGCGTCCACCGGTCGTAGTTGGAGATCACCAGGATCGCCACGAAGGCGGCGATGCTGGTCGTGAGGAACCCCAGGGGCTCCAGGAGCAGGGACCACGCGACGAAAACCGCCATCAGCGCCGTGCGCCGCCAGACGGAGCCTGCCGGCTGCGCCTGCACGCCCTTGGGGCGAAGCCAGGATACGGCGATGTAGGCGATCGACAGCAGGATCATCAGGGTGGCGACGGTGCGCGGAAACACCGAGCCCATTGCCGAGAAGTCGCTCGAGTGCCACAGGGCCAGCGCCCCCATGACGATGAAGAACGCGGCCCCGGCCATGCCGGCGAAGTCCCGCTGCGGGCGCGGCTCATTCATTGGTCGGGCCCTTCGCGCGCATGCGCGTGGTGATGTACGGGTAGAGCAGGCCGAGGATGATGAAGACGATGATGCCGATCGAGATCGGGCGGTTGAAGAACTCGGCGACGGGCTCGCCGCGGGCGTTGCCGATGAGATAGCCGCGCACGAAACCGGATTCGGCGATGGTGCCGAGGATGAGCCCCAGGACGATGGGCGAGGCGGTGAAGCCGGCGCGCCCGGCGAGCCAGCCGAAGATGCCCAGCGCCACCATCTGCTGCACTTCGTGGACGTTGTTGTGCACCGCGTAGCTGCCGAGGATGGTGAGGAAGGCCACCGAGGGCACCAGCACCGCCTTGGGGATCGAGACGATCGACTTGAAGGCGTAGCGCCCGATCACCAGACCGATCGGCAGCATCAGCAGCGTCGCGATGAAAAGGCCGTAGATGAACGTGTAGACGATCTCGCTTTGCTCGCTGAAGAGCTGCGGGCCGGTGCGGATGCCCTGCACCAGCAGGGCGCCGAGGATCACCGCGTCCGGCGGGGTGCCGGGAATGCCCAGCACCAGCGTGGGAATGAAGCCGCCGCCGACGGTCGCGTTGTTGGACGATTCGGTCGCGAGGATGCCGTCGGGCTCGCCGTGTCCGAACCGCTGGTGCGGTTTGGCGACGCGCTTGGCCTCGGAGTAGGACACCAGGGAAGCGATGGAGCCGCCGGCGCCCGGCAGGATTCCGACCATGGTGCCGATGACCGAGCTGCGCGCCAGGTTGAAGCGCGAGGCCCAGGAGATGCGCAGCGCCTCCTTCAAGCGGAATCCGGCGACCTGGTGGGTGAGCTTCAGGTGCGGGTCGGGCGTGGCGACCAGGTCGATCAGCACCGGCACGCAATACAGCCCGATCAGCGCCGACACCACGTCGAGCCCGCCCAGCAACGCCTGGACCTCGCCCACGTAGCGGATGTCGCCGCCGATCTCGGCCACGCCGATGGTGCCGAGGAGGAGCCCCACGCAGCCGCCGATGAGGCCGCGCAGCACGCTGCCTTCCGAGAGGCTCGCGATGAGCGTGAGGCCGAAGATCGCCAGCCAGAAGTACTCGATGGGCCCGAACTTGAGCGCCACGTCGGCGAGCGGAGGCGCCAGCATCAGCAGGAACGCCGCGCCCACCAGGCCGCCGATGACGGAAGCGAGGCATGCGAGCGTGATGGCGAGGTCGCCGTCGCCTTTCCGGGCCATGGGGTAGCCATCGAAAGTGGTGGCGATGGCCGAGGGGGTGCCCGGGGTGTTGAGGAGCACCGCGGAATAGGCCCCGCCGTAGATGGCGCCGGTGTAGATGGCGCCCAGCGCGATGAGCGCCGAGGAGGGGGGCATGCCGAACGTGAATGGAACCAGGACGGCGACCGCCATGGTCGCCGTGAGGCCCGGCAACGCGCCGATGATCGTTCCGGCGACCACGCCGCCAACAGCCAGGAGGATGTTGAACGGCGTGAGCGCCGAGATCAGGAACTCGATGCCGGGCATCGCGTGCCTACTTCTTGAGGATGCCCATCTCGCGGGCGATGGTCTCGTACTCCTTCTGGCGCTCGGCCATGAAGGCCGGCATCTGCTCGAGGCCCACGTCCACCATCGCGAAGCCCTTGTCCTCCATGCTCTTCACGAACGCCGGGTCCTTGTTGATCTTGCCGATCAGGTCGGAGACCTGCTTCTGGAGCTCTTTCGGCGTCGTGTTGGGCACGGCGATGCCGCGGTAGGCGCCGCCGACCAGGTTGAAGCCGCGCTCCTTGAACGTCGGGCAGTCGGGCAGCGCGGGGTGGCGCTTGTCCATGGCTACCGCGAGGCAGCGTACCTGGTCGCCGAGCATCAGCTTGACCGTGGAGTAGCTCCAGGCGCCGGAGACGTGCTTGCCGAGGAGGGCCGTGTTCGACTCGCCCGTGCCCTTCGACGGGATGTAGGTCGTCTTCATCTTCGCGAGCTGGTCGAAGCGCTGCTGCGCGAGGTGGTTCGACGAGTTGGTGCCCGAGCC
>CBDDSA010000076.1:0-2590 GCA_965233185.1 uncultured bacterium
GCTGCCAGAAGACCTTGATCGTCTCTTGGGTCATTTCGTGGACTCGATGAGCTGCACCAGCGTTTCGTAAGGCTGCGCGCCGACCACGCCCTGCGCGCCGGCGACGAACGTGGGCACGCCGGTGACGCCGTACTGGCGCGACTTCTCCCAGTCGGCGTCGACCGCGGCCTTGTAGCTGCGGGTCTCCAGGACTTGTTTCGCTTTTGCTTCGTCCAGGCCTAGGGAGGTTGCGACTTCCAAAAGAACTTTCGGATCGCCGATGTTCAGACCGTCGACGAAGTAAGCCTTGAAGAGCGCATCGTGGATCGCCTCGCCGCCGGGCTGGGTGTCCGCCCACTTGCCGAGCTCCTGCGCGAGGCGGCTGTTGTAGGTCATAGTGCGCTCGCCGTAGGGCAGGCCCTCGGCCTGCATGCGCGCGCGCATCTGCGCCTGCATCTTCGCGATGTCGTAGTTGCGCCCGGCGAACAGCTCGGCCAGGCTGCGGCCCTCCTGCGGCGTCTCGGGATGCAGCGGGAAATGCACCCACTGCACCTTCACGCCGTGCTCCTTCCTCAGGCGCTCAATACGCACGGTACTGAGATAGCACCAGGGTCAGACGTAGTCGGAGAAGATCTCGAGAACGATCGGCTGGGTCATGGCGCCTATACTAAACCTGCGACGGCAGCGCGTTGCGCGAGGAGAGCGCAAGCCAGCCGCGGATGATGCGGTAGAGCACCCAGATGCCGGTGGCGAGCCAGAGCACGATGGCGACCGGGATGCCGACGAAGGTCACGAACAGGATGCCGCCCACCACCAGCCACAGCAGCGCGTACCAGAAGGTGCGGATCTGCCAGGAAAAGTGCGAATCCAGCCAGGTGCCGCGCACATCGGCGCGCTTCACGTAGTTCAGGATCACCGCGATGATCGAGGGCCAGCCCGAAAGGAAGGCGGTGAGGATCAGCGCCGGGCTCAGCAGCCCGGTCACCGCGCTGAAGGCGTGCAGGCCGTAGATGACGTGGGCCAGGGTGACCAGGCCTTCGCGCGGCAGGAGGCCGGAGGGTTCGGAGGCTATTTTTTGGCCTGCTTTTCGTAGAAGTTGACCAGCCGCACGACGTCGGCCGGATCCATGCGGCCGATCGGGCCGGAGCTGTAGGTCGAGGTGCGCACCTTGCCCGCCGCGTCGACGATGAATTCAGAAGGCTGGATGATGCTGCGGCGCTCTTCCCACCACGCGCCGAGCTGGTCAGCCATGGCGCGCGTGACGCCGTAGCCGATCGGGTAGGACAGGTCGGCCGCCACCTCCTGTGCCTGGTCCAGCGGGTCCACGCTCGCGGCGACCACCTTGATGCCGAGCGCATCGAGCTCGGGCCGGGCCTTCTCGAAGGCGGCCAACTGCCGCCTGCAGTACGGTCACCAGTGGCCGCGGTAGAACAGGATGACCTTATAGCGCGCGTCGAGCCCGCCGGGCAGCTCCAGCGTGCCGCCCTCGACCAGGTCGAGCGTCAGCGCGGGAAACGCATCGCCAGCGTTCAGCTTGTCGCTCATGACCCGATCATACGGTAAAAGGCGTTGATGCCGGCCTCCTCGCGCAGCTCGGGCACGTCGCGCCCGCCGGCGGCGCCCGTGTAAGGGATGCCGATGGCGTCGGCGATGCGCACGAAGCCGTGGAAGGCGGCGGCCACCGCCGCAGCGTCGATGAGCGCCGCGTCGCCCAATGCGGCCCGCAGCGATGCCCGCGCGGCGGCAATGCGTGGCGCATTGCGCTCGACCAGCGCTTCGGCAAATTCGACCAGCGCGCCGGCGTGCGGGATGTCCACGCCTTCATCGAAGCCCTGCGTGACGCCGCGCAATTCCACCTGCTTGCCGCTGATTTGCATGCTCTCACGGAGCATGTAGGAATGAGCGGTGGTTCAGTACACGCACTGGTGCAGCGCCGAGACGCGCGCCGCGATGAGCTCCATCTGCGGCCGGGTGATGGCGCGGATCGAGCGCTCGAACCGGTAGACGAGCTCGCCCGACAGGTAGTGCGTAAAGGCCAGCGCCCAGTAATCGCGCAGGGATTGCGGCACGAGCGAGAGCCCCCGGTAGATGTAGCCGGCTTTCGGGCTCGGGTACATCGGCCCGTCCGCTTCGACGGCGTCCTGCGGCTCGACCAGCGGCAGCCAGGCGGCGCTTTTCTTCGCCCCCGGCGGCCGGTAGCGCGTGGGCGCGCCCGCCTGCGGTGCAGGCAGCGCGTGCTCCGGGAGGCCGAGTGCCAGGGTGAAGCGGTCCAGCATCATCACCATGGCGACGATGCCGACGATCTCGACGTACTCGCCCTCCGACAGCCCGCGCGCGAGCACCGACTGGGTCCAGGACTCGCTCAGCCGGCCCGGGTCGTTGACCACGCGGTGCACGAGCTCGAGCTCCGCGTCGCCCAGCTTGCCCAGGCTCGCGTGCTCGCCCTGGACCGCATGGGGCGACGGCGCGGCCTTGATGCGCGCGCAGTGCGCGCAGCGCTGCGCGTGGCGGATCTCGGCGGCGACCGCGACGCGCCGCTCGGCGGTGAGCCAGGCGCCGGGCGCGCCGATCGCCGCCCAGGCGCTCTCGTGGGCCTGCGTCAGGTCGTCGC
>CBDDSA010000077.1:0-9088 GCA_965233185.1 uncultured bacterium
GGGGATGAGGCCGACGTTGTTCTCGGGAAAGCCGAGCCTCGCGGTGTCGGCGGCGAAGGGGAAGTCGCAGGACAGGGCGAACTCCAGGCCGCCGCCGGCGACAACGCCGTTGATTGCCGCGATGACCGGCACCTCGATCGCCTCGA
Organism: uncultured bacterium; assembly: GCA_965233185.1. Lineage (GTDB taxonomy): Bacteria > Pseudomonadota > Gammaproteobacteria > Burkholderiales > SG8-39 > SCGC-AG-212-J23. The sequence goes on from CBDDSA010000077.1 coordinate 147, forward strand.
TCTCGTCGAACACGTTATGGATGTCGCGCGCCACGCGGCGGAACCCCCGGGTGCCGAGTTCCGTCAGCCCCTGCATGCCGCGCCCGTCCTCGCCCGCGGAGAAGGCCCTGCCTTCTCCCGTGATGATGAGCACCCTGAGCGCATCGTCGGCCACCAGACCGCGAACCGCCTCGCGCAACTCGTCGCGCATCTTCTGGTTCCACGAGTTGAGGGTGGCGGGGCGGTTGAGCGTGAGGGTTGCGACGCCTTCGTTATTTTCGAATTTCAAGAACTCAAAGCTCATCGTGTACCGTCCTTCTGACCCCCAGTGGCCCGCGATCGCGGCGATGAACAGCTTGGGCGTGCGTGCGGCCGATCATGTCGACCGTCTCGTGCGCCAGGGTGAGGAAGCTGGCGAACTGCGCGCGGTCGGAGTCTTTCAGCGTCGAGATGTCGGCGCCGGAGCAGAAGAACTTCGGCAGCGCGCTGCGCACGACCGCGACACGGACATTGGCGTCCTCCCTTGCCTGTCTTACTGCCTGCGAAAAATCGCGCAGCATCTGCCAGTCATACGCATTCGCGGGGGCGCGATCGAGGGAGATTACGCCGACGCCTTGCTCCACCGAGAAATCGACGGCCATGCGGTTCCTTTCTAGAGGAAGCGGCGGTTGGCGAGGCTGTCGGGCACCCGCAGCCCGAGCTTCTCGATCTCGGGGATCGCCTCGGCGATGTATTTCTGCCGCAGCGCCTCGTTCTCGTGCATCTTGATGCCCCACTTGACGTACACGGGCGAGTTCTTCGAGTCCGACCGGCCGAACATGTCCAGCGCCGCGGGCCACCATTTCCCGAGCCGCTCCTGCGCGGCCGCCTTGCCTTCCGGCGTGGCGCAGATCTCCTTGAGGTGCAGGAACCCGGCCCGGGTATGGAACTCCTCGTCGCCCTCCAGCTCGGGCGCCGCCCGCGCGAGCGGCTCGTAGGGCGCGCCGGTCATCTCGATGCCGACGTACAGGCCGACCCGGTCGATCAGCGCGTGGAACCAGGCGAGGTCGATCCAGTCCTCCAGCGGGATGTGGAAGGCATACTGCTTGATGGGGCGGTGCTGGTTGGGGTTGGCGCCCAGCCCCTCGATAAGCTCGGCGACGATCTTGCCGTGGTTGACCTCCTGCCGCACGATCTCGGCCTCGATCTCCATGGCGCGGCCGTGCGGCGCGTAGCGCAGGCCGGCATTGGCGATGTTCGCCAGGATCTTGCGATACTCCGGGTTGCCGTTATTCTCCAGGTGGGCGTCCAGCAGCAGCTTGACCAGCATGTCGCGGAATTCCGCCGGCATGGCCGGGTCGCCCTGCTTGTAGAGCTCTTTGGGGTATTGCGTGGCCATGCCAGAATACTATCCGGACAGTAAGGATCTTTCAACCATGCAGGTATTCGACACCGCACCTTTCCGAGGCTCACGGAAGCGGCGTGCACACCTTCGGCTCGCCGCACCTCAGGGCGCGCGGCAGGGCACCTCGATGCCGAGCGCCGCGCGCGCGTCGAAAGCCAGGAGCTGCGCGATCCGCAGGCTCGCCTGCAGGACAGGACGCCGAGGGCATCCACGTCTCGGTGCTCTTTCCCACGATGTTCCTGGTGTGGCCGCTGGCCGACAACCCGGCGCTGGTGCGCGCGCTGTGCCGCAGCTACAACGACTGGATTGCGGCGAAGTGCGCCGCCTCCGGTGGACGGCTGCGCTGGGTGGCCACGGTGCCGTTGCCGGACGTCGACGGATCCGTCGAGGAAATCCGCAGAATCGGGAAGCTGGGCGCGAGCGGCGTCATGACCCTCGGCACCGCCGGCCCGATGACGCTGAGCGACCGCCGTCTGGACCCCTTTTATCAGGCACTGGAAAGCGAGGGCCTGCCGCTGTGCGTGCACGTGGGCTGATCGTTCCCGGCGATCAGCAACTCTACGACAACGTCGACGAGACCATGATCACGCCTTTCGCGCTGCCGATCTTCATGGGCTTCTCCAGCATCCTGATCGGCGGCGTGCTGGAGCGCTTTCCGCGGCTCAAGGCGGGATTTTTCGAGGCCGGGGTCGAGTGGGTGCCCTACTGGCTCGACCGCATGGAGCGTTGCTACAGGCAGCCGCCGGGCGGCTCGAAGAAATCCGACCTGCCGGCGCGCAATCCCAGGGAGTACGTGCAGGCCGGGCGCGTGTTCTTCAGCTGCGAGCTGGACGAGGCGCGCATCGGCCCGGTGTCGTAGGTGATCGGCGCCGACTGCATTCTCTACTCCTCGGACCTGCCGCACGCACACCGGGTGTTCGATGCCCTCAAGGTATTCCGCGACCGCGACGACGTGCCGGACAAGACGAAGGCGAAGATCCTCGCCAACGGCGCGCGCTTCTTTTCTCCATGAACATCGGCGTCTGGCTCGACGGCGGGGGCGGCGGGCGCGTGCTGGTGGCGGATTCGCTCTCCTATTTCGAGCACGAGCCGCACCTGGACGACGTGGCGGTCGGTGCGTCGTTCGCCGGCGCGGCCACCGCGGCGATGGCCATGCGCGGCGGGGTCAAGGCGTGGATCGCCCACGAGGGCGGCCCGGGAAAGGACGACGCCGGGGTCAGCGGCCTCGCGCTGGCGCAGCGTTTCGGCGTCCCGGCGGCGGCCATCGCCACCATGACGGCGGGACTGTCGCGCGGCATGACGCTGATCACCGGGACCGTGAGCCGCGCGAACGAGGCGGCGCTTGCGTTTGGCGTGCGTTCCGGGCAGAGCGGCGGCGAGGCCGCCCGGCGGATGCTGGAGGCGCCGCGCGGCAGGCCGTGCAACCTGCACGGCATCATCGACGAGAGCATCCACGAGGTCGAGATCGCCCCGAACGGGCGCATTTTCGCGGTGTGGTCGTTCGCGCGCGTGAAGGGTGCGCATCCGCGCGACGTCTTCTGCGTCGCCTCGCACGCCGGCAAGGTGATGGCCGACTACGCGCGGCAGGTCAGGCCGCGCGGCCTGGACGACTCCGGCATCGACGGCCTCGAGGCGATGGGGACGACGCCGGCGGCGGCCGTGCCGGCGGCCAGCGCGCGCATCGGCGATGCGCTGAGCACGTATCGCGACGGCGTCATCTCCGCGGCCAACGCCGCCGCGCTGGCGATCGGCATCAGGCCGGGCATCACCGCGAAGGAGGCGGCACGCCTCATGCTCCAGACCGGGGTGTGAAAGGCCTCCTGGTACTTCTTCTCCTGGTTTCGGCGGGCGTCCAGGCGCAAACCATCCCCGACAGCCTCGAGCAGCGCCTCCTGGCCTGCGCCTCCTGCCACGGCAAGCGCGGCGAGGGGCTCAAGGCGAACGAATACTACCCGCGCATCGCCGGCAAGCCGGCCGGCTACCTGTACAACCAGCTGCGCAATTTCCGGGAACGGCGCCGCCACTCTCCGCCGATGAACTACATGGTGGCGTACCTCTCGGACGAGTACCTGCGCGAGATTGCCGCGCAGTACGCGGCCTTGTCCCCGGCGTATCCGCCGCCGGGGCGGGCGCCGTCGAAAGATCTGCTCGAGCGCGGCGAGGCGCTGATGCTGCGCGGCGATCCGCTGCGCAAGATCCCGCCTGCACCGCCTGCCATGGCGAGGCGTTGCACTGCGCGCCGGCCAGGGGGCTCGCGCCGGCGTTGGTGCCGACCATGATCTTGCCCGCGCCGGTGACCACCGGCACGGTGGCCATCATCACATTGGACCAGATGATGCCGGACATGATGTCCACCTGGTCGCGCTTGAGCATCTGCTCGGCGACCTGCACGCCCACGTCGGGCTTGAACTGGTCGTCGCCGTAGACCACCTCCGTCGGCAGCCCGCCCACCTTGCGTCACAGGTGGTCGAGCGCCAGCTCCACGGAAACGCGCATGTGCTTGCCGATGATGCCCTGCGGCCCGGACAGCGTGGTGATGAAGCCGACCTTCAGGCTCTTCTGCTGCGCGAGCACCGGGGACGCGAATGCGAACGTCGCGGCGACCACGCCGGCGCCGCCGGGTTGCGGCGGCGCAATGCGGCCCCGGCCAGGCGTTCCGGGAAGGGACTAGTTCGAGCCGAACCCGGTGATCTTGAAGTCGTCGTCGTCGTGCCGGCCGTCGACGCAGGCGAAGTTTGCCGCGTCATCGGTGCTCCCGGTGCCGATCCATTTCGCGGTCTTGGGATATGCGCAGAGCGGGCGGCTGCGCACCGCCCCGCCGCCGAGGTTGCGCGTGGCGAGGATGGTGTCAGGGGCGACGCCATTCTCGACCCAGTTCACTACCGCTTCCAGCGTACCGACCGGCTGCGGCCCCGCGCCGCCCGAGCAATGCGCCACGCCCGGCGCCATGTACAGGCGCATGAAGTCGTCGACATGCTTCAGGCCGCCGTTGCCCGAGACTACGCGCTCGTAATAGCTCACCGTGCCGCGCGGAAAGATAAGCTGGTCGGATTCGCCGTGCCACATGACGATCTTGCCGCCCCGCTTGCGGAATGCCTTTAGGTTGTCGTCCGCCGTGCCGATCACTTCGTCGAACTTGCGGTGCGAGGCGCGGAAGTAAGCCTCGAACCCTTGCTCGGTGACCGTGCGCCAGTCGAAGGCTGGGTCTTGGTTCACCCAATGGCTCAGGTGCACCGTGGCGATGGCGAACGGGTCGGTGCCCGCCAGGCCAGCGAACGAGGCGCCCGGCTCGAGGCCGAACCACAGCCGTTTGCCGGTCTTGGCGCCGGTCGGGCCATTCCAGATCTTGCGTACGGAGGCCGCCTCGGCGGGCGTCAGCACCGCAGAGCTCGCCGGATCGTAGTCGCACTTGCGCGGATCGTTGATGACGCCGTCCACGACGCCGTCGCTGGCATCGCAGGCAGCCACGGCTTCGTTGCTTACGGCGGTGAGCTTGGCCGGGTGGATCGGCGCCCCGAGCGCCTGGTGCATGACGATCTGCGGCCAGATTTCCGCGGCGACGAATCTTTCCATATGGATCGCCGGCGCGGCGATCACCAGGCCGTCGTACTCCTCGGGGAAACGCTGTACCGCCATCAAGCCCTGGCGGCCGCCGGTGGAGCAGCCGGTCCAGTAGGAGTACTTCGCCGGCGCGCCGTAGTGCGCGTTGATGAGCGCCTTGGCCTTGAGCACCATCTCGTGCAGCGAGCGGCGCGCGAAGTCGTCGATCAGGCCCCAATTGAGCGTCCCGTCGGCATTGAGCGCGAACGTGCCGCTGCCGCCGACGTGGCCCGTGTCCGTGCTCGCCGTCGCGTAACCGGCACGCAGCGCGGTCGCCATTGCCCCGTACGAGACGCTTCCGGCGTATCCGCCGCCGCCCACGCCCTGATAGCGCTCGTTCCACGTGGCCGAAGGCAGCCACACCTCGATGCGGATCGCCGGCGCCACCGTAAGCGCCACGCGGCAGAACGCCGGCAGGTTGGCAAGCGGCTGACTGCCGGGTGGTGTAAAGCTGCCGGCCGGCACCTCGTGCGCGGCGGTGATCGTTGTGTCCGGGAATGCAATGAGCGCGAGATCCGCGCAGGCGGTCCCGGCAACGGAACTGGCCGAGTACGTCAACGCGCTGGCCATTGCGGCGAGCGCCGCGCGGGCGACGTTCTGTTTCATCTTTTCCTCCTCCCGAGAGCGCTGACGCTATATCTCACCGGGGTAGAAGTCAACGGGAAGTAAAATGCAATGCGCGTGCTCGGGGGATTCATGAAAGATGCGAATAGACGAGGCGGGGCCGCTCGTGAGTGACGCTGCCGCCGTGTTCGATACCGTTGCGCACGTCGAGGAGTGCCAAGAGACTTTCCCTGCGCTGCAGGGTCGGCCGGAGCTCGCCGGCGCGGCGCCGCGCATCGTCGAAGGCGAGCCGCGTGCGTTCTGGCTCATTGAGGGGCGCACCTTTCCCAGGCTTGGCGGCAGCGGCGTGCATACCTTCGGCTCGCCGCACCTGCGCATGGCGGCGGGGCAGGTGGATCGGGAGCGGCGCAGCCGCGTCGCCAGCCAGGAGCTGCGCGACCCGGCCGCGCGCCTGCAGGACATGGACGCCGAGGGCATCGACGTCTCGGTGCTGGCCAACGGCGCGCGTTTTTTCTCCTGATGAGCATCAGCGTCTGGTTCGATGGCGGCAGCGACGGTCGGGTGCTGGTCGCCGATTCGCTTTCCTACTTCGAGCACGAGCCGCACTTCGACGACGTCGCGCTCGGCGCCTCGTTCGCCGGTGCAGCCACCGCCGCCATGGCGATGCGCGGCGGCGTCAAGGCCTGGATCGCCCACGAGGCCGGCCCGGGGAAGGACGAAGCGGGAGTGAGCGGCCTGCCGCTGGCGCAACGTTTCGGCATGCCGGCCGCGGCCATCGCCACCATGACGGCGGGCCTGTCGCGCGGCATGACGCTGGTGGCCGGCAGGGTGAGCCGCATGAACGAGGCGGCCGCGGCGCTCGGCGTGCGGCCGGGGCAGACCGGCGGCGAGGCCGCCCGCCTCATGCTGAAGGCGGCGCGCGGCAAGCCGTGCAACCTGCACGGCATCATCGACGAGAGCATCCACGAGGTTGACATCGCTGCGGCGGGGCGCATTTTCGCGGTGTGGTCGTTCGCGCGCGTGAAGGGTGAGCATCCCGGCGACGTGTTCTGCGTCGCCTCGCACGCAGGCAAGGTGATGGCGGACTATGCGCGCCAGGTGCAGCCGCGCGGCCTGATCGCCAACGACGCCGGGCGCGGCCTGGACGATTCCGGAATCGACGGCTTGCAGGCGATGGCGGGAACCCCCGCGGCGGCGGTGTCCGCCGACAGCGCGCGCATCGGCGATGCGCTCAGCACCTATCGCGACGGCGTCATCTCCGCGGCCAACGCCGCAGCGCTCGCCCTCGGCGTGAAGCCCGGCATGAGCGCCAAGGAGGCGGCACGACTCATGCTCCAGCGGGAGGGGTGAGAAGCCTAGCGCGCCTATTGCTGCCTTTTTTGCTTCTTGTTTTTTGCGGGCCTGCCGGGGCCCAGGAGGTGAAGGACACGCTGGAGCAGCGGCTGCTCGCCTGCGCCGCCTGCCACGGCAAGCGCGGCGAGGGACTGAAGGCGGATGAGTACTACCCGCGCATCGCCGGCAAGCCGGCCGGCTACCTGCACAACCAGCTGATCAATTTCCGCGAGCGTCGCCGCCATGCGCCGCCGATGAACTACCTGGTGGCGTACCTTTCCGACGACTATCTGCGCGAGATCGCCGGGCATTATGCGGCGCTCTCGCCGGCGCATCCGCCGCCGGCGCGGCCGCCGTCGAGAGAGGCGCTGGCGCGCGCCGAGGCGCTCATATTTCGCGGGGACCCGCTGCGCAAGATCCCCGCCTGCACCGCGTGCCATGGCGAGGCGCTTACCGGCATGGCACCCGCGATTCCCGGGCTGCTCGGGCTGAATGCGCAGTACGTCGCCGCGCAGATGGGCGCATGGCGCAGCCATCTGCGCCGCGCGCAGGAGCCCGATTGCATGGCGGCAATCGCCGGCCAGCTGCAGCCGCCGGAGATCGCCGCAGTCTCCGCGTGGCTCGCCAGCCGGCGCGTGCCCGCCGACTGGACACCGCTGCCCGAGGGATCGCTGAAGCTGCCGATGGATTGCGGCGGCGTATGAAGGGGCTCGCGCTGCTGCTCGCCCTCGGGCTTGCGCTGGTGCTGGCGGTCCAGTTCGGATCTCCGCCGGAAGAGGTCTCGCCGCCCGCCGCCGCGGGCGGCGCCTCCGTCGAGCGCGGGCGCTACCTGGTGCGCGCGGCAAACTGCTTCTCGTGCCACACGGCGCCCGGCGCAGCGCCTTATGCAGGCGGCCGGCCGATCGAGACGCCCTTCGGCACGCTCTACAGCTCCAACATCACGCCGGATCCCGAGACCGGCATCGGCCGCTGGTCGGCCGATGACCTGTGGCGCGCGCTGCACGAGGGAAAATCACGCGACGGGACGCTCCTCTATCCCGCCTTTCCATACGCGTACTACACGCGCCTGCGGCGCGCGGATGCCGATGCCATGTTCGCCTACCTGAGGACCGTGCCCGCCGTGCGGCATGCGAACGCGCCGCATCGGATGCGCTTCCCGTACGACAAGCGCCCGCTGCTCGCCGGCTGGCGCGCGCTGCATTTCGAGCAGGCCTCTTTCAAGGAGGACCCCGGCCGCAGCGAGCAATGGAACCGCGGCGCCTACCTCGTGGAAGTCCTCGGGCATTGCGGCGCCTGCCACGGCGAGCGCGGCGGCCCGATGCCGATGCAAAGCTGGTACGCGCCCTCGCTCGCCTCCGAGCGCGATTCGGGGCTGGGCGCCTGGCCGGTGGAGGAGATCGTCGAGCTGCTCAAGACCGGCGTTGCGCCGCGCGGCGCGGTATTCGGCCCCATGGCCGAGGTGGCGCGCGACAGCCTGCAGCACCTCACCGGCGAGGACCTCACCGCCATGGCGGTGTACCTGAAATCGCGGCGCGAAGCGGACGATTCATCGGCGCCGGGCGGCGCGCTGGTCTCCAGCGGCCAGCGCGCGGAGCTGATGAAGCAGGGCGCGGTAGTGTACCGCGAGCATTGCGCCGGCTGCCACCAGAAAAACGGCGCGGGCGTGCCGCGCGTCTATCCGCCGCTCGCGGGCAATTCGGCGATTTTGATGCGCAATCCCGTGAACGCCATCCGCATTACTTTGAACGGCGGCTTCCCGCCTAGCACTGCGGGCAACCCGCGCCCGTACGGGATGCCGCCTTTCGCGCACCAGCTGAGCGACCGCCAGGTGGCTGCGGTGGTCACCTACATCCGCGGCGCCTGGGGCAACGGCGCCGCGCCGGTATCGCCCGGGGAAGTCGCGAGCGGCCGCGGCGTGCCGCTGAACTGAAAATGGGGACGTACCCCACTAGTGTCCGGTTAAATGCCGAGCAGTTTCAGTTGGTTGGAGCTGTCCGGGTTGGCAGTGAGAGGTACTTTCTCGATAAGGGCTTGTTGGAGAGACTTTTTCTCGAAGATTGTCACGGAGAGAACTTGTAGCAAT
>CBDDSA010000078.1:0-3045 GCA_965233185.1 uncultured bacterium
CAGGAGATGTCGACCATCCCGTACGAAGGACTGGCACGCCTCGGGGGCGACGAGTTCGCGGCGGTGCTCGCCGGTATCGACAACGCCGCCAGCGCCAGGAGCGTGGCGGAAAAGCTGATCAAGGCCCTGGAGGCGCCATTCGTCATCAAGGGTCATAGCCTGCTCGTGCGCATGAGCCTCGGCATCGCCCTGTACCCCGAGCACGGTTCGGATCCGATGACGATGTTGCAGCAGGCGGACATGGCCATGTACTACGCCAAACAACAGCAATGCGGCTACGCCCTGGCGGACAACGCCCGCCACGGCGAATCGCTCGCGCGCGCCACGCTCGAACGCGACCTGCACGATGCCATCCTCAATGACGGCCTCGAACTGCACTATCAGCCCAAGATCAACGTCCGCGCGGCCAGTGTGTGCGGCGCCGAGGCGCTGGCGCGCTGGCGTCACCCGCAGCAGGGCAATATCCCGCCGGACCGCTTCATTCCGATCGCCGAGCAGGCCGGCCTGATACACGCGCTCACCCGCTGGGTGCTGAACCGCGGGCTCGAAGACTGCGCGCGCTGGACCCGGGCCGGTCACGCAGTCGGCATCAGTATCAACATCTCGGCCGCCAACCTGCGCGACCCGCAACTGGCTCAGGAGGTCGCGGCGGCATTGAAAAAGTGGAACGTGCCGGCGACCGCACTGACCCTGGAGCTGACCGAAAGCGCCGTCATGGACGACGCAGACCACGCCCTGGAAGTGCTGACGCGTCTGGACGCCATGGGCGTGTGCCTGTCGATCGACGACTTCGGTACCGGCTACTCGTCGTTGTCGTACCTGAAGCGGTTGCCGGTCGACGAGATCAAGATCGACAGGTCGTTCGTGATGGACATGAAATCGGACAACAACGATGCGATTATCGTCCGGTCGACCGTCGACCTGGCACACAACATGGGATTGCGGGTGGTCGCGGAGGGCGTCGAAAACGCCGAGGCCCTTGGGTATCTCGGAACTCTGGGCTGCGACATGGCACAGGGTTACTTCATCAGTCGGCCCGCGCCCTACGAGGCCTTTGTGTCCTGGCTCACCAATACCAAGACTTGCGCGCGGCACTGCGAAGACCCGTCCCGGGTTCAGCTGCCGCACCCGTTCTGCCCCTGACCCGACCAGTCCTCCTGTCGCCCAACGCCAGTGCGCGTCGCAGCGTTGCCGCGCGCTGATCGCAGTCAAACCCGTTAACGAAAACGATTACGCCTCCAAGCTTCCTCGACGTTGTGGGGTTAAGCTTGATCGCTTTCCCGGCGGTTTGCTCCCCGATTCGAATCGAAACTTCTGTTGCGCAACCGCGAAGCATGCATGCGGGCAAGCGGAGTTCTGGCGCGTGGTTGATCTACATCAATATAAAGACGATGGCTGTTGGTTATCTTGCCCGGAACGAAAAGGCCGTTGTGAATCACCTCAACTCATCCCAAGGGAGAAATGTCATGCCAAGCGGAAGAATCAGTGTCGCGGTCGCGGCGGGTGCCGCGGGCGGGTTGGCCGAAGTAGTGTGGATTGCGGCGGTGGCGACGGCGTTGGGCGCGGATGGCTGGGCAATCGCGCGCGCGGTAGGCGCAACGGTGATTCCCGGCATGGCCGCTTCCAGCTTCACGCCATGGATCGGGCTGGCCATTCACTTCCTGCTTTCAATTGCCCTGGCCTCGGTGATGATGCGGGTGCTCGGCCGACAGCGTTCCGCGGCGCTGCGGTTTCTTGGCGCCCTCGGTGCGCTGGCGGCGGTTTGGGTCTTTAACTTCTTCCTGCTGTTGCCGCTGATTAATCCGGCTTTCGTGTCCTTGATGCCGCATCCGGTGACACTGGTCTCGAAACTGCTGTTCGGTGTGGCGATGGCGGCGGTGCTGGTTTGGGGTGGAAGGGAATCATCCCCGGTTCCGGCGCACAACGAACGCTTCCCGATGTCGGGGTCAGATCAGAATGGCACTTAACTTACCAGGCCGGGATCAAGGCATTTCCAACGGCCTGTTTCGCCACATCCCGCTCTTGCGGAAGTTGCATAACCCAAGAAATGTGCATACGAACCTTCGCGCGCCAGCAGTTTGATCTGGTCAGCGTACAGGATGGTCGGAAGCCGGCGGTCGAGAGCAACGCCGCGAGCAGCTGCCCATGGCAAGGGCCATGCGCCCGGGACGGCGCGATGGCGGAGTTGCCGAAAGAGCGTTCTCCCCGGGCACTGGCCTTACACCCCTGTGCCATGGTTCACGTGCCTGTCATAAGTCTCTGCCAACATGGATTGATCTTGGGCACGTAGCCTGCCGGCCAGGTGGACCTGAGCATCCGAGGCAGTACTGATGTTCCCGGCTCCCGGTATTCGCCGGTCATCGCCCCAGCCACGGCCATTCATCGGATACCCATCCGGGAATCTTGAGAATGCGGCTTTGGTTTTCTAGTCTCATCGGACGGCAAGCGTAAAAAACGCCGCCACACATTCCACTTCAGGGAGGAATCCAGTCATGAATATCCGAATCGTCTATGCGTCCGCTGTCGCCGCCGTGCTCGCCGTTGGCATTGGCGCAATCACGGTGAACGCCGCCGACTCCGGACTGAACGTCGCGCTCCTCCCCCCGCAGCAGCCGGATAGCGGCGTTTCGCTGGCGCTCGCACTGAAGGCCGACATTCTTACGCTCTCGGCCCCGCCGCGTGACAACGAGGATGAGGGCCGGCGGCGCTTCGAACCGCTGGCTCAATATCTCTCCAAAGCCCTTGGCAAGAAAGTCGTCTACCGTCATCCGGGAAGCTGGGGCGTCTACCAGGGGGCGATGCAGAAAGGTGCTTACGATCTGGTGTTCGATGGGCCGCACTTCAACGGCTGGCGCATGGAGAAGCTCGATTATAACGTGCTGGTGAAGGCGCCCGGCGACTTCACGCAGGTCGTCGTGGTGCGCAAGGACAGCGCCACTGTCGACATCACGCGGCTCGCCGGCCACAAGATCTGCGCGCACGCGCCGCCCAACCTGGGCACGCTCATCATGCAGGGCGCGTTCGACAACCCGGCGCGCCAGCCGT
>CBDDSA010000079.1:0-50009 GCA_965233185.1 uncultured bacterium
ATTGCTACAAGTTCTCTCCGTGACAATCTTCGAGAAAAAGTCTCTCCAACAAGCCCTTATCGAGAAAGTACCTCTCACTGCCAACCCGGACAGCTCCAACCAACTGAAACTGCTCGGCATTTAACCGGACACTAGTGGGACGGACCCCATTTATTTTTCGCGCTGCAGCTTGTCCTTAAAAATAAATGGGGTCCGTCCCCATTTTTCTTCCTACGCCTCGCGCCAGTCGAAGCCGCCGTCCTGGGTGGCGAGCTGGATCCAGCTTTGCTCGCAGTTCATGGCGCGCGCCAGCGCCGCACGGGCGAGCTCGGGCCGGTTGTTCTGCTGCGACAGGTGCGCGCCGATGAGGTGCCTCAGCTTCGAGCAGTCGAGCGCGCCGAGCAGGCGGCCGGAATCTTCGTTGTCCAGGTGGCCGAAAGGCCCGGCGATGCGCTCCTTCAGCCAGCGCGGATAGCCGCCGTTCCAGAGAAGGTCGTGGTCGTAGTTGGTTTCCAGCACCAGCGCATGCAGGCCGGACAGGACCTGCGCCACGTGCGCCGTGGGCGCGCCGATGTCGGTGAGCACCCCCAGCCGGCGCTCGCCGTCGGAGAGCACGTATTGCACCGGCTCGCGGGCGTCGTGCGGCACGGTGAAGGGCGCGACCTGCAGGCCGTCGATGAAGAACGACTCGCGGCCGTTGACGCACACCATGCGCACGCCCTCGGTCACCTTGCCCTCGGCCTTCAGCGCGGCCATGGTGCCGTAAGTGAGGTACACGGTGATGCCGTGGGCCGCGGCGAAGTCGAACACGCCGTGGGCATGGTCGCCGTGCTCGTGAGTGATGAGGATGCCGCAGACGTCGGCGGGCTGCAGCCCGAGGCGCGCCAGGCGCCGCTCGCAGTCGCGCAGGTTGAGGCCGCAGTCCACCAGCACCCTGGTGCCGTCCGCGTCGGCCACCAGGCAGTTGCCCTTGCTGCCGCTGGCGAGCGAGGCGAAGCGCAGCAACTTACTTCTACTTGAGCTGCTCGTGGAGCAGCGACAGGATGCGCTGGGCGGTGCGCGAGGTTTCCGCGCCGCCTTCCTTGTTGAGGACGTTGACCTGGCTGCGCTCGTCGTCCTGGCGCACCTGCACGCGGTACTGCTCGGCCTTTACCTTCGGGTCTCCCGAGCCGAACAGGCGCGCGAGGAAGCCGCGCTGCGCGTCCTTCATCGCCATCTCGGACTCCGGATCGGCGTAGCGCACGAAATACAGGCCGTTCTGGCGGTCGCGGTCCTCGACGGTGAAGCCGACGCGGTCGAGCGCGAGCCCGACGCGCCGCCAGGCGCGGTCGAACGGCTCGTTCACCTGCAGCGCCTCGCTGCCGTCGCTGCGCTTGACGATCTGCGCGCGGTCGGGCTGCGGTTCGGCGGTGGCGGCGAGCTTGGCGCGCTCCTCGTCCGCCCCGAGCCGCACCATCATCAGGCGCAGGAACTCGGCTTCCAGGCCGGGGTCGGGTGCGCGCGGCTGCCATATCGTCTGGCCTTCGTTGCCGCGTTCGGCGCCGCCCGTGTAGACCTCCTGCATGCCGCGGTGGCTGATGTAGATCTCGGTGGCCTTGCCGTCCGCAGTGCGCTCCAGGCGGGTGCGGAACTTGTCGCGCTCGGGGGTCGAGTAGACGTGCTCGGCGAACCGGCCGACCAGGCCGCGGATGAAATCCTGCGGCAGGTTGGCGCGGTTCTCCGCCCAGTCGGTTTCCAGCACGCCGGCTTCGGGCACTTCGTGGCGGATGAGAAAGCCGCGCTCCAGCCAGAACTGGCGCACCAGCGGCCACAGCTTCTCGGGCGGCTCCCGCACCACCAGCCAGCGCGTATCCCCCGCGCGCTCGACGCGCATGTGCTCGATCTGCGGCAGCACCGCGCCTGCGGCGGCCCGCCCCTGCTCCTTGCGCTCCTGCTGGTAGTTCGACAGGGTCGCCGTGCGCGACTCCGGCAGCACGTAGCGGTTGTCGCGCGCCGGCGCGGTGAGGTCCGGGGGCACCTCGAGCGGCGGCAGCTGGCCGGAGGCCTTGTAGTCCACCTTGCTGTCGAACATGCCGCTGATGGTGCTGCAGCCCGAGGCGAGCAGCGCCACTACGACCACCAGGTTGCGCATCTAGCCGCGGCCCTCCACGACGCGCAGCCCGGGGCGCGCAATGCCCGCCTCGTGCAGCGCCTCGCGCACCGCCTGGTGGAGCTTCTCGGATAGCGGTGACAGCGGCAGGCGCAGGCCGGGCTCGATCATGCCCATCTCGGCGAGCGCCCACTTGACCGGAATCGGGTTGGCCTCGGCGAACAGGCGCTGGTGCAGCGGCAGGAGCCGCAGGTTCAGCTCGCGCGCCCTCTTCACGTCGCCCACCAGCGCCGCCGCGCACATCTGGTGCATCAGCTTGGGCGCCACGTTGGCGGTCACCGAGATGACGCCGTGGCCGCCGAGCAGGATAAGCGCAAGCGCGGTGGCATCCTCGCCGCTGTAGATGGCGAAGCTGCGCGGCAGGCGCTTCACGAGGTCGGTGCCGCGCTCGATGTTGGCGGTGGCGTCCTTGATGCCGATGATGCCGGGCACCTGCGACAGGCGCAGCACCGTGTCGTTCTGCAGGTCGGCCACCGTGCGCCCGGGCACGTTGTACAGGATCATCGGCAGGTCGACCGCTTCAGCGATCTTGCGGAAGTGCCGGTACAGGCCTTCCTGCGTGGGCTTGTTGTAGTAGGGCACGACCGACAGGCAGGCCGTGGCGCCCGCCTTCTTGGCCGAGGCGGTGAGCTCGATGGCCTCGGCGGTGGAGTTGCCGCCGGTGCCGGCGATGATCGGGATGCGCCCGCGCGAATGCTCCACCGCCAGGCGGATGAGCGCCTTGTGCTCGTCGACGTCCACGGTGGGCGACTCGCCGGTGGTGCCGACCACCACGATGCCGTCGGTGCCCTCGGCCACGTGCCAGTCGATCAGCTTCCTGAACGCGTCGAGGTCGAGCCGCCCGTCCTCGTGCATCGGGGTGACGATCGCGACCAGGCTTCCGGTAATCATGCGGCGATTTTAACGCCTCCGGCGTCGCCCCGGACGGCGCAGATGCGCTGAACAGCCGCCTTTTTCGGGCGCTCGACCACGCCCTGCTCGAACGCGACTACCGTCAGCGCGCCGAAAGCGCGCAGCAGCTCCCCGGGCCGCAGGAGGAAGTCCGGATTGGCCGGCCGGCCGTAGCGCTCGTTGCCCGCCATGAACGTTTCGTATATGAGGACGCCACCCTCGTCGAGGCTTTCCTCGAGCGTCGGCATCAACGGGCGGTGCAGATAGTTCGTCACCACGATGCCGGCAAAGCGCTGCCCGGCGAACGGCCACGGCCTGCCGTCCTCGAGATCCGCCCGGACGAACCTTGCATCGGGAATGTCTTGCGGCTCCCGGTCGACGGCCACGACCTCCAGCCCGCGCGCCGCGAAGTAGCGCGCGTGCCGCCCGGAGCCGCACGCCACGTCCAGCACCGGCCCGCGCGCGAGCAGCGGCGCCCAGCGCTCTACCCAGTCGGACGGGCTGTCGATCATGGCGCGCCGGCGTTGTCGCGAATCCGGCGCAGCGCGCTTTCGAGCACTTGCGCGTCGAGCAGCCCGGTCGGGGTGTAGGAGATGCGCAGCTTCAGGCTGGCCGGGTCGACGCCCTTGTGCTGGGCAACCAGGCTGGTGCGCCAGTCGAGCGTGGAGGCGTTCAGCTTCTCATAGCTCACCGTATGCGTGGCGCCCGACTGCGGGCGCAGCGCCTCGAGCATTTCGATGATGCCCGTGTCGCTCGCGCGCGCCGTGTAGCCGACCGATTCTGTGATCTGCCCGAGCGCGACATGGCGCTCTCTGCGGCTACCCCACAGCAGCGTGCCATAGGCTTGCGTCAGGCGCGCGCGGCGCGGCGGCGTGATCCAGCCGCGCAGTGCCGCCTGCGCCGCAGCGAAGCGGCGCTGCGCCTCGGTTTTCGCCGCTTTCAGCTCCCTCGGCGAGCGTTCGCGCAGCCAGCCGAGCAGGGTCCATACCGCGTTGCGCTGGATTCCGCGGCTCTCGTCCTGCAGGGCGGCAATAGCGAGCTCGACCAGGGCTTCCTCGGCCCACAGATCGCAGAACTGCCCGATCTCGGAGATCAGCGCTGCCCGCCATTGCTCCGGGCCGAGCGTGGCCCACGCCGCCGGCAGCGCGCTCACGCCGCGCTGGGCGACCAGGCGGGCCACTTTGAGCTGGAATTCCCGCTGCTCGTCCTTCCCGTTTTCCGGGGGCAGCACTTGAGGGCTTCCCCGCAAGGCCGCGATGGCCTTGAACGCCGCCCGATAGTCCTTTGCGCGGATGGCGTTGAGCAGCCTGTCCGTCATGCGAGTCTCGCGCCCTGCTGCGCCAGCAGCTCGCGCAGCACCGAGCGGTGGCAGCGCGCCTCGTCCTCGCAATAGCAGCCGACCGAGAAATCCATGTGGTGCGACAGGCGTGCCAGCAGCTCGATCATCTGCCGCGGCGCCGCCGCGCGCATTTCGCGCCGGTAATCACGCGTGAATCCCGCCCAGTCCTCGCCCGCCCGCTTCACCAGCGGCGCGCTGGGCGAGAGCAAGGGAAGCCACTGGTCGTAGAAGTCGCGCCGCGCGTAATCCGCCTTGCGCACGCCGCGCGGCGGGCGGCGCACGGTTCCCAGCCGCAGGCCTTCGCCTTTCGCGCGCGGCGTGCCCAGACGCACTATGCGGATGGCCATGGGCCCGGGCCCTCGAAGTGGCGATTGCACGATTCGCAATGATAGCGGGCGCGATCGCGAAACGCCTCGCGCGCCGCGAGCTGGCGCGGCCGCAGCTGCAGCCACGCCACGATCGCCAGCGCGGCGAGGCCGGCGTACCACTCGCCTTCGGCGCTCGGCGCCGCCAGAAACGCGAGCACCAGCGCCACCGCCGCCCAGAAGAGCAGCTCCACGCCGACGTAAACGCCAACCGTCGCGAAGTCCGGCAGGTCGATGCGACGCAGCGTGCTGGCACACACCGGACAGACCGGATTACGCGCCGTCCGCCCGCTCATCGCGTTCGGATTCGGGCTCTGACCCCGAATGGGTCTGGGGCCCTATGACGCGTACTTTGCGACCGCCTTTTCGTTCCATGCGATTCCGTGGCCCAGGCGCTCGGGCACCATGACGAATCCATCCTTCACGGGGAAGGGCTCGGCGAGGATGGGATCCGCCCAGTCCTGCCATTCCAGCCAGTGCGCGGTGTCGGTGACGCGCATGAGGTGCGCGGCGACCTCGGGGTAAAGGTGCGTCGACATGGGAATGCCTGCGGCGCCCGTGATCGCCGCCGCGCGCAGCCAGCCGCTGACGCCGCCGATGCGCATCAGGTCCGGCATCATGTAGTCCCCGGCGCGCGCGAGCACCGCCTGGTAGAGCATGCGCGGGCCGTAGAAGTTTTCGCCGAGCTGGACCGGGGTGTCGAGCTCGCGAGCGAGCTGCGCGTAGCCGGGGATATTGTCGTAAGTCGTCGGCTCCTCGAACCAGTAAAGGCCCTGCCCGTCCAGCGCGTGGCAGCGCGCGAGCGCATCGCCGAGCGACAGGCCCTGGTTGAAATCGCACATCAGCTTCACCTGGGCGCCCGCACCTTCGCGCACGGCGCGGATCGCCGCGAGGTCTTCCTCCAGCGTCGGCCTTCCCAGCCGCAGCTTCAAGCCCTGGAAGCCGCCTTCGGCCACCAGCGCCGCTGCCTCTTCGGCGAGCGTGTCGAGCGGTGTCAGCCACAGTCCGTTGCTGTTGTACGCCGGAACCGGGCCGACGCTACCGCCCAGGAACATCGCGAGCGGCATTCCGGCCGCCTTGGCGAGCGCATCCCAGGCGGCCATGTCGAGTCCTGACACGGCGATGAGAGAGATCCCTTCGCGGCCGACGAGGTGCAGCGAGCCCAGGCCGCTGCGGTAGGCGTCGAACGGGGCGAGCGGCCGGCCGCGCACGGCTTCAACGAGATCTTCGATGGCCGGCACGATGTAGCGCGCCGACTGCTTGAGGTAGGGCTCGAGGTAGCTGTGCCCGACGATGCCCTGCTCCGTGTAAAGGTCGATCAGGATGAGCGGCCAGTCGCGGAACAGCCCGACCTTGGACACGACCGGCCGCTTCAAGGGAACGACGACCTGCCGGACCCGGACGTTTTTCAGCGTAAGCCTGCCGGGCGCCATCGATTCCCCCTTTTGCGGTGCCCGGCACGTTACTCCGCGCGGCGGGTTTGGGCAATCACGCGCGCTGCTGCTTCTTTTGCCGCCGATAGGCCCCGATCGCTTCCCGGCCCGCTTTGCCCATCTCCTCCAGCCTGCCGTCCCAACGGCTGCGGTGCGCGCGCAGTGCCTTCGCGATCGACTCGGCGACCACGAGGTTGCGGTACCACTTCTTGTTCGCGGGCACGACGGTCCAGGGCGCATGCGGCGCCGAAGTCTTGGCGATGACCTCTTCATAGGCCTCGGTGTACTCGTCCCAGTGGTCGCGCTCCTGCCAGTCCTTGGGATTGAGCTTCCACGCCGCCTGCGGGTCTTTCTCCCGCTCGAGCAGGCGCTCCTCCTGCTCCTCTTTCGTGATGTGCAGGAAGTACTTGAGGATGATGGTGCCGTGTGCGGCGAGCGCCTGCTCGAAGTCGACGATGTGGCCGAAGCGGGCGCGCCACGATGTTTCCGGCACCAGGTCATGGACCCGGACCACGAGCACGTCCTCGTAGTGCGAGCGGTTGAAAATCGCGAACTCGCCCAGGCGCGGCGCGTGCCGATGCACCCGCCAGAGGAAATCGTGACTGCGCTCCTCCTGCGTCGGCACACCGAAGGAGGTAACCGCGACGCCGCGCGGGTTTAGGCAGCCGACCACGTGCTTGATGGTGCCGTCCTTGCCTGCGCCGTCGCGACCCTGCAGGACGACCAGCACGCTGTTCAGCTTGGCGCCGAACATCGCGTCCTGCAGATCGAAGAGCTCCTCGCTTACCGCTTGGAACCGCTGCTTCGCCTTCGCCTTGGTCATGCCGCTTGGCGGATCGGCCGGGATGCGGCCCAGGCGCACGCGCGAAGTCGCGGTCCGAGCCCGATCAGGCATGCGATTGCGCTGCCGAGGAACTTAGCGCGTAAGACACCTTTGCGGCATCGATGATGACCTGTCCGGTCGCCTGCAATTCAATCAGGATCAACGGCAGGTCCTCCTTTGTCGCGTCTTCCTTCAACAGCGCGAGGATGGTACCGGTCAACGTCCTGAGCGTTTTGGGTCTCGCGGTCCCACGCCGTCGCAAATCCTCGAGGATCCGGGCAATCTTTTCTCCCAGAGGCTTCGCCTTGCCGTTCGGACATTTGAACTGGCCGTTCTGGTTCAGCACGACCTCGAATTTTTGCTTCACCGACATGCTGCCGAGGAGGCGATTCATCGTCTTGCAGCAGGCAACGCAGTTATCGTCGGCATTCGTGCCACCATTCGCGCTTGCGACCAGATGCTCTACGCTCGCCGCTTCCTTCGCTAGCGGCTGCTTGCAGAAAAAGCACAGGTTCCCTTGAGCGAACATCAGGCGATCTAAAGGCTTCGTAGGCATCAGGCCTCCTTTTTTTTGCCTACGTTACGCTCGCCGCGAGCGCCGTGCAAATCGGCACCCTGAGCCCGATTGAAGTTTTCGGGCTCTGACCCTGATTGCGAATTCGGGCTCTGACCCCGATTAGGCGCGCTGCTTTTTCTTCTGCTGCAGCTCGAGGTTGGCCGGAACGCAGAGCTGGCGCAGCTGCTCGAGCGCCTCGCCCAGGCGCGTGGCGATCTGGTCGACTCCGGCTTCGCGCAGCCGCGCCTGCGCCCGGTCGGTGTTCTCGCTGGTCCACAGCGCCACCAGCACGCGAATGTCGGGGAAGCGCTGCTTCAGGCGCTTGCACAGGTAGGCGGCGTGGGTGGCGGCGCGCGGCGGCATGGCCGAGATGCACGCCACCCGGGCGCCGTTCTCGCCGACGAACTCGATCACTTCGGCGGCGAGCAGCGGGAAGGGGCTCACGCGCGCATCGAACTCCGGGGCGGGGAGCATGCGGGCGAGCACTTGCGCGGCGACGTGGTCGGCCTCGTCGTGCGCCGGCACGATGCACAGCGGCGCGGCCGGCCGGCGCTGGGGGACAGACCCCTGGGGGTCTGTCCCCTGTTTGCTGCGGTCTTCCACGTACTCGACGATGTGCCGCGTGGTGTCGAAGATGAAGCGCTGGTGCTTCTCGTCGAGCGCGCCGGCGTGGCGGTCCTGCTCGCCCAGGACGAGCGCCGGGATCACCACCTGCTCGTGCAGCGCGAGCAGGCTGTGCTCGTTGGCGAAGTCCTCGGCCAGGTCCTCGGCCTCCTCCTGGTCCATGGCGACCAGGCGCTGGTAGAAGCGCGCCTCGGGCGAGAGCACCGGCTCCACGCCAAGCATCACGTTGAGGTAGCCGAAGGCGGGGATGTAGCGGCCCATGACCGCGAGGCACACGGTGAGCGGCATGGCGAGCAGCAGGCCGATGGGGCCCCACAGCCAGGTCCAGAACAGCACCGCGGCAATCACCGCGATCGGCGACAGGCCGGTGCTGCGCCCGTAAAGCCACGGCTCCGCCCCGTACACCAGCACCGCCTCGAGCGCGAAGAACACGCCGAGCACCCACGCCACCTCGGCCCAGCCGTCGGAAATGGCGAACGCCAGCACGGTGGGCATCGCCACGGCGATCCACACGCCGGCGTACGGGATGAAGCGCAGCAGCGTGGCGAGCAGGCCCCACAGCATGGCGTTGGGGATGCCGATGAGGTACAGCGCGATGCCGAACGGGATGCCGAAGCTCGCGTTGATCACCAGCTGCATGATGAGGTAGCGGCTCACCCGGTAGGACGCCTCGCCGAGCGCCTGCGTGGTGAGGTTGATGCGCCGCGCGCCGATCAGGCCGATCAGCCGCTCGCGCATGTTCTCCCGGTGCAGCAGCATGAGGATGGTGAACACGATCACCGCAAGCGCGGTGCCGACCGGCTTGGCGAACGGCGCCGCCCATGCGAGGAGCTGCGCGTACGCCGAGCCCGGCGCCTCGACCACGGCGAGCGGCTCGCGCGTGGGCCCGGGCCCCGCCTCCTCCTCGAGGTCGCGGATCGCCTCGGCGGCGCGGCTCAGGCGGCCTTCGCTCGGGGTCTTCAGGTAGCGGATTTTCTCGACGATATTGGCGCGGTATTGCGGCAGGTTCTCGGCAAGCGACAACGTCTGGTTGCCCGCCACCCAGCCCACCGCGCCGATCAGCGAGAAGCCCAGCACCACGACGATGAAGGTCGAGAGCACGCGGCCGAGCTTCCAGCGCTCCAGGCGGCGCACCGCCGGCGCGAGCAGGAAGGCGAGCAGGATGGCGAGCGCGAACGGGATCAGCACCTCGCGGGCGAAGTACAGCACCGCCGCCACCACCAGCAGGGCGACGAGCGAGGCGCCGGGCATGGCTAGACCAGCTGGAACAGCAGAAGCGAGCGCGCCGTGACCTCGTAGCCGTGGCCGACGGCGAATTCAGGCTCTTCGGTGCTGTCCGGGAAATTGGTGTCGGCGCGCAGCCGCCACCTGCCCTCGCCGCCGGCCGCCGGCAGGATGAACTTCACCACGTCCTGCCAGGGGTTGAAGATGATGAGCAGCGTGGCGAGCTCGCCGCGCCGGCGGATGCCGGTTTCCTGCGCGCGGCCGTCGAGCAGCATGCCGAAGCAGCGCACGTGGTCGTCGTCCCAGTGCTCCTGGCGCATCTCCTCGCCGTTGGCGTTGATCCAGGCCACGTCCTTCACGCCCAGGTCCTCGTCGTACTCCCCGGTCAGGAATCTCGCGCGGCGCAGCACCGGGTACTGGTGGCGCAGGCCGATCAGCTTGCGCACGAAGTTGATCAGCCGCTGCGCGCGCTCGTCATGGTTCCAGTCCACCCAGGAGATGTCGTTGTCCTGGCAATAGGCGTTGTTGTTGCCGCGCTGGCTGCGGCCGAACTCGTCGCCGGCGAGCAGCATCGGCGTGCCCTGCGACAGGAGCAGCGTGGCGAGCAGGTTCTTCATCTGGCGCTTGCGCAGCGCGCGGATCGGCTCGTCGACCTCGGGGCCCTCGGCGCCGTGGTTCCAGGAGCGGTTGTGCGAATGGCCGTCGCGGTTGTCCTCGCCGTTCGCCTCGTTGTGCTTGTCGTTGTAGGTGACCAGATCGTTCAGGGTGAAGCCGTCGTGCGCCGTGATCAAGTTGACGCTCGCCCATGGCTGGCGGCCGCGGCGGTTGAAGATGTCGGGCGAGCCGCACAGCCGGGGCGCCAGCGCCTTGGGCCGCGCCTCGCCTCTCCAGTAGTCGCGCACCGTGTCGCGGAACTGGTCGTTCCATTCCGCCCAGCCCGGCGGAAAGCCACCCACCTGGTAGCCGCCGGGTCCGCAGTCCCAGGGCTCGGCGATGAGCTTGACCCGGTGCAGCACCGGGTCCTGCATCAGCGCTTTCATGAAGCCGTTGTGCGTGTCGAAGCCGCCCGGCTCGCGCGCGAGGATGGTGCCCAGGTCGAAGCGAAAGCCGTCGACGTGCATGTCCTCGACCCAGTAGCGCAGGCTGTCGCACACCATCTGGATCACCACCGGGTGCGAGAGGTTGAGCGTGTTGCCGGTGCCGGTGTCGTTGATGTAGTAGCGCTTGCGGTCCGGCATGAGCCGGTAATAGGACGCGTTATCGATGCCCTTGAACGACAGCGTCGGCCCGAGCTCGTTGCCCTCGGCGGTGTGGTTGTAGACCACGTCGATGATCACTTCCAGCCCGGCGTCGTGGAAGCGCGCCACCATCTCCTTGAATTCCTGCAGCGTCTTCGACTTGTCGGCGGCGTAGCGCGGGTCGGGCGCGAAAAAGCCGATCGAGTTGTAGCCCCAGTAGTTGGTGAGCTTGCGCTCCAGCAGGAACGAATCGTTGATGAAGGTATGGACCGGCAGCAGCTCGACCGTGGTGACGCCCAGCGCCTTGATGTAGTCCACGACCTCCTTCGCCGCCAGGCCGCAGAAGGTGCCGCGCTGCGCCTCGGGCACCTTCGGATGCAGCTTGGTGTAGCCGCGCACGTGCGTTTCGTAGACGATGGTGCGGTCCCAGGGCACCGGCCGCCACACCTTCTCGCGCTTCCAGTCGAAGTCCGGGTCCACCACCACGGACTTGGGCATGAAGGGCGCGCTGTCGCGCTCGTCGAAGGACAGGTCCGCGGCCGGGTCGCCCGCCTTGTAGCCGAACACCGCGGGGTCCCACTTGAGCTCCCCGATGTGCGCGCGGGCGTACGGGTCGAGCACCAGCTTGTGCGGGTTGAAGCGGTGGCCCTCCTCGGGCGCGTACGGCCCGTGCACCCGGTAGCCGTACACCTGTCCCGGGCGCAGCTCGGGCACGTAGCCGTGCCAGGTTTCGTCGCGAAACTCGGGCAGCTCGATGCGCTCGGTCTCCGTGTCCTTGTCGAAAAAGCAGACCTCCACCTTGGTGGCGTTCGCCGAGAACAGCGCGAAATTGACGCCGTTGCCGTCCCAGGTCGCGCCGCGCGGCCACGGCAGGCCTTCGCGCACGCGAGTGAGCTTCAGCTCGGGAGCATTCATATATGCGAGTCAGACACTACGGTGCAAGCGCCGTGCCGCCCATGCGCCGAACGGCCTAATCGAACCTAATCGGGGTCAGAGCCCGACCTCGGCATACGCGTACGCGGATGAGAGTTCGGGCTCTAACCCCGATTAGGCGACCCCGATCAGGCGGCGGCGCGGCGCTCGACGCGCGCCAGCGCGCGCAGCAGCTCTTCGTAGGAGAACGGCTTGGTGAGGTGCGCATCGAAGCCGGCGGCATGCGCCTTTTCGCGGTCTGCGCGCTGGCCGTAGCCGGTGACGGCGATGAGCAGCAGGGGACCGCTCAGGGTGCGCGCCCGGCGGGCGACTTCGTAGCCGTCCATGCCGGGCAAGCCGATGTCCACCAGCGCGATTTCCGGCCGCGCCTGGGCCAGCAGCGCGAGGCCCGCAGCGCCCTCGGACGCGGCGAGCACCTCGTGGCCTTCCAGCTTCAGCAGCGCGCCCAGGCTGTCGCGCGCGTCGGGCTCGTCGTCGATGAGCAGCATGCGGCGCTTTCGCGCCACCGGGTCCTTGGCCGGGCGCTCCAGCGGGCGCGCGGGCGCTTCGGCGCGCGGCAGCCGCAGCGTGAAGCGGCTGCCGCGGCCGGGCCCCTCGCTCGCGGCGCTCAGCGTGCCCCCGTGCAGCGAGGCGAGCCGCCGCACCAGCGCGAGGCCCAGGCCAAGCCCGCCCTGCGCGCGATCCAGGGTCTGCTCGCCTTGCACGAACGGCTGGAACAGGCGCGGCAGCAGCTCCGGCGCGATGCCCTGCCCGTCGTCCTGCACCGCGAGCTCGACCTGCCCGTCCGCCGCGCCGATGTCGACATCGATGTGGCGCCCGCCGTACTTGAGCGCGTTCTCCAGCAGGTTGTCGAGCATCTGGCGCAGGCGCACCGGGTCGGCGTCCACCCAGGCATCCCCGCCGCTCGAATGGATCTCGACGCGCGCGCCCGGACGCCGCGCCAGCTGCTCGGCGACTACCGTGGCGGCGACCTGCCGCAGGTCCAGGCGGCGACGCTCCAGGCGCAGCTTGCCATGCACCGCGCGCGCGGTGTCCAGGAGATCGTCGAGCATGCGGCGCAGCAGGCCGATCTGCCGGGCGATGATGTCGACCGCGGTGCGCTGGCCGGGCTCGCCGGCCGCGCCGCGCTGCAGCGCCTGGGCCGCATTCGAGATCGCCGCCAGCGGATTGCGCAGCTCGTGGCTGAGCGCGGCGACGAACAGGTCCTTGGCGCGGTTGGCCTGCTCGGCTTCCTCGGTACGCGCCTCCGCCGCCGTGCGGCGTGCGTACTGGGTGGCGAGGCCGATCGCCGCCATCATCAGCGCCATGGCGAGCAGGCAGGCGATCACATAGGGCAGCATGGACAGCCACCACGCCTCCCATACCGCGCTCATCGACAGCTGGTAGCTCGCGAACACGGGATATTCCCCCACGCGCTTGTACGCGTGCACCCTCTTTACCCGGTCGCCCGCCGAGCGCGCGATGTAGCTGCCTGCGGCGCTCACTTTCTGCATCTCCTGCATGAACGGGGCGTCGAGCGGGATCACCGCCCGCTCCTGTGGCAGCGCGGGATGGCGCACCAGGATCACACCGTCCATGCGCGCAATGTCGGCCGCGTCCTGCGGCGTCTGGAGCAGGCTCGCATAGAGGGACTCGAAGTACGACGGGTTCACGGACACCGCGATCAGGCCGTCGAAACGCCCCTCCGGGCTCGAGCGGCGCCGCGCCACGGCAAAAAAGCGGTCCTGGGCAAGCCGGCTGGTGGCCGGCTCGCTGATGTAAAGCGTGTCGGCCTTGAGCAGCGCCTGGAAATAATCGCGGTCCGCGCCGTCGATGGGCGGCATGGGGAAGCGCCGGCTGGAAATCCAGCCTTGGCCGTACGGATCGAGCAGGAAGATGCTGGCGATGTCCTGGTTGCGGCTGGCGAGCTCGCGCAACAGCAGGTGCAGCTCTTTCGAGGTGTGGATGCGCTCCCAGCTCCAGCCCTGCACGTAGCGGTCGACCAGGTCGATGATGAGCTCGTGCGTCGCCAGCGTGCGCAGCGCGTGCTCGCTCAGGGCATGGGTGGTCTGCTCGGTGTGGTGCAGCGCCTGGGACTCGGCCTGGCGGTAGTTCAGCCAGCCGGCAAGCCCGAGCAGCAGCACCGGAATACCGATGGCGGCGGCGAAAAGCGAGCGGTTCGCGGGAAGCATCCGGGTGGCAAATCTTAACCGGCTTGCCGCCGGCGCGATGTCGTGCTTTGCCCTACATGCACAGCACCAGGTTCGCGAACTCGATCAGCATGCCCGGTTGGAGGTAGGCGGAAAATGCCGCCGCCGTCGCGAACGCCAGCACCGCGACCGCCGCCGCCTTGAGCAGGAGCTTAGGCAACGGCCACCCGCCGCTCGGCAAGCGGCTTCTCGTTCACCGGCAGGTTGACCAGCGCCGCGAATACGCCCAGGGCCATCGACACCAGGAAAGCGCCGTTGTAGCTGCCGGTGCTGTCGTAGAGGTAGCCCGCCAGCCAGACGCCGAAGAAGCTGCCGATCTGGTGGCCGACGAACACGATCGAGGCGAGCATCGCCGCATAGCGCAGGCCGAAAATCTGCGCCACCAGGCCGTTGGTGAGCGGCACGGTGCCCAGCCACAGCAGGCCGATGCCGCAGGCGAAAAGGTAGAGGGTGAGCGGGCTGAGAGGAAAGTACACCAGGATGCCGATGAGCAGCACCCGGATCGAATAGATCCCCGACAGCAGGTACTTCTTGCTGAAGCGCCCGCCGAGCCAGCCGGCGGCAAACGAGCCCACGATGTTGAACAGGCCGATCAGTGCAAGCGCCGTCATGCCGTGCTCGGCGCGCAGCCCCTGGTCGGTGACGAAGGAAGGCAGGTGCACGGTAAGCATGGCGATATGGAAGCCGCACACGAAGTAGCCCCAGAACAGCAGGTGGAAGCCGCGCTCGCCCGCCGCCTCGCGCAGCGAGCCGCCGATGGACTGCGCCGGGCCGGCGTGCGGCGCCGGGCGCCCCGACAGCGCCATCGCGAGCGGGATGATGAGCGCGGTCACGCCGGCCATCGCGAACAGCGCGACATGCCAGTCGTAGCGCGAGATCAGGAAATGCGTCACCGGCAACAGCGCGAACTGGCCGAACGAGCCGGCGGCGGTGGCGATGCCGAGCGCGGTGCTGCGCCGTTCCGGCGGCGTCACGCGGCCGATCACGGCAAAGACTATGGCGAAGGAAGTGCCGGCGAGGCCCAGGCCGATGAGGAAGCCCGAGTTCACGTACATGAGCAGCGGCGTGTCGACCACCGCCATGCCGATCAGGCCGAGCACGTAGACCAGCCCGGCGAGCGCCACCACGCGGCCGGCGCCGTAGCGGTCGGCAAGGCCGCCGGCGAACGGCCCCAGCAGGCCCCAGATCAGGTTCTGCAGCGCCATGGCGAAAGAGAACAGTTCGCGACCCCAGCCGTACTCGAGCGACAGGGGCTGCAGATAAAGCCCCATTCCGGCGCGCGCGCCGAACGACAGGCAAAGCACGATGGCGCCGCAGGTCAGGATGACGGTAGGATTCATCGCGCCGAGTTTAAAGGAATCGCCATGTCGCTACCCCTCACGGTCGCTTCCGCCGATGCCGGCAAGCTGCTGCTACGCCTCACGGTGGGCATCCTTCTGCTGCTCCACGGCCTGGCCAAGGTGGCGAGCGGCCCGGACATGATCGTCGGGATGGTGGAGAAGGTCGGCCTGCCCGGCTCGTTCGGCTATGCCGTGTACCTGGGCGAGGTGGTCGCGCCGCTCGCGCTGATCCTCGGCGTGTGGACGCGCATCGCCGCGCTCGTCGTGGTGGCCAACATGGCGGTGGCGATCGCGCTGGTGCACATGGGCGAGCTCTTCAGCCGCAACCAGGGCGGCGGCTGGGCGCTCGAGCTGCAGGGCTTTTTCCTGCTCACCGCGCTCGCCGTGGCGCTGATCGGACCCGGGCGCTACGCCCTTACCCGAAGCTAGGGAAGCTTCTCGACCTGCGGCAGGTTGCAGGCGAGGATGCTCTTGCGCAGGACCTCGACCGCCTCCGGGCGCGGATAGCTCTTGCGCCAGGCGAGCCCCACGCGGCGCACCGGAACCGGCCGCGCGAAAGGCAATACGCGAATCAAATCATTATTGCTTGCCCCCACGGAAGTGGCCGGCAACACCGTCACGCCCACGCCGCTCGCCACCATCTGGCGGATGGTCTCGAGCGAGCCGCCTTCCACGGTGCGCGCGAGGCCGCTCCTTTCCTTGCTGCGCACCGTGTGGCAGATCTCCAGCACCTGGTCGCGGAAGCAGTGGCCCTCGCCCAAGAGCAGCAGGCTCTCGCCGGTGAGCTCCTCGGAGGTGATGCGCTTGCGCGCCTCCCACGGGTGGCCCTTGGGCACGGCGACGAAGAACGGCTCGTCGTACACCGCGCGCGTTTGCACCCCCGGCTCCTCGAACGGCAGCGCCACCAGGATGACATCCACCTCGCCGCGCTTGAGCGACTCGCCCAAACGGTGGGTGAAGTTCTCCTGGATGTGCAGCTGCATCGCGGGCGCCGAGCGGCGCAGGATGGGAATCAGCTTGGGCAGGAGGTAGGGGCCGATGGTGTAGATCGCGCCCAGGGGCAGCGGGCCGGCAAGCGGGTCGCGCCCGGCCGCGGCGATTTCCCTGATGCGCGTGGCCTCCTCCAGCACGCGCTGCGCCTGCTCGATGATCGGCTGGCCGGCCGGGGTCAGCGCCACCTCCCCGGGGCCGCGCTCGAACAGCGTGACGCCGAGCTCCTCCTCGAGCTTCTTCACCGCCACCGACAGCGTCGGCTGCGACACGAAGCAGGTTTCCGCCGCGCGGCCGAAGTGCCGCTCGCGCGCCACCGCCACCACGTAGCGCAGCTCGGTGAGCGTCACCGGTTCCGGACGAGGAAGTAAAGCGGGATGCCGGCCGCCATGATGATCAGGCCGGCGAACACCGCCACGCCGAACTCGACCGCGAAGCGCACGTAGTTGATGCTCGAATAGAGCATGTAGACGCACGCCGCGCAAAAGGCGACCGGGATCACCGGAAACAGCGGCACGCGGAACGCCGGCATCTCGCTTTCCTTTTTCCTGAAAATGAACAGCGTGAGCGCCGTCAGCAGGAAGAAAGTCCAGAACACCGGGGAGGTGTAGGCCACCATCGCGGTGAAGCCATCGGGGGTCACGGAGCTCGCAGCGACCAGGGCGAGGGCGATCGCGCCCTGCAGCAGCAGGGCGTTGGCCGGCGTGCTGCCCGAGGCCCGCCAGGCGCCAAAGGCGCGGAAGAAGCGGAAGTCCTGCCCCAGCGCGTAGGTGGTGCGCGCGCCGGTGAATATGGCGGCGTTCATGGTGGTGAGCGCCGCGATGCACACGATCACGGCGAGCGCCACGGCCCCCTTGTCGCCCGCGACCACGCGCATGACGTCGGCCGCCACCGCCTTGGACTCGCGCATGCCGCCCAGGCCGAGCGCCGCAAGGTAGCCCAGGTTCACCACCAGGTAGAGCAGCGTGACGGCCAGGATGCCGCCCACCAGGATGCGCATCATGTTGCGCCGCGCGTCGCGCACTTCTCCGCCGAGGTAGGCGGCTTCGTTCCACCCGCCGTAGGTGAGCAGCACGAAGATCATGGCGAGGCCGAAGGTCCCGCCGGCCGGCGCGGAAGCCGCCTTGGCCGAGCCGTCTCCGGCCACCATGCCCGCGATGGCGATGAACGCCAGCCCGGCAAACAGCAGGTACTGCATGACCTTCTGCAGCGTCTTCGACTCGAGGGTGCCCAGCACGTTGATCGCGGTGAATACCGCCACGCCGATGGCGGCGTAGATGGCCGAGCTGTTCTCCCCCAGACGCAGCATTTCCGAGGCATAGTCGCCGAATACGTAGGCCACCGCGGCGATGGCGCCCGTCTGGATCACGGTCATGCGCGCCCACGCGAACACGAAGGCCACGCCGCGGCCCATGCCGCGCGACAGGAACGCGTATTCGCCGCCGGTCTCGGGATAGCGCGACGCGAGCTCGGCATACACCAGCGCCCCGCACAGCGAAACCAGGCCGCCGAACGCCCAGGCGAGCATGAACTCGGCGTTGCTGTCGGTATTGCCGGCGACGATGGAAGGCGCCTTGAAGATGCCGGCGCCGATCACCATCCCGCAGATGAGGATGATGCCGTCGGACAGCGACAGGAGCTGCCGCGGCTTTACCGCGCCTTGGTTGCCATCCACGGGAATGTCCTTTTCTCAGTGCCGTTGGAAACTTCGACTTCGCCGGCGATGCGCCCATCCCTGAGCTGGCCGACGAAATAATGGTGCCAGGCCCGGCTGCCGATCACGCCGGTAACCACGATCTTGATTTCCTCGCCGCGCAGGCGCGAGTTGCGCACCAGCAGGTCGCGTCCCTGCGCCTGGGCGTCGATGTCCAGCACCTGGTATTTCTGGGCAATGCGAAAGCGCCAGCGGCCGCCGTGGCCGGGGATGTCGCTCGTCCAGGTGCCGGCGGCGTCGGCCGGCACGATCCACAGCTCCACCGTCGACACCCCGCCCACGCCGACCGGCTTCTCCGGGGCGCGCATCTGCAGCTTCTCGTCGTAGGGCCAGTCGCCGATCGGCCCGTCGTGCGACACGATGCGCGTGCCCGGCTTGAGCCTGAGCAGCCGCGGCAGCAGCTTGGCGTTGAAGTCGGGCAGCAGGTACATCGTCACTACGGTGGCCGGCGAGAGGTCGACGTCGAACAGGTCCATCGCCTTGAACTCGACGTTCTTCTCCACCCCCGCGAGCTGCGCGTTGTCGGCCGCGAGCTTCACCAGGTTCGGATCGAGGTCGACCCCCATCGCGGTGGCCCCACGCCTGGCCGCCTCGATCACGATGCGCCCGTCGCCCGAGCCCAGGTCGATCACGTGATCGCCCTTGCCCACTTGCGCCATGCGCAGCATGCGCTCGACGACCTCCATGGGCGTCTGCACGTACGGCACCGTGCCGTCGTCCCAGCCCCAGCCCTGCACCTGCGCATGCACCGGCAGCGCGGCGCACCACAGCACCAGCAACCTCAGGATTGGAATCAAGTGCAGACCCTCAAGGGTAAAATCGGAAACCTTGTAAGACCCGGCCCCGGTAGCTCAGTGGATAGAGCGGCCCCCTCCTAAGGGGCAGGTCGGACGTTCGATTCGTCTCCGGGGTGCCAAAAGCTATCGAATCGTTCTCGTCCATACAGGGGCGCTAAGTCTAGCAGCGCCGCGGCGGACCTGATCTAGAATCCGGCTCGAGGAGGAGTGCCATGCGCCTGAGCCGATCTTTGGTGGCGGCGGCGTTCGCGGTGTTTTCCGCGGCGGCCGCTGCGCAGTACCCCGACAAACCCATCCGCCTTGTGGTCCCGTTCCCGCCCGGCGGCGCCGCGGAGCTGGGCGCGCGCATTTTCGCGCAGCCGTTGGGCCAGGCGCTGGGCCAGACGGTGGTGGTCGAAACCAAGCCCGGCGCCGACGGCGCCATCGCCGCCGAGGCGGTGATGAAGGCGCCGCCCGACGGCTATACGCTGTTCTACGCCACCAACACGGCGTTCAACTGGGTGCTCGCGGCGCGCAAGAACCCGCCGTACGACCCGCTGCGCGATTTCACGCCGGTTTCGCGCATCGGCTACTTCGGCTTTTTCCTGTTCACGCATCCCAGCGTGCCGGCGAAATCGGTCGCCGAGCTGGTGGCCTATGCCCGCGCCAATCCCGGGAAGCTGAATTACGGCACCGGCAACAGCACCTCCCAGCTCCTCGGCGCCCAGCTGAAGCAGCTCGAGAACCTCGACATCGTGCATGTTCCGTACAAGGGCGACGGCCCGCTGACCGTCGACCTGCTCGGCGGGCGGGTGCACATGGCCTTCGCCACGCCGGGCAGCGCGGCTCCGCAGGTGAAGGAAGGCAAGCTGCACGCGCTGGCCGCGATGTTCCCGAGCCGCAGCCCGCTCCTGCCCGAGGTGCCCTCGGCGCAGGAAGCGGGCTTGGGCAAGATGACGCTCACCCCGTGGGGCGGCGTATTCGGTCCGAAAGGCATGCCCAGGCCGGTGGTCGAGCGGCTTGCCCGCGAGCTCGACGGGGTGCTGAAGCGCCCTGAAGTGCGCGAGGCGTTCGGCAAGATCGCCTTCGAGCCCAAAGGCTCCACGCCCGAAGAGCTGGCCACGTTCCTGAAACAGCAGATCGAGGTGTGGACGGCCACGGCCCGCGAGGTCGGCATCAAGCCCGAATAGCGTCGCTGCGCGCCGCATGCAGCATCTGAAGCCGGGGGAGCTGGTCGCGCTCGAGCACGCCGGCAAGCACTATGGGTTTCTGATCCTGTCGCGCTCCGCATTCTTCGGCTGCCAGTGGACGTTTGCGCTTCATCGCACGTTTCCGGAAGTGCCGGCCGGCGCATCGATCGACCTGTCCAGCGAGAGCGGGTTCGTCGCGCTAATCGACTTCATCGAGCCGCGGCGCGCCGACACGGTGGCGCGCATCAGCAAGGGATTGGACCCCTCCCCCTACCTCGCTTTCACGAGGACGAAGGCGCTCATCCGGCAAGGCGTGTTGGGGCCGCCGCTCTGGTACATCTACGACCGGGCGTTCCGCATCCTGAAGCAGGAGCCGGGATTGGCCGAGGAGGAGCTCGACTATCCCATCGGATCCGGAATGAAGGCGCACGAGGCCTTCGAGCTGGTCGATGCGCGCTGGACGCCCCGAGTGCTGGTGGACCCGGGCGCCCATACCGGGCAGTATCCCCGCCGCCCAAAGTTCTATAACCTTGTTTGAATCTCTGAATCAGTGACTTATATGCACTATTTCGTGTAGTACTTCACATGAAAAGCGCGGCGGCGCTGCTACGCTGTGGCCATAATAAAAAGCTGTCTGGTTAGCCTCTAGTCAAAGGCCCGGTCCTCCTCCTCCTCCTCGGAAACCGGGCTTTTTCTTTTCCATCTTTCTCTTTACGTGCCGATCCGCCCGGCCACACTGGCGACGGTGGCCACCAGCTCGGCCGGCTCCACCGGCTTGGAGACATGGACCAGGAAGCCCGCGCGCAGCGCGCGGGTGCGGTCCTCCGAGCGGGCGAAGGCGGTGAGCGCGATGGCGGGCAGCCGGGTGCTGCCGTCTTCCAGCTCGCGGACCCGGCGCAGCAGCTCGAAGCCGTCCATGTCCGGCATGCCGACGTCGCTTAGCAGCACGTCGGGCCGCCGCTGGGCGAGCAGCGCGAGAGCTTCCTGCCCCGAGCCCGCCGACCACACCTCGGCGCCGCAGTCGCCGAGCACGCGCCCAAGCAGCCCGCGCGCATCCGGCTCGTCGTCGACCACCAGCACCTTTATGCCGGTGAGGTCCGAGATGCGGTAGTCCGCCGGTGCGTCGCGCGTGCCCCGCGGTTGCAGCCTCACTTCCGGGCTCGCGGGCGCCTGCACCACGGCGAGCGGCAGGTGCACGGTGAACGTCGCGCCCCGTCCCTCCCCCGCGCTCTGCGCGCGCACCGTCCCGCCGTGCAGCTCGACGAGCTGGCGCACGATGGACAGGCCGAGGCCCAGGCCGCCGTGCTTGCGGGTGGTGGACGCATCGGCCTGGCGAAAGCGCTCGAACATATGCTCCAGGAAGTCGGCGCGGATCCCCGAGCCGGTGTCGGACACGCTGATCTCGATGTGCGAGTTCACGCGCTGCAACAGCACCTGTACCTTGCCCGCCCTGGGGGTGAACTTGATGGCGTTGGCGAGCAGGTTCCAAACCACCTGCTGCAGCCGGCCCGGGTCGCCCGAGATCGGGCCGGCCGCCGGATCCAGGATCTTCTCCAGCCGGATGCCTTTCGCGTGGGCCGCCGGGCGCACGGTCTCGAGCGCGGCGTCGATGAAGGTCGCGGGCTCCACCGGCTGGATCTCGAGGCGCAGCTTGCCCGAGGTGATGCGGCTCATGTCGAGCAGGTCCTCGATGAGCTGCGTCTGGGCGCGCGCGTTGCGCTCGATGATGTCGATGGCGTGCTGCAGCTCGGCTTCGCTCACCTTGCGCCGGCGCAGCACCTGGGACCAGCCGAGGATCGCGCTGAGCGGGGTGCGCAGCTCGTGCGACAGCGTGGCGAGGAAATCGTCCTTGAGGTCGCTCATGCGCTCGGCCTCCGCCCGTGCCGCGCGCTCGCTGTCCAGGAGCTGCTTTCTTTCCTCGGCCGATTTCTGCGCCGCCTCGTAAAGGCGGGCGTTGTCGATCGCCACCGCGGCCTGCGCCGCCATTCCCACGATCAGCCGCTCGTCGCGCTCGCTGAACACCCCCGGCTCCGGGTGGCCGAAGAACAGGCCGCCGATGACCTCCCCGGAACGCGACACCACCGGCACCGCGAGGTAGCTCTTCAGCGGCAGGTGCCCTTCGGGCATGCCATGGTGCGGGGCCATCGTTCCATAGCGTGCGTCGCGCGTGATGTCGTCCGAGCGCACCACCGCCTGGCCGCGGAACGTGGGGTCGAACACCGGCGTATTGCGCGGCGCGCCGAACTTCTCGAAGGCCTCGCGCGGCGCGCCCGACAGGGCGTAGAGCAGAAACGCGTCACCCTGCTCGGTCGTCGCGTTGTAGAAAAAGGCGCCGAACCGGGCCCCGGAAAGCTCGGTCGCGGCGTCGGTCACGGTCTGCACCAGCTCGCGCAGGTCGAGCTGCGAGGCGATCGCCGCGCCGGTGCGGTTGAGGAGCTCGAGCAGGCGGCGCTCCTCCTGCAGCGCCGCCTCGGCGCGCTGGCGCGCGGCGAGGATGGCCTGCGCGTTCTGCAGCGCCGCCGAGCGCAGCGAGTCTTCCTCGTTCATCATCCCAGGACGCGCATCGCAAGCGCCGTGCCTTCGATGCGCGCGCGGATCTTGGCGAAGGCCGTCTCGCGCGGCGTGGACGTGTCGTCGGAGAACGGCGAGAAGCCGCAGTCGTCCGTGGTGCCCAGCTGCTCCGGCGGAATGTACCGGGCCGCCTCAAGCACGCGGTCGCGCACCTCCTCGGCGGTCTCCACACGCGGATCGATGGTGGCGATGACCCCGACGAATACCCGCTGGTGGGGCTTCAGGTGGCGCCG
This sequence comes from uncultured bacterium, assembly GCA_965233185.1. Lineage (GTDB taxonomy): Bacteria > Pseudomonadota > Gammaproteobacteria > Burkholderiales > SG8-39 > SCGC-AG-212-J23. The sequence continues at coordinate 22,558 of CBDDSA010000079.1, forward strand.
GATGGCCTGCAGGACGCGCTCGCGGTCGCGCTCGATGGCTAGGGACACGTAGAAGCGCCCGGCGTTGAGCTGAAACAGGCTCGGCAATAGCGCCGCATAGTCCACCTCGGCGCTGTGCGTCGAGTCGCGGTCGCCGCCGGGGCAGGTATGCACGCCGATCAGCGCCCGCTCCTGCGGCGTGAAGCGCGCCAGCGCCAGGTTGTTGAGGTCGATGAAGCTGTTCAGCAGGTGCCCGGTGGGGTCCACCTTGAGGGCGAGGCGCCCCTCGGTGAAGTCCACCTGCACGCTATGCGCGCCCTTCTGCAGGCAGCGGCGGATCTCGGTCTCGTGCTCGAGCAGCAGGTCATGGATGAACTCCTCGCGCGAGTAGCCCGCGAGTCCCTCCGCCGGGTACATGAGGCTCAACGCCGAGGGCGAGATGACCGCCTGCTTCACCGGCACGTGGGCGTGCCGCCGGGCCTCGTCGAGGAAGGCGTCGGCATAGCGCTTGTAGCGGAACGGCCCGCTGGTGAGGCGGGGCATGCGCCGCGTGTGGCCCGCGGCGAACGGGATGCGAAAGCCGTCGGGCGCGCTGTTGGGCAGCCCTTCGACCGAATAGGTCCAGAAATTGTGGTACTTGCGCTGCTCGCCGTCGGTGATCACCGGCGAGCCGGTGGCCTCGAACTGGACCACGGTATCGCGCACCGCGTCCTCGTACATGGGCTGCAGCCGGGCGTCGTCGCTCCCGTGTGCCGCAAGCGCCTGGATCAGCGGAAGCGGCCGGGGGATGCTGCCGATCGGCTCGGTGGGGATGGCCATGCAGGGGAGCCCGCGATTCTAGTGGGCGGCCCGCGCGGCGCCAGTCGGGAAAACTCCGACAGCTAGAAGTCCGCGTCCGCGGCCGCCGCGCGGCGCTGCATGCGCCGGTGCTGCCAGAGCGCGGCGACGATGGACACCACCGAGGCAGCGAGCAGCAGACCGGAAATCGGCCGCGTCACGAACAGCCACAGGTCGGCGTCCGTCATGATCGAGCGCACCAGGTTGATCTCGATCTGGTCGCCCAGGATCACCCCGAGGATGAACGGCGCCAGGGGAAACCCCAGCTTCACCATCAGGTAGCCGAGCACGCCGAAGCACAGCAGCACGTACACGTTGCCCATGGCGTTGTTGAGCGCGTAGGCGCCCACCACGCAAAGCACCAGCACCACCGGAAACAGCGCCGCCTTGGGCACCGTCACCACCCGCAGCATCCAGCGCGCCCCCACGGCGAGGATGAGCACCATGATCGGGTGCGCGAGCAGATAGGCGGCGAAGATGCCGTAGGCGAGCTGCGCGTTCTGCGAGATGAACAGCGGCCCCGACTGGATGCCGTGGATGGTGAGCGCGCCCAGCATCACGGCGGTGACCGCGTCGCCGGGGATGCCGAAAGCCATGATGGTGACCAGAGAGCCGCCGACGTTGGCGTTGTTCGAGGCCTCCGAGGCGACGATGCCTTCGGGCGCGCCTTTGCCGAACATCTCGGGCCGGCGCGAGAACTTCTTCGCCTGGTCGTAGGCCATCATGCTCGCCGCGCTGCCGCCGATCGCCGGCAGCACGCCGATCAGCACGCCGATGAAAGCCCCCCACAGCAGCTGAAACGGCCGCGACACGACTTCCCAGAGCACCTTGGCGTGCGACACCGCGAGGCTCATGGTGCCGTCCACCGCCTGCGCCGCGTGCGCCATGCCTTTCTTCTCGATCTCGCCCATGATCTGGGCGAAGGCGAACACGCCGATCAGCACCGGAAGGAAGTCGATGCCGCAGCTCAGGAACGCAATGCCCAGCATGAGGCGCTCCTGGCCCATCACCGGGTCCACGCCCAGCACGGTGACGATGAGGCCGAGCGCGCCGGCGATCAGGCCCTTGAGGAGCGAGGCTTCCACCAGCCCGGCCACCATCGACAGCGCGAGCACGAACAGCGAGAAGAATTCCCACGGCCCGAACTGCAGCGCGAAGCTCGCGAGCGGCCCGGTGGCGCCGATGAGGAACAGCCCGCCGAGCAGCCCGCCGAAAACCGAGGCCCAGATGCCGATCCACAGCGCGCGCCCGGGCTCGCCGCGGCGCGCCATCGGATGGCCGTCGAAGGTCGTGGCGATCGACGAGGGCGTGCCGGGCAGGCCGAGCAGGATCGCGGTCACCAGCCCGCCGGCCGAGCCGCCGACGTAGACGCCGGTCATCGCCGCCAGCCCCTGCAGCGGATCCAGGCCGAAGGTGAACGGCAGCACCACGATGATGGTCATGGTGATGGTGACGCCCGGCAGGGCGCCGCCCACCACGCCCGCGAGCGTGCCCAGGCACAGCGGCACCAGGTACTTGAGCTGCAGGATGTCGAGCATCCCCGCGGCGAGCAGCTCGTACATGCTAGAACCCGGTCCAGCGCCCGCGCGGCATGAGCACCGATAGATAGTGCTCGAACGCCACGTAGACCACGGCTGCAGTGATGAGCGCCAACGCCCCGACCCGCAGCCAGCGCTTCGCCGAGCGCGGCGGGTCGAGCAGCGCGTTGGCGGCGGCGACGTAGGCGAAGGTCGCCACGCGAAAGCCCAGCCAGGGCAGCGCCACCACGTACACGGAGAACACGGCGAAGTGCAGCACGACGGCGGCGTAATTCGCTTTCGATTCTCCCGTGGTTTTCTTGTTCTGGAAGAACTCGAAAGCGACCAGCGCCGCGGCGAGCGCCGCGGTGAAGCCGAGCACGATGCGCGGATAGAAGCCCGGGCCGATCGGCACCAGCGGGCTGGGCTTCAGGTCGAGCGTGAGGGCGAAAAGAAAAAGGCTCGCGGCGAGCACCGCGAGCCCTGCCCAGCCGTCCCGCGAGAGCTTCAACGCTTCAGCAGGCCGAGGTCCTTCGCCAGGTTGCGGTTGAGGTCATCGTTCTGCTTGAGCCACTTGCCGTAGGCCGCGCGCTCCAGGTAGCGCACGTCGGTGCCCTGCTTTTTCATTGCGTCGGCGAACGCCGGCGCCTTGGCCGCCGCGGCGCAGGCGGAGCCCAGCTTGGCGATCACGTCGGCGGGCGTGCCCTTGGGCACCATGAGGCCGCGGTTCACGTCGTACACCACGTCCACGCCGAGCTCCTTCAGCGTCGGGATGCTGGGCATCTCGGGGTGGCGCTTCTCGGTGGCGATGGCCAGGAACTTGAGCTGGCCGGCCTCCACCTTGCCCTTTTGCGTCAGGTTCGAGTCGGTGAGGTCGATGTGGCCGCCGAGGATCGCGTTCATGCGCGGCGCGAGGCCCTCGTAGGAGACGTACTTGAACTTGACACCGGCCTTCTGCTCGATGAGCGCCGGGAAGAAATGGCTGGTCGAGGCGAGCGTCGCGCCCACCGAGATCTGGCCGGGACGCGCCTTTGCGTCGGCGAGCAGATCCTTCATCGACTTCCACGGGGTCTTCGGGCTGGCGGTGAGCACCGAGGGCGTCGAGGCGATGAGGCACACCGGCTCGAAGTCGGTGTACTGCACGTCGGCCACGCCGGCGTAGTACGTGGAATGGATGTAGTCGTGCACCGCGTACAGCGTATAGCCGTCGGCGGGCGAGTCCTTCACCTCCTTCGCCCCGCGCGTGCCGGAGGCGCCGCCGACGTTGGCGATCACCACCGTCTGGCCCAGCGCCTTCTGCAGCCCCGGCGCGAACGGCCGGAAAATGTTGTCGGTGTCGCCGCCCGCGGCCCAGGGCACCACCAGCTTGACCGGCCGATCCGGGTAGGCCGCGTAAGCATTGAGCGAAACGAGCGCTGCGGCGACCCCGGCTAAAAGCTTTCTCATGATGTCCTCCTCCAAGGAGACCGCATAATAAGTCATGTTCCAGGGCAAGTGGTACGACGAGGTCGCGGCGGGGGAGCGCTTCGGCACGCGCATCACCGTGACCGAGGCGCACCTGGTGCTCGGGGCGGGGCTGTTCGGCGACTTCAACCCCCTGCACGTGGACGAGGAATTCGCCAGGGCCTCGCGCTTCGGCTCGCGCATCCTGCACGGCCCGTTCACCTCGGCGCTGGTCTCGGCGCCGGTCGGCATGTACTTCGCGCGCACCGCCATCGCCTATCTCGAGCATGCCTGCCGCTTCCTCGCGCCGGTGCGCCCGGGCGACACGCTGGCGACGGAATGGACGGTGGTCGAGAAGCAGGACAAGCCGAAGCACCGGGGCGGCATCCTGGTGCTCAAGGCCGTATCGCGGAACCAGAATCAGGAAACGGTGGTCGAGGCCGACGGCAAGCTGCTGGTGGCCTCTAAACCGTCAGAGACGTGATCCAGCGCCGGTCGATGCGGTCCTTCCACCACCAGACCCAGCGGCCTTCGGCGCTCCAGCCGCCGCGCTGCGCGATGGCGTAGCGCCGCCCGCAGGACACCAGCAGCAGCGCGTGCCGCTGCGGCCGGTAGGGCACCGGCGGCGAATCCTGCACGACATGGCGCAGGTTGGCCGTCAGCGTCTCGCCCTGGCGCAGCGCGTACACCCCGGACCTGGGCACCGCGGCCGAGCGCAGCGTGGCGCAGTCGCCGGCGGCGAACACCTCGGGGTGCGACACGCTTTGCAGCGTGTCGTCCACCAGCACGAAGCCGCGCTCGTCGCAGGCGAGGCCGCCGCCGCGCAGCCAGGGCTGCGGCGCGGCGCCGGTGGTGAGGATCACCAGGTCGAATTCCTGGCGCGAGGGCCCGGCAATCACCTGCGGCCCGGGCTCGATCGCGGTCACCGCCATGCCCGGTCGCAGGTCCACGCCCATGCCGCGCAGCATCGGCTCCATGCGCGCCGGCGACAGCTCGGCCTTGTCGGAGTAAAGCGTCACCGCTGCGCCGCGGTAGCGCAGCGCCATGGCGAGCTCGGCGCCGGCCGCGCCCGCGCCGGCGATGGCGACGCGGTTCAGCCGGGTGGTCCTCAGTTTCTCGAAGAACACGTCGAAGGGCTTGGCCGCGAGCGCGAGGCCGGCGCCGGGAAAGGGCCGCTCCACCAGCGAGCCGACGTTGAGGCTGACGAGGTCGTACTCCAGCTCGGCGCCGTCGTGCAGCGTCGCGACGCGCCGCTCGTGGTCGAGCTTCGACACCTCGCCCTCGATGAATTCGGCGTACGCGGCCTCGGTGAGCCGCGCCAGATCGATTTCGGCTTCGTGGCGCCGGTAGTGCCCGGCGACCACGCCGGGCAGCATGCCGGAATACATCTGCTTGGCGCGCGGGGAGACCAGCGCGAAGCGCGCGCCGTGCAGCGGCTCCTTGACGAGCGCGCGCAGCACCGCGAGGTGCGCGTGCCCGCCGCCGATGAGAAGGATGCGCTTCACCCCTTGCGGGATTCCTCTAGCTTGCGCAGCTCCTTGCGCTGCACCTTGCCCGTGGTGGTCATGGGAAGCGCGTCGATGAACTCCACTTCGCGCGGGTACTCGTAGGGCGCGAGCCGGCCGCGCACGTGCGCCTGTATCTGCTCGACGAGGGCGTCGGAGGGGGCATGTCCCGGCTGCAGCACGATGAACGCCTTCACGATTGAGCCGCGCGTCGCGTCGGGCTTGCCGATGACCGCGGCGTTGGCCACCGCCGGGTGCTTCACCAGGCAGCTCTCGATCTCGGCCGGCCCGATGCGGTAGCCCGCGCTCTTGATGACGTCGTCCGAGCGCCCCTGGTACCAGAGGTAGCCGTCCTCGTCCATGCGCCCCTGGTCGCCGGTGCAGCCCCAGTCGCCGATGAACTTGTCCCGGGTGGCCTGCGGGTTCTTCCAGTATTCGAGGAAGAAAACCGGGTCGTTGTCCTTCTTCACCGCGATCTCGCCGAGCTCGCCTTTTGGAACTTCAACGCCATGTTCATCGATTACGGCTACGCGATGCCCGGGATAGGGCCGGCCGATCGAGCCGGGCTTCACCGGCCAGGCCGCCTGGCAGTTGCCCACCACGTAGTTGATCTCGGTCTGGCCGAACATCTCGTTGATGGTGACGCCGAGGTGCTCGCGCGCCCATTCGATCACCGTCACGCCGACCGACTCGCCTGCGCTCATGATCGACCTGAGGCTCAAGGAGAATCTTTTCTGCGGTTCGGGTACGGCCTTCATCATCAGCTTCAGGGCGGTCGGGAACAGGAAGGAATTGCGCACGCCGTACTTCTCGAGCAGGTAGTACGCCTTCTCCGCGTCGAAGCGGCCGCGGTAGCCGAGGATCGGCACGCCGAAGCGCCACGCCGGCAGCAGCGCGTCCATCAGGCCGCCGGTCCACGCCCAGTCCGCCGGCGACCAGAACATGTCGCCCTTCTGCGGGAAGAAGTCGTGCGAATGCACGAACCCCGGCTCGTTGCCGATCAGCACGCGGTGCGCCTTGAGCGCCCCCTTGGGCGGGCCGGTGGTGCCGCTGGTGTAGACGATGAGGGCGGGGTCGTCGGCTTGGGTGTCGAGAATGGAAAACCGGGAAGAGGCTTTTTGCAGGAGCGCTTCCCACGCATGGACCCCCGATTCGCGCGCACCGCCGACGCCGATCACGTGGCGCAGGCCCGGCAGCTTGTGCTTGATGGCCCACAGGTTGGCGAGCGTGGCGGGCTCCACCAGCGCCACGCTCGCGCCGGCGTGGTTGATGCGGTACTCGAGCGCCTCGGGCCCGAAAAGATGCGACAGCGGCAGCGCGAGGGCGCCCATCTGGAACACCGCGATGTAGGCCACCGCGGTTTCCGGGCGCTGCGGCAGCAGCAGCGCGACGCGCCCGCCGGGCTTTACGCCCAGCCCCGCAAGCGCGTTGGACAGCCGGTTGGCCGCCTGCTGGATGTCCCAGAACGACCAGGCTTGCGTGGCGCCCGACTCGTCCTCCCAGTACAGCGCGAAGCGGGCGCGGTCCTCGGCCCACTGCCCGCAGCAGGCGCGCGCGATGTTGTAGCGCCCGGGGACGTCCCAGCGGAAGCCGCGATAGATCTCTTCGTAGCGGTCCTGCATGCTTTAATCGAGTTTACATGAGCCTGCAAGCCTTGGTTTTCGACGCCTACGGCACGCTCTTCGACGTGCACTCGGTGCTGCGGCGCTGCGACAGCTTCTTCACCGGCCGGGGCGCGCAGCTCTCCCAGCTGTGGCGCGCGAAGCAGCTGGAGTACACCTGGCAGCGCAGCCTGATGCGCCGCTATGCGCCTTTCTCCACCGTCACCCGCGAGGCGCTCGCCTACGCCTGCGAGGCGCTCGGCCTGGAGCTCACGGCGGAGCGCATGGAGGCGCTGATGGGCGAGTACCTGATGCTCGCGCCCTTCGCCGAGGTGCCGCAGGCCATGCAAAAGCTCGCGGGAAGAAAGCTTGCCATCCTGTCCAACGGCTCCCCCGACATGCTGCTGCCGCTGGTCGAGCATTCCGGGCTGAAGCTGGACGCGGTGCTGAGCGTCGACGAGGTGAAGTGCTACAAGCCGGCGCCCGAAGTGTATGCGCTGGCCGTAAGCAGGCTGCGGGTCGCGAAGGAGGACATCGGCTTCGTGTCCTCCAACTGCTGGGACGCGCTGGGCGCGAGCGCCTTCGGCTTTTCGAGCTTCTGGATCAACCGCGCCGGCGCGCCGCTGGATCGCCTCGGCGTGCAGCCGCGCAAGGCGGTGAAGACGCTGGATGAAATTCTGCTCTAACTGCGCCGCGCCGCTCGCCAGGCGCGTGCCGCCGGGAGACACGCTGGCGCGCTGGGTCTGCGACCAATGCGGCGAGATCCATTACCAGAACCCGAAGCTGGTGGTGGGCGCGGTGCCCGAGTTCGAGGGCCGGCTGCTCTTGTGCCGGCGCGCCATCGAGCCGCGCTACGGCTACTGGACCCTGCCGGCGGGGTTCATGGAAAACGACGAGACCGCCGGGCAGGCGGCGCTGCGCGAGACGCTGGAGGAGGCCGGCGCGCGCATCGAGCTGGGCGCGCCGTTCAGCATGATCTCGGTGCCCTACGTGAACCAGGTGCACCTTTTCTACCTCGCCCGCCTCGTCGACCTGGAGTTCAAGCCGGGCGAGGAATCGCTCGAAGTCGCGCTGTACGAGGAGGCGCAGATCCCCTGGAAGGAAATCGCCTTTCGCACCGTGGCCGCCACCCTGCGCCACTGGTTCGCCGACCGCAGCAAAGGCGCCTTCGCCTTCCACGCGGAAGACATCATCCACCGCTAGAAAATCGTGGTCTGTCCCTGATTTTTGGTTTAGATTTGCGCCGCAAGGGAGGTGGACCCGTGGGAACAATAGCGCCCGTCCTGTTGCTGCTCGCCTTCGCGCCGCTCGCGCTGGCCGCCGAGCCTCCCAAGATCGACCCCGCCAACACCGCCTGGATGCTGACCTCGGCAGTGCTGGTGCTGTTCATGACGCTGCCGGGACTCGCGCTGTTCTACGCCGGGCTGGTGCGCGCGAAGAACGTGCTGTCGGTGCTGATGCAGTGCTTCTCGATTGCCTGCGTGGCGACGCTCGCCTGGGTGGCGGTGGGCTACAGCATCGCCTTCGGCGAGGCCAATGCCTTCTGGGGCGGCCTGGGCAAGGCGTTCCTCGCAGGCATCGAGGTGGGCACCGTGAAGGGCACCATTCCCGAGACCGTGTTCGCGATGTACCAGATGACTTTCGCCATCATCACGCCGGCGCTGGTGGTGGGCGCCTATGCCGAGCGCGTGCGCTACGCCGGAATGCTGGTGTTCAGCGTGCTGTGGCTGCTCATCGTGTACTGCCCGGTGGCGCACTGGGCGTGGGGCGGCGGCTGGCTGCAGAGCATGGGCCTGATGGATTTCGCCGGCGGCACGGTGGTGCACCTCAACGCCGGCATGGCCGCGCTGGTCGCGGCGCTGGTGCTGGGCCGCCGCCGCGGCTTTCCGGACACCGCCATGCCGCCGCACAACATGACGATGGCGGTCACGGGCGCGTGCATGCTGTGGGTCGGCTGGTTCGGCTTCAACGCTGGAAGCGCGCTCACCGCCGACGGCGCCGCCGGCATGGCGATGCTCGTCACCCACATCGCCGCGGCCGCCGGGTCGCTCGCCTGGGTGGTGTGCGAGTGGGTGCGCTACCGCAAGCCCTCGGTGCTGGGCATCGTGACCGGCATGGTGGCGGGCCTGGGCACCATCACGCCGGCCTCGGGCTTCGTCGGGCCCATGGGCGCCCTCGCCATCGGCGCCGCCGCCGGCGTGGTGTGCTTCTTCGCCACCAACTGGATGAAGCGCGCGCTGCATGTCGACGACTCGCTCGACGTGTTCCCGGTGCACGGCGTGGGCGGCATCCTGGGCACCTTGCTGACCGCCGTGTTCGTGTCGACGGCCTTCGGCGGCATCGGCTATCCCGGCGACGTGACCATGGGCGGCCAGTTCCTCACGCAGCTTATTGGCATCGCTGCCATCGGCGCCTGGTCGGGCATCCTCACCTGGATCCTGCTCAAGCTGGTCGATGCGCTGTCGGGCCTGCGCGTCGCCGGCGACGAGGAAACCGAAGGCCTCGATACCGTTCTGCACAATGAAAAGGGCTACAACTTGTAGGCGCTAGAATGCGGCGCATGGAGCGCCGCAAGTTCCTCAAGTTGTGCGCCGCCGCGGGCCTCGCGACCCCGGCGATCGCGGCCGACGCCCGGCCGAGGCTCTACCAGAGAGCGCGCCTGGTCGACGAGCAGGGCCGGCCGCTGAAGGCCGGCGCATTGCCGGCGAACGAGAACTTCATCTTTCACTACCCGTTCGCCGCCACGCCGTGCTTCCTGCTCAACCTGGGCAAGCCGGTCAAATCCCCAGCGACGCTGAAGACTGCGGCAAACGAAAGCTACGAGTGGCGCGGCGGCGTCGGCCGGGCGGGCTCGATCGTCGCCTACTCCGCCATCTGCGCCCACCGCCTTACCTATCCCACGCGCGACATCAGCTTCATCAGCTTCCGCGCGGAGAAAAGCGCGCGCAACAAGCACGCCGCGGTGATCCACTGCTGCTCCGAGCACAGCCAGTACGACCCGGCCGAGGGTGCGAAAGTGCTCGCCGGGCCGGCGCCGCAGCCGCTCGCGGCGATCCTCCTGGATTGGGATGCCGCTACGGACGAGATCCATGCGCTGGGCACGCTGGGCGGGGAGATGTTCAACGAGTTCTTCGACAAGTTCCAGTTCCGCCTCGCGCTGGAGCACAACGGCGCGGCGCGCGCCGCGGTCGCGGGCACGAGCACCGTGCATGCGCTCGACAACTACTGCAAGCAACAGGTGAAGTGCTGACGTGGCTCGAGCCCGCTGATCCCTTTCCGCCGGTGCAGCGCGCGCTGAAAAGCCCCAACGGCCTGCTCGCCGCCGGCGCCGACCTGTCGCTCGAGCGCCTGCTCGAGGCTTACCGGCGCGGCGTGTTTCCCTGGTTCTCCTCCGGCCAGCCGCCGCTGTGGTGGTCGCCCGACCCGCGCATGGTGCTGTACTGCGACGAGCTCAAGGTGTCGCGCTCGCTCGCCAAGAGCCTGCGCAACAAGGGCTACGAGCTGCGCATCGACAGCGCCTTCGCCGAGGTGCTGGAAGGCTGCGCCTGGCGTCCCGAGGGCACCTGGCTCGGCGCCGACATGAAGCGCGCCTACCTGCGCCTGCACCAGGCCGGCCATGCGCACTCGTTCGAGACCTGGCGCGACGGCGAGCTGGTGGGCGGCCTCTACGGCGTGGCGCTCGGGCGCATGTTCTACGGCGAGTCGATGTTCTCCCGGGCGACGGATGCCTCGAAAGTCGCCCTGGTAAGGCTGATAGAAGAGTTGAAAAGCAGGGAATTTCCCCTGGTGGACTGCCAGATGCACACGCCGCTGCTGGAGTCCCTGGGCGCTCGCGAGATCCCGCGGGTCGCGTTCTTGCGGGCGCTCGCGGGCTTGGTAAACTATGCCGAGCCTCCTACGAAGTGGAACACGACGACGCAAAGGAACGCGTGAAAAGCAGTGTCGAGACTTAACGATCTGCCGCATGCCGTCCTGCAGTTCTACGTGACGGCGCCCTACCCTTGCAGCTACCTGCCGGACCGCATGGCGCGCTCCCAGGTCGCGACGCCCAGCCACCTCATCAATACCGAGCTGTACGGCGACCTCGTCAAGGCGGGCTTTCGCCGCAGCGGCATCTTCACCTACCGCCCGCACTGCGACGCCTGCCGCGCCTGCGTGCCGGTGCGCATCCCGGTCGAGCAGTTCGACGCCAGCCGCTCGCAGCGCCGCGCGTGGAAGCAGCACGGCGCGCTGGTCGCGCATGCGCAGCCGCTCAAGTTCCGGCTCGAGCACTACGCGCTCTACCTGCGCTACCAGTCCAAGCGCCATTCCGGCGGCGGCATGGATAACGACAGCCGCGACCAGTACTCGCATTTCCTGCTGCAGAGCCGCGTCGACACGCGCCTGGTCGAGTTCCGCGAGAACGGACAGCTGGTCATGGTGTCGATCGTCGACTACCTGCCCGACGGCCTGTCGTCGGTCTACACTTTCTACGAGCCCGAGCGCCGCGGCGCGAGCTTCGGCACCTACAACGTGCTGTGGCAGATCGAATCCTGCCGCCGCCTCGGCTTGCCCTACCTTTACCTCGGCTACTGGATCCGCGAGAGCCCGAAAATGGCCTACAAGTCCAAGTTCGAGCCGATCGAGGGCTTCATCGGCGGCTCGTGGCGGCGCCTCGGGAGGCGCGACGCGGCCTAGGGATGCTGTATTCCCTGGCTCGGCAGCTTCTATTCTCGCTAGACCCCGAAACGGCGCATGAGCTGTCGCTGCGGCTCGCGGCTTTCGCCTTTCCGAGTCGCATCCCCTCCCGGCCCGTACGGGTCATGGGGATCGATTTTCCGAATCCCGTAGGGCTGGCCGCCGGGCTGGACAAGCAGGCGGAGCACGCGGCTGCGCTCGCGCGCCTGGGGTTCGGCTTCCTCGAGCTGGGCGGGGTGACGCCGCGGCCGCAGCCGGGCAACCCGCGGCCGCGCCTGTTCCGCCTGCCCCGGGCGCGCGCCGTCATCAACCGCTACGGACTGAACAGCGTCGGCGTCGAGGCCTTCGCGCGCAACCTGCAGCGCGCCCGGGGGCGGATGAAGCACGGCAGCGTGATCGGGGCGAACATCGGCAAGAACAAGGACACGCCCAACGAGCGCGCGGCGGAAGACTACGAGCAGTGCATGGAGGTGCTCTACCCGCTCGTCGACTACGTGTCGATCAACATCTCCTCGCCCAACACCCCGGGATTGCGCGAGCTGCAGTCGGCGCAGCTCGTGGCCGCGCTGCTGGAAAGGCTGTTGAAAAAGCGCGAGCTGCTGCGCCAGAAGCACGGGCGCCACGTCGCCCTGGCGCTGAAGGTCTCGCCGGACCTGGACGAGGGCGCCATCCGCGGCATCGCCGAAGCGGTGCGCCGCCCGCGCATCGACGGCCTGATCGTGGGCAACACCACGGTATCGCGCGACGGGGTGGCCGGCCTGCGCCACGCCCACGAAGAAGGCGGCCTTTCCGGAGAGCCCCTGCGGCGGCGCGCCAGCGACACGCTGAGGAAGTTCGCCTTCGAGCTGAAAGGCGAGGTTCCGCTCATCGGCTGCGGCGGCATCATGAGCGCGGCCGACGCGCAGGAGCGCTTTCGCGCCGGCGCCTCGCTGGTGCAGCTCTATACCGGCCTCGTCTACCGCGGGCCGCGCCTGATCGGCGAATGCGTGGCGGCCCATGAAGCGTGAGACGGTCGCGCGGGTTGACGAAGGGCGCTGCATCGGCTGCGCGCGCTGCATCGACGCCTGCCCGGTGGACGCGGTGGTCGGCGCCCGGGGGCTGATGCATACCGTGGTGGAGCCCTGGTGCAACGGCTGCGGCCTGTGCCCGCCCGCCTGCCCGGTGGACTGCATCGACATGGTGGCGCCGCGCGCCCCTTGGAGCGCGGCGCTCGAGAAGGCGGCCGGGGAGCGGGCACGCTCGCGCAAGCGAAGATCCCGCGATCGCTACCGGAGCCGCTCGCCCGAGGAGCGCCGGCGGCTGCTCGCCGACATCCTCGCGCGGCGCAAATGAACCCGCAGAAGCGCCGCGAAATCTACCGCCGGCTTCAGGCGGCGAACCCGAATCCCACCACCGAGCTCGAGTACCGCACGCCGTTCGAGCTGCTGGTCGCGGTGGTGCTCTCGGCGCAGGCCACCGACAAGTCGGTGAACCTCGCCACGCGCAAGTTCTTCCCCATCACGCCCGAGAAGATCGTGCGCCTCGGGGTGGCGGGCTTCGAGCCGCTGGTGAAAAGCATCGGCCTTTTCCGCACCAAGGCGCGCAACGTGGTGGCGCTGTCCGAGATCCTCGTGAAGGAGCACGGCGGCGAGGTGCCCGCCGAGCGCGAGGCGCTGGAGCGCCTGCCCGGCGTGGGCCGCAAGACCGCGAACGTGGTGCTGAACACCGCGTTCGGCCAGCCGACGGTGGCGGTCGACACGCACATTTTCCGCGTGGCGAACCGCACCGGCCTCGCCCCGGGGCGCGACCCGCGCGAGGTGGAGGACCGGCTGCTCAAATTCACCCCGCCGGAGTTCCTGAAGGACGCGCACCACTGGCTCATCCTGCATGGCCGCTACGTGTGCCTCGCGCGCAAGCCCGGCTGCCCGCAATGCCTGATCCGCGACCTGTGCGAGTACCGCCAGAAGACCAAGGATGTTCAACCCCTCCAGAGATGAAGTGCGCGAGATGTTCTTCGCGGCGTGGCGCGGCTATCGCGACGGCCGGCCGCTGGCGGGCATCGAGGCGCTTGCCCTCGACGTGATCCTGCAGCACCCCGAATACCACGCGACGCTCGAGCATCCGCAACGCTACCGGGAGCGCGACTACACCGATGAGTCCAACCCCTTCCTGCACATGAGCCTGCATCTCGCGCTGGAGGAGCAGCTTTCCATCGACCAGCCGCCCGGCATCCGCGCCGCCTGGCAGGCCCTGCTGGCGCGCGCCGGCGATCGCCACCGGGCGCTGCACGAGGCGCTCGAGTGCCTGGCCGAGACTTTGTGGCGCGCCCAGCGCGACGCCCTGCCGCCGGACGCGGCGGCGTACCTGTCATGCCTGCAGCGACGGGCGCGCGCCTAAGCTGACCGGACTAGGCCGCGGCTGCGGCCGGGCAACGCCCGCCGGGCATGATGCGCCAAATAGGTTCCCTCGGAGATCCCATGAAGGCCATTCTGCTCGTGCTTGCCGTAGTGCTCCCCTGGGCAGCGCCCGCGACGGCCACGGATCTGTCCGACAGCGTTCTCCTGGTGGCCAAGCGCCAGCTGCGCGACAAGATGTACGGCTCTACGATCCTGGTGGCCCGGCCCATCGGTAACGACCAGCACATCGGCTTCATCGTCAACCGCCCGACCAAGGTGACGCTGGGCCAGCTCTTCCCGCGCCACGCGCCTTCGCAGAAGGTGCCCGACCCGGTCTACGTCGGCGGCCCGATCAGCGCCGAGTCGATCTTCGCGCTGGTGGAGACGCGCAAGCACCCCGGCGGCCGCTCGGTCGAGATCATCCCCGGCATGTTTGCGGTGTTCGACAGCAAGATCGTGGACGACGTCATCGAGCACGAAGCCGGCCGCGCCCGCTTCGTCGCCGGCCTGGTGGGCTGGCGCGCCGGCGAGCTGCGCGACGAGGTGAAGCGCGGCGCCTGGTTCGTGCTGGACGCCGATCCCAAGCTGGTGCTGCGCAAGCCCGACGGGCTGTGGGAGGAGCTGGTGCGGCGCGCCGAGCAGCGCGCCAACAGCATTTAGCGTTTAACGCTGGTCGCGCAGCGGCGAACTCTGGCTGGAGAACCAGGCCGCGAGGTCTTCGATGTCCTGCCTGGAAAGCTGCCCGGCGAAGCCCTTCATGATGGGATTGTTGCGCCGGCCGATCTTGTAGTCGGTCAGTGCGCGCACCAGGTAGTCGTAGTACTGGCCTGCGAGGATCGGGTTGCTCGGATCGACCGGCTTGTTGCCTTCGGCGCCGTGGCACGCGGCGCACACCTGCGCGGCCTTCTCCTTGCCGCGCTCCGGGTTGCCCGCCGCCTGGACGGCGCCGGCCAGCGCCAATCCGATGATGGCGGCGACGCAATAGGCGAGGCGCTTCATTTCGCCGCCCCGCCGTAGTAATCGGCCAGCTGCTTCATCGTTTCCTCGCTCAGGCTCGCGGCGATGCCGCGCATGGACGGATGCGAGCGCTCGCCGGACTGGTAGGCCTTGAGCGCGTTCACGATGTAGGTCGGGCTCTGGCCGCCGATCTTGGGCACGTGATACACGCTCGGAAAGGCGGTCTTGTAGCCCTCGATGCCATGGCAGCCTGAGCACATGGCGAGCGCGTTGTCGAGGCTTTGCGGCTGTCCGGTGGTGGCGGGCCTGCTTTCCTGGGCTGCGGGCGCCTTGTCGGCGGGCGGCTTGGGCTGCCCGGCGGCGCCGTGCGCGCCGAAGGCAAGCGCGGCAGCGACGAGCGCACGGGGAAGGATGACAGATCGCGGCATTGCGGTCTTTTTCTAATGTAACGGCGGGAAAGAGCAGCGAATTCTAACGAAAGCGCGCCGCGCGCTCAACGTCCGGGGCAGCGCAGCGCGTGCGCGCGTTTTGTGATACAACCGCGCCCAAGAAGAGCATGACAACAAGGAGGTAAAAATGAGATGCCTGAAGCTCCTCGCCCTCGCCGGCGCTTTCCTCGTCTCCTGCCCCGCCGCGGCCCAGCTCTACGTTTACGCCGGCGCCGGCCACGCCCAGCCGCAGTTCAACTCCGGAGACTTCAATCTGGGGGTGGCTCGCGAAACCGACGGCAAGGACACCACCTATCACCTCGGCCTGGGCTACCGGCTGAGCCCGCATTGGGCGGTCGAGGTGGCCTACGCCCATCTGGGCGACTACGGCATCACCCACACCGACGGCGTTGGCGATACGCTGAAAGAGGACTACAGCGTTCAAGGCCTCAAGTTCGCCGCGCTGGGCATCTGGCCCGCAAGCGAGCGTTTCTTCGCCTACGTCAAGCTCGGCATTGCGGTCACCAAGGTGGAATGGGAGGGCCGCTTCGTCCTCGGCGGCGCGCCGCAGCCGGCGCTCACCGCCGACCACCGCCGCAACAGCCTGCTCGCGGGCCTGGGTGCCCAATACAACTTCACGCGCAGCCTCGGGCTGCGCGCCGAATACGAGAACCTGGGCGAGGTGGGCAACGACAGCGACACCGGCCGCGCCAAGTTCACCAGCTTCAACATCCTGGGGGTGTTCAACTTCTGACCCAGGGACGGCTTGCTAGAATCCGGCCTTCCCGTTTCGAAAGCCGGTCATGCGCTTCAAGGGCTCGTCCAGCTACGTTTCCACCGACGACCTGACCCTCGCGGTCAACGCCGCGATCACGCTGCAGCGCCCGCTGCTGGTCAAGGGCGAGCCCGGCACCGGCAAGACCATGCAGGCGATCGAGGTGGCCAGGTCGCTCGGCGTGCCGCTGCTCGAGTGGCACATCAAGTCCACCACCAAGGCGCAGCAGGGCCTGTACGAGTATGACGCGGTCAGCCGCCTGCGCGATTCGCAGCTCGGCGACGCGCGCGTGCACGACATCCACAATTACATCGTCAAAGGCATGCTGTGGCAGGCGTTCTCGGCCGAAAGCCCGGTGGTGCTGCTGATCGACGAGATCGACAAGGCCGACATCGAGTTCCCCAACGACCTGCTGCGCGAGCTCGACCGCATGGAGTTCTACGTTTATGAAACGCGCGAGCTGGTGAAGGCGCGCCACCGGCCGATCGTGTTCATCACCTCCAACAACGAGAAGGAGCTGCCCGATGCCTTCCTGCGCCGCTGCTTCTTCCACTACATCCGCTTCCCCGACAAGGAGACCATGGAGAAAATCGTCGGCGTGCATTTCCCGGCGCTGAAGAAATCGCTGCTGCGCGAGGCCATGGAGGTGTTCTTCGAGGTGCGCGAGGTCCCCGGCCTGAAGAAAAAGCCCTCCACCTCGGAGCTGCTCGACTGGCTGAAGCTGCTGCTCGCCGAGGACATCCCCGCCGAGGCGCTGCGCTCCAAGGACCGCAAGACCATCATCCCGCCCCTGCACGGCGCGCTGCTGAAAAACGAGCAGGACGTGCACCTCTTCGAGCGCCTGGTGTTCATGACCCGCGCCAAAGGCGCCTGATTCGAAAGGCTGAAATGCTTCAGCTGTATTTTTCTCCGGGTGCCTGCTCCTTCGTGCCGCATGTTGCGCTGGAGGCGGCCGGGGCGCAGTTCGAGCCTAAGCTGGTGAAGCTGCACCGCGGCGAGCAGCGCGCGCCGGAGTACCTGGCGCTCAACCCGAATGCGCAGGTGCCGGTGCTGGTGGTGGACGGCAAGCCGCTCACCCAGATCGTGGCGATGTGCGAATTCCTCGACCGCCGCTTTCCGCAGGCCGGATTCCTGCCCGCCGATGCCTGGGAGCGCGCCCAGGCGCTGTCGCAGCTCGCCTGGATGAACAGCACGCCGCATCCCACCATGACGCGCTTTTTCTTTCCGGAGCGCTATGCGCAGAGCGAGGCGGCGAAGGGTGAAGTGAAGCAGCGTGCGGCGAGCGACTTTCGCGGCTACCTGGAGCGCCTGCAGCAGATGCTGCCGCAGATGCGCGGCTGGTTCCACGAGGCCTACGCCTTCACCCTGCTGCGCTGGGGCGGTTTCGCCGGCATTGATCCCGGGTCGCTTCCCGAATACAAGAAGTACGTGGACCACGCAATGCAAAGCCCGCCATTCAAAGCCGCGCTCGCGAGGGAACGCATCGCGCTCGACACCTACAAGGCCTAGGTGCAAGTCACGCTCAGCTTCGACAACGGCCCCGAGCCGGCGGTGACGCCGCGCGTGCTGGATGTGCTGAAGCAGTTCGACGTGAAGGCGACGTTCTTCGTGCTCGGCTCGAAGATGGCCGACCCCGCGCGCCGCGCCATCGCCAAGCGCGCGCACGCGGAGGGTCACTGGATCGGCAACCACACCAAGACGCACAGCATGCCGCTGGGCCGCATGACCGACGAGGCGGCGGTGTTCGACGAGATTCTCGACACCCAGTCCCTCATCGCCGAGCTCGCGCATCCCGATCGGCTGTTCCGGCCCTTCGGCGGCGGCGGCGAGATCGGCCCGCACCTGCTCAACGCCGCCGCGCTGCGCATCCTGGCGAGCGAGAAAATGACCTGCGTGCTGTGGAACGCCGTGCCGCGCGACTGGGAGGATCCGCGCGGCTGGGCCGAGCTCGCCCTGGTGCAATGCCTGGCGCAGCCATGGTCGCTGCTCGTGCTGCACGACCTGCCGACCGGCGCGATGGGCCGCCTGCGCATCTTCATCGAGCGGGTGCTGGACCACGGCGGCAGCTTCCGCCAGGATTTTCCGCCGCAGTGCGTGCCGCTGCTGCGCGGCGAGGCGCGCGCGCCGATGGCACCCTACGTAACATAAGGCGCGGTCACTTCTTCCGCAGCGCAGCGAACTCCGTCAGCGGCACGCCGGCCGCGAGTCTTTCCAGACGGAATTTTTCGGATTGCTCGATTTGTCCTGCCTTCTCCAGCACCTCGGCGGCGCGCGCGAACGGCACGAAGCACACGCCGCATTCGTCGGCAACCACCAGGTCCCCCGGGCACACCTGCACGCCGGCGATCGACACCGGCTTGTTCACCGCCACCGTCCGGATGCGCCATTTGCCGGTGATGGGGCTCACGCCCGAGCACCACACCGGGTAGCCGATGGCGCGGCTATGGTCGATGTCGCGCACCGCGCCGTCCACCACCGCGCCCGCTTCGCCCTGGCGCCTGCCCACCGACGCGGAGATCGCGCCCATGCTGGACACGCCGGCGACGCCCTGGATGACGAGCACGTCGCCCGGCTCGGCGAGGTTATGCGCTTCGATGTCCGCAAGCCCTGAAGTTTTGCTGAGGGAATCCAGCCGCCGGTTTTCAACGGTAACGGCCTGTCCCACGATTCGGGCGCGCGGATCGGTGGGACACAGCAGCGCCACGCCGGCGATGCCGCATTCGTCCAGCGCATCCGACGTAGCGCCGGTGAGATCGCCCAGCGCGCGGAAGCCCTCGAGTACATGGCGAGCGAGCCGCGGCAATTCCATCATGCCGACTGCCTCGGCGGTGAGCTTCCCAAGCAGGAGTTTGCCCATACAATGCCTCGAATAATGTCGTTCCACCCGAGCCCGAGCAAGCCCCGGCTGCGGTTGCCGCCCGGCGCCTGCGATACGCACTTCCATGTGTTCGGGCCGCAGCGGCGCTTTCCTTTCGCCCCCGAGCGCACTTATACGCCCGAAGCCGACGCGCCCAAGGAGACGCTGTTCGCGCTGCACGCGCACCTGGGGATCGAGCGTGGCGTGGTGGTGCAGTCCGCGGCGCACGGCTTCGACAACTCGGCGGCATCGGATCTGATCGCTTCGGGAAACAATCGGTACGTCGGCGTCGCGCTGGTGCCGCCGAGCCTTCCCGTGAGCGAGCTGAAATCGCTCGATCGGCAGGGCTTTCGCGGCGCGCGGTTTCACTTCACGCGCCACCTGGGCACCACCGCGCCCATCGAAAGCGTGCTGAAGTTCGCCGCCCGGGTCGCCGACCTGGGCTGGCACCTGCAGATCCATTACGTCGGCGATCTCCTCGGCGAGCTGGCGCCGCATCTCGAGCGCTCGCCGGTGCCGGTGGTCATCGACCACATGGGGCGCGTCGAAGCCGCGCTGGGCGTCGACCAGGCGCCCTTCCAGGAGCTTCTGAAGTTCCTGGAAAACCGCAACCACTGGGTGAAAGTCAGCGGAAGCGAGCGCATCTCCCGGCAGCCCGCGCCCTGGCGCGACGCCTGGCCCTTCGGGCGCAAGCTGGTGGCCGAGCTCGGCGACCGCGTGCTGTGGGGCACCGACTGGCCGCATCCGAACCTCAAGGAGGTGCCCGACGACGGCGCGCTGGTCGATCTCCTCGCCGAGATCGCGCCCGCCGAGGCGCAGCGCCAGGCGCTGCTCGCGGACAATCCCCGTCGCCTTTACCGCTTTCCATGAGATTGCAGGACCGGGTGGCGATCGTCACGGGCGCCGGCTCGGTGGGACCGGGCTGGGGCAACGGCCGCGCCATCGCGGTGCGTTTCGCCGAGGAAGGCGCCCGGGTTTTCGCCGTCGACATCGATGAGGCGCGCCTTGGCGAAACGCGGCACAAGAACAAGTCAATTCATTGTCACATCTGCGACGTGACCGACGGCAAAGCCGTCGCCGCCATGGTGGGCGCCTGCCTGGAGCGCTTCGGGCGCGTCGACATCCTGGTGAACAACGTCGGCGGCTCGGCCCCGGGCGGCCCGGTCGAGATGAGCGAGGAAGTCTGGGACGCCCAGGTCGACCTCAACCTGAAAAGCGTGTTCCTGGGCTGCAAGCACGTGCTGCCGGTGATGGAGCGCCAGAACGCCGGCGCCATCGTCAACCTCGCCTCCACCTCGGGCATCCGCTGGAGCGGCTCGGCGCATGTCGCCTACGCGGCCACCAAGGCGGGCATCATCCAGCTCTCGCGCGTGGTGGCGATGCAGTATGCGGACAAGGGCATCCGCGTGAACACCGTGGTGCCGGGCCAGCTGCACACGCCGCTGGTGGAGTTTCGCCTCGCCCGGCAGCGCGCCGGCGGCGATGTCGAAGCGCTGCTGAAGGCGCGCCTGAGCCGCATCCCGCTCGGCTTCGCCGGCGACGGGCGCGATACCGCCAACGCGGCGCTGTTCCTCGCCTCCGACGAGGCGCGCTTCATCACCGGCACCGAGATCGTGGTCGACGGCGGCATGAGCGTGCGCTGCGACTAGAATCCAATTCCCCGAGGACGAAACCTTATGAAGAAGCTTCTTGCCGCCCTGCTGCTCCTGCCCGCGCTCGCGCTGGCGCAGGCTTATCCGTCCAAGCCGGTGCGCATCGTCGTGCCGTTCCCGGCCGGCGGCCCGGCCGACATCTTCGGCCGGGGCCTGGCGCAGGGCATGTCGAACGAGCTCGGCCAGCCGGTGATCGTGGAGAACATCGGCGGCGTGGGCGGCGTGCTCGGCGTGGACCGCGTGGCCAAGGCGGCGCCCGACGGCTACCTCTTGGCACTGAACAGCGCTTCGACCGTCGCCATCGCGCCGTACTCGCTCGCGCAGATGCCCTACGACGTGAAGAAGGACCTGGCGCTCATCACCGTGGTGGTGCGCGTGCCCGAAGTGCTCGCGGTGCATCCATCGCTCCCCGTGAGCAGCGTGGCCGAGCTCATCGCCTACGCCAAGGCGAATCCCGGCAAGATCAATTTCGGCTCGGCCGGCGGCGGCAGCATCACCCACCTCGCGGGCGAGCTGCTCAAGGCCGAGGCCAACGTCAACATGGTGCACGTCGCCTACAAGGGCGCGGCGCCGGCGGTGACCGACCTCGTCGGCGGCACCGTGCAGATGGGCATCTTCGACGTGCCCATCCTGCTGGGCCACATCCGCGCCGGACGCCTGAAGGCGCTCGCCGTCACCAGCGCTACGCGCGCCTCGACCCTGCCCGACGTGCCCACCACCGCCGAAACCGGCTATCCCAACGTCACCTCCGACAACTGGTACGGCCTGGTGGCCCCGGCCGCCACGCCGGCGGAGGTGCAAAAACGCATCCACGCGGCGGCCGTCGCCGCGCTCAACAGCCCGGCGATCAAGGAGCAGTACGGCAAGGTGAGCGGCGTGCCCTCACCCGGCACGCCGCAGGACTACGCCAGCTTTCTCGCCGCCGAGCAGGAGAAATGGAGCAAGGTGGTCCGTGCCATCGGCTTCAAGAACTAGCCCCCCGGCCGGGAGCCCCAGGGTCGCGCCGGTTGCGCCCGGCTCGCGCCCCGAGCTCGCCGAGCTCGAGGCGCGCATCCGCGGCGCGCGCGGCCGCCTCTCGCCGCTCTACCAGGTGCTGCTCAACAGCCCGCAGCTCGCCGCCGGCTGGGAGCACCTTTTCACCGTCATCCGCCAGCAGACCTCGGTGCCGGCGCGCCTGCGCGAGCTCGTGATCCTGCGCATCGCCGTGCTGAACGGCGCGAGCTACGAGTTCGAAGCGCACGTGCCGCACGCCCTGCAGGCCGGCATGACGCAGAGCGCGATCGATCTCATTCGCAAAGGTGAATCGCGGGGGTCGGAAACCGAGCTTCTCGTGCTGCGCTACACCGACGCCATGACCCGCGAGCTGCAGGTGGCGGATGCGCTGGTGGAAGAGCTCAGGCAGCACTTCGACGACAAGACCCTGGTGGAGCTCACCGCTACAATTGCGGGCTACAACATGGTGTCGCGGTTTCTGATCGCGATGGGCATCCACTGAGGGCAGCTAAGCCTGGGGCACTCCGTAAAGCGGCAGCCGAACCGTAAAGATGCTGCCCTTGCCGCGGCCATCGCTGCGCGCCTGCACCGTGCCGCCATGCAGCTGCACCAGCTGACGCACCAGCGACAGGCCCAGGCCCAGTCCGCCCTGGGCATTTCCTCGCGCAGCCTCTTCCTGGGTGAACACCTCGAACACCCTGGGCAGAATGTCGGCGCTCATGCCGATGCCGTTGTCCTCGACCCGCACGATCGCGTCGCCGCCCTCCGTGGTCAGGTTGAAGACGATCTTGCCCTTTTCCGGCGTGTACTTGATGGCGTTGTCGAGGAGGTTGGAGAAAACCTGCTGCAGCCTCAAGGCATCCGCGTTCACCGGCACCAGGCCGTCGATCACGATCTCCTGGACTCCTGGTGGCGCGCCCGGGCGGACGGCCGGGCGGTGACCGCGGCCGCATGCACCACATCCTTCAGATCGATGAGCTGCAGCTGCAGATCGATCTTGCCTGCACCGATCCGGATGGTATCCATTAGATCGTCGGTAAGCCGGCGCAGCGCGGCGGCCTGGCGATCGATGACCTGAAGCGCAGAAAGGCCCATGGGGTCGGCCAGGCCGCTTTGCCGGATCAGCTCGACGGCATTGGCGAGAGCGCCCAGCGGGTTGCGCAACTCGTGCGCCAGCATTCCCAGGAAAAGGTTCTTCTGCTCATGCGCTTTGGCCAGAGCCTTCACCTGGTTTTCGAGTGCCTCCGTCTGCGTCTTCACATCGGTGCGATTGCGCACCATTTTCGCGAACGCGGTGAGATTGCCCGTTTTGTCGCGCAGCGCGAACAGCGCCCCGCTGCCCCAGAACTGGGTGCCGTCCTTGCGTACGTGCCAGCGGTCGTCTTCCGCCCGCCCGGCCGAAAGGGCGACTTCGAATTCATGCCTTTCGGCGCCCCGCTCGATGTCATCGGCGTTGAAGAGCTGCGTCGCCGGCCTGCCCAGCATTTCACTCGGCTCGTAGCCGAACACGTGCTCGGCGCCCGGAAACCAGTGCGTCACCGTGCGGTCCGGCGCCATGAAGAACAACGCATAGTCCTCGCCCTGCTCGAGAAGCAGCCCGAGAATTTCCTGGGCGTCGGGCGCCGGGGTTTTCTTCGGCATCGCGCTGCCGATTTAATCACAAACCCCCGCTTGCCTCCTCGCACCAGTATTCCAGGGCATCTGCGCCATCCGCCCTGCTCTTGCCGAATGCGATCCAGCCGTGGCCGCGCAGCGTGGTCTCTTCGCGGCGCAGTACGGTTTCGCCCCGCTCGCCTTCCACCGTGATGAACGTGCCGTTCGAGCTGTAGTCGCGGACCACGTACTTGTCCTGGCGCCTTTCGATGAGGCAGTGCTGCCGCGATGCCGTCGCTTCGGTCACGACCACCGTGCTGGCGGAGTCCCGCCCCAGGGTGATGGATTCCTGCAGGCGGCGGCGCACGATCTGCTTGCCCTGGTAAAGAAGGCGCAGCGTCAGGCTTGCCGGCTTCCTGGCCGCATGCGTGACCGGGAAGTCGGTGATGTCCGCGCTCTTCTGCCACAGGAATTCGCACAGGGCGATCTCCTCGGCCTTGCCGCGCACGGTGATGTCGTAGAGCCGCCGGGTCGAGCTGCGCAGCGCCGCGGTCAGCAGCTCGACCGTTTCGGCCGAGGTCAGCACCTGGCCGCGGGTGGCCAGCTCCACCAGGCGCGAGGCAAGGTTGACCGTGTCGCCGAAGACGTCGTTGTCGCGCTGGATCACCGGGCCCGCGTGAAAGCCGATGCGGATGCCCAGCTTATGGCCATGCAAAGGCGGCAGCGTTGCCACGGCAAGGTGCATGCGGGTCGCCGCATCCGCGGCCCGGTCCGGCGCGGCGAACAGCGCCATGACTTCGTCGCCGGAGGTTTTGATGACGCGTCCGCCGCTCGCTTCGGCCGCCCGGCGCAGGCGATCCAGGCAGGTGTCGATCGCCGCCAGCGCCTGGCGGTCGCCGGCCTCCTCGTAGAGCCGGGTGCTGCCCGTGACGTCGGCGAAAAGCACGGTCGATTCGCGGTCGCTGCTCACGCTCAACTGTATTAAAACGTCGCCGGGCGGACAAACGTCCGTGCAGCGGCGAACGGCAATAGGTCACGCCCGGAATGAAAGCGATTGTCTGGCGACGGCTGTCGTCGGCCAATGACGCGAGATCGATGGGAATTACTACAAGGGCGCTGCACTAGGGCGGGGCCCGCCGCCTGTATGATTTCGTGCTTCAGGACAAAGACATACAACAACAACTCCGGCTTCGGGAACTGCATGGCAACGGTCCACAGCCTCAAGCCCAACGCTGAGGCAAAGCGCAAGGTCCTGGTCGTCGAGGACAATCTCGACTCGGTGCATTCCATGGCGATGCTCCTCAAGGCCATGGGCCACGAGGTGCAGTTCGCCATCAACGGCTTCGCCGCGATCGACGTCGCGCGCAGCTTTCGGCCCGACGTCATCCTCCTCGACATCGGCCTGCCGGATTACAAAGGCGACGAGATCGCCCGCCAGTTCAAGTACGAGCCCGGCATGGAAAGCGTGCGCATCATCGCCATCACCGGGCTGCCCATTGCGGAGGTCGAGCAACGGGCGCTGGACGCCGGCTGCGAGCAGGTGTTCGCAAAACCGATGGACCCGGCCGCGCTGGAAAAGCTCCTGCTGGAGAAGTAAAGCGCTCAGGTGCGCTTCGGCAGCCTAAGCGCGAGGAGCGCGCCGACGATGTTGATGCCCGCGGCGATCCACACCGCGGACGCGTAGCTTCCGGTGCGATCGAACAGCGCGCCCGCCAGCACCGGCAGGCTGATGGCCGCCGCGCACCAGGCGATGTACAGGCGGCTCGCGACCAGGCCGAACTGGTTCTTGTGCCAGTACTGCGCGATGGCGCCGGCGACGAGCCCCGAGACGATGCCGTAGCCAAAGCCGATCAGCCCCAGGCCGAAGGCGGCGGTCAAGGGTCCGGGGATGAGGCTCAGCATGAGCGCGCCGGCGAGCGAGCAGAGATGCGCCGCGACACCCACGCGCGCCGCCTGGAAATGATCCACCAGCCAGCCGCCCGTGATGCGCGCCGCGCCGACCGCGCCGGTGATGAAGGTCGTCGCCGCCACGGCAAAGGCGGCCGCGCCGCCGTAGGCCTGCACGATGGCGGCGGCCTGGCTCAGCACGGTGAGGCCGGCCGCCGCGGCGAGGAAAAACACGCCCGCCAGCAGATAGAACGTGCGCCCGAGCCGGCCCGCCGGGGCGTGCGCCGCGGACACGTCGAGCATGCGGATCTCGGCGGCGCGCAACAGCGCGCCCGCGAGGGCGCAGGCGGCGAGCACGGCGAGGCCCAGGCCGGCAAGCGTGGGACGCACGCCAAAGGCGAGGATCGAGGCGCCCAGGATCGGCGCCCCGAGCATCGCGCCCAGCGGATAGAGGCTGACGACGTAGCCGTTGGCGAGGCCGCGCGAGGTGGCGACGGTCTGGTTCACCGCCTGCTGCGCCACGATGAACAGCACGCCCGCGCCCGGCCCGAACAGCACGCCGTAGCCGAGCGCGAACTGCGCGATGCTCGTGGCCGAGGCGGCCAGCCACAGCCCCGCCCCGCTCGACACGCCGCAGGCGATCGCCAGCACCCCCGGCGAGAGGCGCCGGTAGAGCTTTGGCGCGAAGTTCATGCCCACGGTAAGGGTCACCGTGGCGAGGCCGAAGACGAAGCTCATTTCCGCGCGCGTCGCGCCGAGCAGCGCCTCCATCGGCTTCAGGAACACGCTGAAGGCGTAGAGCGTGCCGAACGGCAGGTTGATGACGCTCGCCGCGAGCAGCGCCGCGGCACTTCGTTGTCCGGCAGTCATCGCAGTGTGTTACAGTGACAGCCGCAGGATTTCAAGCAGTGAATCAGCAGTACCGTTCCCTTCCTTGATCATCATGCCCGGGCGCGAGGCCCGGATGCGTCTCGCACTGAAGTCAAGGATCGGAAATAGCAATGTCTACAGGCACCGTGAAGTGGTTCAACGACTCGAAGGGCTTTGGATTCATCACGCCG
Source organism: uncultured bacterium (assembly GCA_965233185.1). Classification (GTDB taxonomy): domain Bacteria; phylum Pseudomonadota; class Gammaproteobacteria; order Burkholderiales; family SG8-39; genus SCGC-AG-212-J23. Next base: position 48,695 of record CBDDSA010000079.1, read on the forward strand.
GATGACGGCGGCAAGGATCTGTTCGCCCATCACAGCAACATCCAGATGGACGGCTACAAGTCCCTCAAGGAGGCCCAGAAGGTCTCCTTCGACGTGGTCGACGGCCCCAAGGGCCCGGCGGCGTCGAACATCCGGGCCGTCTAAAGCGGCCGGAAGCCACAAAAGCCCGGGCAACCGGGCTTTTTTATTTCATGAAGAATTCCGACGTGCCGATGATGGCGCTGCGCCGCGCGGTGCAGCTGTGCAACGGGCTCGAGGCCCTGGGCGACGCGCTCAGCGTGTCCACCGATCGCCTGGAGCGCATGCTCTCCGGCGAGGAGGAAGTGCCGCTGCCGGTATTCACGCAGGCCGTCGGCCTGCTGCTCGAGTCCACGGCCACGCGCTCCCCCAAGCGCTCGACCCCCGACTCCAACGAAAGCGGCCGCAAGGGCCCGCGCCACTAGCGCGAGTCGCGGCGCGCCTGGTTGCGCCGGCCGCGGCTGCTCACGTGGCCCTGTATCGCCTTCATCCGTGGCGAGCGCGCCTTCTGGCGCAGCGCGGCCTGGCCGCGCTTCTTGCCCGCGCCCCCTGCCTGCGGCCGGGACCCCTTGTTCAGCAAGTTCAGGCGGCGGGTGAACCGCGCCAGCGTCTGGTCGAATAGCTCGGCTTTCTGGGCGGTACGCGCGTTGCCCCCGACCTTGGTGCCGGTGCGCGCGCGAGTCGCGAGCTTCTGGCGCTGCAGCAGGTCGCGCTGCTTGTCGCGCAGCTTGCGTGCGCGAACGATGTTCCATTTCAAGGCTCGCGGCGAAAGCGTGCAAATGGCATCGGGATAGCTGGCGTCGACCAGCTTTTGCTCGGACCCGGTGGTAAGCGCTCTCGCCTGACGGCGGTTGACGGTCATGTGTTCTCCTCTTGGTCGGACGGTTGAAAAAGCGGCGGCAGCGGGCAATCGAGCACCGCGCCGACGGCGCGCAGCAGCTCGGCCTCGGCAATGCGCAGCGCGCCGCCGGCAAAGGCGGCCGCGGCCAGCTCCCGCATCAGCTTCTCCTTTTCCCGAGGGGCGAGCGCTTTCAGGACGTCGAGCGCCCGGGTCACTTCCTCCGCGCCGGGCTGCGCGTTCGAAAAAAGCGACATCAGGAGATCGGCAGGCGAGCGCAGCTCGGCCAGCGTTTTGCGGCCCGCGGGCGACTCGGGGGCGCCGGAGAGCTGGTCGCGCACAAGGACCAGCACCACGAGCTCGCCCAGCGTTACGCGCTGATCGGCATGGATTGCCTTCTGCAGCGCCGAAACCAGCTCTCGCTGCGCCTCGGGCGACGCGCCCTTGAGCGCCGGCAGC
>CBDDSA010000080.1:0-7039 GCA_965233185.1 uncultured bacterium
GCGCTTGCGGCGTCCGGCGCGCTGCAGTCGCCGGCCTCGTGGATGTGGAAACCGTGCTCGCCGCCGGGCTTCAGGTTCTGCGCGAACACCACCACGCGCACCCGGTCGGCGCCCATCTGCTCGAAAGTCGCCTCGCCGAACGTCTTGTTGCCCTGGGTGGGCTGCAGGCTGGCCGTGGCGCGCGGCGCTTCGGCATCGCCCATGCTCTGGCAGGCGGCGAGCGCCGCGATGGCCAGCCCTGCCAGGGCTCGCCTCATTTCTTCGCCGCTCCCATGGAAGCGGCCTGGTTCTTCTTGTAGTTGGCGACCGCCTTTTCGTGGGCGCGGTTGAGCAGCTCGGCTTCCTTCGCCTTGGTGGCGGCCGCCTTCTGCGCCTCGGCGGCTTTCTGCTCTTCGCTTTTCGCCGGTGGAGGCGGCAGCTTGGCGTGGGAAGCGGCGAAAGCCCCGATCAGGAGCCCGCCTACGAGAGTCGCGAGGATCTTTTTCATGCTTTCTCCTTCATAGTGGAGCCGTGCGGAGCGTGAGGCGCTCCGGCGGGAACCGCACCGCCGGGCGCGGCGGACTTGCCGCGTCTCGCCTCGTCGTACCAGATCGAATGGTGCTCTCTCGCCCAGGTCTCGTCGGTGTAGCCGGTGCGCATGTTGCCGTAGGCGCCTTCGACGCCGATCGTGCCCATGTAGATATGGCCGAGCGACATGGCGATGTAGAGCAGCGCCGCCACCGCGTGCCAGGTCCACGCGTCCTGCATCACCGCGCGCGTCTGGTCGAAGTTGGGGAACAGCAGGATCACGCCGCTCCAGCTCACCACGATGGACAGGCCGACCACGCCGAACCAGAACCAGCCCTTCTCGCCGGCATTGAAGCGCCCGGAGGGAATGTGCTCGCCGCGCATGAAGAAGGCGTAGGCCTTGCGGAACCACTGCCAGTCGTAGGCGCGCGGCAGGTTGTCGCGCACCCAGATCAGCACCATCACCAGCACCGACAGGATGAACAGCGGCGCGATGAAGTTGTGCAGGTTCTTGGAGAGCGCCGCCAGCCAGCCGAACAGCGTGTAGCCGAACACCGGCAGCAGCACGTGCTTGCCGAACAGCATGATCAGCCCGGAGATGCCCAGCACGCAGAAGCTGATCGCGGTGGACCAGTGCACCACCTGCTCCACCGTGCTGAAGCGCCGCATCAGGCGCCCGCTGGGCCGGTCGTGCAGCCGGACCGGGCCCTTGCCGAAGTACAGCGCGGCGATGAGCAGCGTGACCAGGATCACCAGCCAGCCGCCGTAGAACGTCACCGGGCCATTGCGGATCTGGCGCCAGGTTTCGCCGGCCGATTGCACCAGCACCCCGGCCTCCCGGCCTTGCACGGTGGTGTAGTTCTCCTGGCCAGACCGGACATCCCGCCAGACCGGGGCGTTGTTGCCCGGCTGGGTGACCTGCCGCTTCTGCTGCTCCTGCGCTTCGGACTGCGCAAGCGCGAGGCTCGCGGACAGTGAGAGGACTAGCGCCAGGCACAGCCTGGTAAGAATCGGCATCGCGCCTCCTGTTACTGGTAGATCCGCCGGTGCTCGTGCTGGGCGAGTTGGCGCGACTTGATGGTCTCCTCCCAGCTCTCGCGATTGCCCTTGGTCCACTTGCCGCCGCGCAGCGCCGCTGCGGCCGGCTCGTTATCCCAGGCGCGCGTATCGGGCTTGCCCTGGTACTTGCCCTGCTGGTACTGGGTGACCTGGGCCTGCTCGCCGCACGCGGCCAGGCCGACCGATGCGATCGCGAGCAGCAGGATGTGCCTCATTTTCATGATTTCCCCGCCGGCTGCTGTACGGGCGGCTGCGCACCCGGCCGGCCCGGCCCGTAGGCCGTGCCCCAGCCCCACACTTCGGAGCCCTTGCCGCGGCGCAGCACCCGCTCGCGGTAGATATCGGCGATCACGTCGCCGTCGCCGCCCAGCAGCGCCTTGGTGGAGCACATCTCGGCGCAGGCCGGCAGCTTGCCCTCGGCCAGGCGGTTGCGGCCGTACTTGGTGAACTCGGCGTCGCTGCGGTCGGCCTCCGGGCCGCCGGCGCAGAAGGTGCACTTGTCCATCTTGCCGCGCAGGCCAAAGGCCCCCGCCTGCGGGAACTGCGGCGCGCCGAACGGGCAGGCGTAGAAGCAGTAGCCGCAGCCGATGCACAGATCCTTGTCGTGCAGCACCACGCCGTCGTCGGTCTTGTAGAAGCAGTCCACCGGGCACACCGCCATGCACGGCGCGTCCGAGCAGTGCATGCACGCCACCGAGATGGACTTCTCCGCGCCCACCACCCCGTCGTTGATGGTGACCACGCGGCGGCGGTTGACGCCCCAGGGCACCTCGTTCTCCTGCTTGCAGGCGGTGACGCAGCCGTTGCACTCGATGCAGCGCTCGGCGTCGCACAGGAATTTCATTCTTGCCATGGTGGCCTCCTTATGCTCTTGCGACCTGACAGAGGGTCGTCTTGGTTTCCTGCATCATGGTGACGATGTCGTAGCCGTACGTCGTGGCGGTGTTCACCGCCTCGCCCCGCACGATCGGCGCCGCGCCCTCGGGGTAGTAGGGCAGCATGTCCTGGCCCTGCCACCAGCCGGCGAAATGGAACGGGATGAACACCGTATCCGGGCCGACGGCCTCGACCACCTTCGCCTTCACCTTGATCCTCGCCCCTGAAGGCGTGCTCACCCACACGAACTCGCCGTTGCGGATGCCGCGGTCAGCGGCCGCCTTGGGGTTGATCTCGATGAAGTTGTCCTGCATCAGCTCGGCGAGCCAGGGGTTGGAGCGCGTCTCGTCGCCGCCGCCCTCGTACTCGACCAGCCGCCCGCTCGTGAGGACCAGGGGGAACTTCTCGTACGCCTTGTCGGCCACCGCCTTCTGCTGCACCGACTTGAACAGCACCGGCATGCGCCAGCGGTTCTTCTGGTCGTCGTGGGTGGGCCACTTCTCCACCTGGTCGGGCTTGGGCGAGTAAAGCGGCTCGCGGTGCAGCGGCACGCCGTCCGGGAAGTTCCATACCACCGCTCGCGCCTTGGCGTTGCCGAACGGATGGCAGCCGTGCTTCAACACTACCCGCTGGATGCCGCCGGAAAGGTCGGTCTTCCAGTTCTTGCCCTCGGCCTCGGCCTTCTCCTCGGCGGTAAGCTCCTCCCACCAGCCCAGCTTCTTCAGCAGCACATGGTCGAACTCCGGGTAGCCGGTGGTGATCTCCGAGCCCTTGGAATGCACGCCGTCCTCGGCCAGCAGGTTTACGCCGTCCTTCTCGATGCCGAAGTTGGCGCGGAACGTGCCGCCCCCGTCCATCACGTGGCGCGTCTGGTCGTACAGGTTTGGCGAGCCCGGGTGCTTCACCGCGGCCGTGCCGAGGCACGGCCAGGGCAGGCCGAAGTAATCGCCGGTGAGGTCGTAGCCGGTCTTCGCGTCCTTGCCGCCGCGCGCGCGCAGCGTCTTCACGTCGAAGACATGCATGTTCCTCATGTGCGCCTGCAGCCGCTCGGGCGACTGGCCGGTGTAGCCGATGGTCCAGGTACCCCGGTTGAATTCGCGCGTGATGTCTTCGATCGAGGGCTCCTCCATGCCGCCCTTGCCCTTCACCAGCTTGATGTTCTGCTTGCCGTCCTTCTTGCCGAGCAGCTGGTCGGCGAAGCCCAGCTTCTGCGCGAGCTGGTACATGATCATGTGGTCGGTGCGCGATTCGAACAGCGGATCGATCACCTTCTCGCGCCACTGCAGCGAGCGGTTGGAGGCGGTCACGCTGCCTTCGCACTCGAGCTGCGTCGCCGCGGGCAGCAGGTAGGCGCCGTCCTGGCGCACCATGGCGAACATCGCCGCGCTTGCCGAGGGGTACGGGTCGACCACCACCATGAGGTCGAGCTTCTTCATCGCCTCCACCATGTCGAGGCCGCGGCTCTGCGAGTTGGGCGCGTGGCCCCAGAACACCACCGCGCGCAGGCGGCCTTCCTGGTCCAGGTGGTCCGGGTTCTCCAGCACCGCGTCGTGCCAGCGCGACACCGTGATGCCCGGCTTGGTCATCATCGCCTCGGACGGGTACTGCTTCTTCAGCCAGTCAAGGTCGATGTTCCACACTCGCGCCCAGTGGGCAAAGGACCCCGGCGCGAGACCGTAGTAGCCGGGCAGCGAGTCCGGGTTCGGACCGATGTCCGTGGCGCCCTGCACGTTGTCGTGCCCGCGATAGATGTTGGCGCCGCCGCCCGAGCGCCCGACGTTGCCCAGGGCCAGCATCAGGATGGCGCTGGCGCGCACGATGGCGTTGCCGTTGGAATGCTGCGTCTGGCCCATCGCCCAGATGATGAAGCCGGGCCGGTTCTCGGCGAGGATCTTGGCCGTCTCGTACATCTCCTTCTCCGGCACCCCGGTGACCGCCTCGACCGCCGCCGGCGTGTACTTCTCCATGACCTCCTTGCGCACCTGGTCCATGCCGTAGACCCGGTCCTGGATGTACTTCTTGTCTTCCCAGCCGTTCTTGAACACGTGGTGCAGCAGGCCGAACAGGAACGCGACATCGGTGCCCGAGCGCACGCGCACGTATTTGTCGGCCTTGGCCGCGGTGCGCGTGAAGCGCGGATCGGCGACGATGACCTTGGCGCCGTTTTCCTTGGCGTGCAGGGTGTGCAGCATGGACACCGGGTGCGCCTCGGCGGCGTTCGAGCCGAAGAACAGCATGCACTTGGAGTTCTGCTCGTCGTTGTACGAGTTGGTCATCGCCCCGTAGCCCCAGGTATTGGCGATGCCCGAGACCGTGGTGGAGTGGCAGATGCGCGCCTGGTGGTCGGTGTTGTTGGTGCCGAACAGGCGCACCCACTTGCATAGCAGGTACGACTGCTCGTTGTTGTGCTTGGACGAGCCGATCCAGAAGGTGGCGTCGGGGCCCGACTCCGCCTTTATTTTCTTTAATTTTTCGGAAATTTCATCGTAGGCCTGATCCCAGGAGATGCGCTTCCACTTGCCGCCTTCGAGCTTCACCGGGTACTTGAGGCGGTGCGAGTCGTGGGTGACGCCGTGCTCGCGGATCGAGGCGCCCTTGGCGCAGTGCGCGCCCAGGTTGATCGGCGAGTCGAACACCGGCTCCTGGCGCACCCAGACGCCGTTTTCCACCACCGCGTCGATCGCACAGCCAACCGAGCAGTGCGTGCAGACGGTGCGCTTCACCTCGACCTTCTTGGCCGCGTCCTGCGCCTGAGCCTCGCCGATGAAGTTGAAGGGCAGCTGCGAGGCGACGGCGCCCGCGCCGACGCTCAGGCCCGAGCGCTTGAGGAACCCGCGACGGTCGATGGTCTTCGCCATCGGCAGGCCGCGCGCGAGCCGGTTTTGGGGAACAGCGCTCGAGGTCGCTTTCCGGGTGAGCAACATGCGGGGCCTCCTCAGACCTTGGTGGTGCGGTAGTAGTTGTTCACGTGCTCGGTGGCGTGATAGCCGCGCGAGCCGCGCTTGCTCTTGTCCGGGGATGAAGTAGAAGGGGCGTTCTTCGCCACGATCGCCGCGGCGGTGGCGGCGCCGCCGGCGCCTACGGTCAGCAGGAAATTACGGCGCGAAAGGCGCTTCGTGCGCTCTGTCATGACGGCGTCCTCCTTCTAATAGGTTTTGGTGCTGCTCCAAAAATTCTAAAGCATTTCAAACGCGGATTGTTCAAGCTGGAAAAAGCATTTGGCGAAAACCGCGACATGGCGATAGAAATCGGTCCCGCCGTGCTTCTCTATTGCATCGCACAACGGATCGATCGCGGGAGCCATCCAGCGGTGAAAAAACTGCGCCTGCTCGCCGAGCTCGCGCTTCTGCTGTGCAACAAGGTGACGCATGGTCTCGCACAGCGCGGCGATATGGTCTTCGGGCTCGTGCACCCCCTCGCGCCGCGCAAGCCCGAGCTCGACGAGCGTTGCGCGCAGCGCAACCAGCGGCACTTCGTTGGAGTAGCGGATGGTGTAGGCGGACGTGTAGAGACTCACCGGGGCCCGGCCCGTGCCGACGAAGCTATTCTCGTACTCCTCGCACACCGCTTCGGCGTCGGCCGCCGCCGCGGCGCGCGCCAGGCGCTGCCACGCCTGGCCGATGCCGCCGTCTTCGGCGTCGATCGGGTCCGCGCCGGCCATGGCCTGCAGCAGCGCGGCGTCCGGCGGCGCATAGAACAGGCGCGCCAGCAGGCCGTAGAAGTTCGCCCGCGCCACCTCCTCGGGCGGCAGGGTCGACACGAACTGCATCGCCTGCGTCATTTCGGAAAATCGAAGATCGTCGCTTCGTTCTTGTTTTCCACCATGTCCACCACGCGGCAGTCGCCGCACATCTGCAGCCTGCGCGTGCCGCCGGCGAACATCGAGTGGCCGCCCAGCTTGGCCAGCATGTTGTCCACCATCTGCCGCGTGCCGAACGGTTTCGCACAGCGAACGCAGAAGAAGGGCTGCGCCTCGTTGAGGACCACCGCTTCCTTGGCCTGCGGCCCGAGCAGCAGCCGCGGCACCAGCTGGACGGCCTTCTCCGGGCAGGTGGCGGCGCACAACCCGCACTGCACGCAGTTACGCTCGATGAAGCGCAGCGCCGGCACCTCGGTGGCGTCGATCAGCGCAGACTCCGGGCAGGCGCCGATGCACGCCTTGCATAGCGTGCAGGTCTGCTTGTCGACCACCAGGGCGCCGAAGGGCGCGCCTGCACCCAGCTCGAGAAGCTCCTTTTTCTGCGGCGCCTGCTTGAGCAGATGATCGAACTCGAAGTCCAGCGTGGTGCGCTTCTCGGGCGACAGGTTGAATGGGGCGCTCGCCGCGACCGTCTGCGCCGGCGCCAGCGCCCAGAGCTGCTTCTCCAGTTGCTCGACGGGGAGCAGCGCGAAATGCGTCCCCTCGTAGCCCAGCGCGTGCAGGATCGTCTCGCCCAGCGCCGCCTGCTCGCGCAGCGCCGCCAGGTATCCTTCAGATTCTTCGGAAAAGACAATCGCCACCTGGCTCGCGCCGTAGCACAGTGCGCCCAGCAGCGTGTCCAGGCCGATCGACGCGATGTGGTGCACCTCGAGCGGAATGGCGCGCGCCGGCAGGCCC
>CBDDSA010000081.1:0-10908 GCA_965233185.1 uncultured bacterium
CCGAGTTACCAGGAACAAGGCAACAGCATCGATTACGACGCCATCATCGACGGCGATCCGGTGACCACCCCCAACCAGTGGCCCTCGCCGACCGCGGACACCGAAACCACCATCGACGACATGTGGCATGCGGCGGTCAACGGCAAGGGGCGGTTCTTCAGCGCCCAGAACCCGGTGGCGCTCGCGAGCGGCCTGAGCGAGGTGCTGAGCTCGGTGCAGCGGCGCATCGGCGCCGGCGCGGCGGCGGCGACCTCCAACCTGCAGCCCGTGGCGGGCGACAACTTCGCCTTTACTGCGCAGTACCAGACCGTGGAATGGTCGGGCGACCTGAAGGCCCGCACCATCGGCTTGACCGACGGGGTCATCTCGGCGCGCGAGCTGTGGTCGGCGCAGGCGCAGCTCGACCGGCGCACGCAGCTAGACCGCAAGATCTACACGTTCGATCCTGCGGATACGGACTCCACCGCCACCGTCACGGTGGACGGCGGCGCCCGCACCCAGAACGCGAACAAGCTGCGCAGCTTCTGCCCCACCGACGCCCCCGCCGCCGGCAACCCCAATTGCGGCGACGGCGGGCTGCTGACCCAGCAGGAGATGGACGATCACTTCGACCCGCTGGGTGGCGCGAACGGCGCGCTGCTGCAGACGGGGACCTGGCTGGCCACTGATCCGCGCGTTGCCGCGGCCACCAAGCCGTCACTGGTGCGCTACCTGCGAGGTGAAACGGCGAACGAAATGACCTCGGGCGGGGTGGCGGTCACGGACCTGTACCGCAACCGCTCGCACCTGCTCGGCGACATCGTCAACGCGCAGCCCGCGTATGTGAAGAACTCGCCCTTCTCCTACAGCGCGGCCACCGACCCCTACTACATCGACTTCCGCAATTCGACCAACGGCACCGCGGGCACGAGAAAGGGAAGCGTCTACGTGGCGGCCAACGACGGCATGCTGCACGCCTTCGAGACCGACCCGGACAACGTGCCCTACTACCAGAACGCCGGCGTCAGCACCTCGGACGACTCGAGCGACGACAAGTTCACCGGTACGCTGGATACCGACCCGATCACCGGTGAAGGCGCCGAGCGCTGGGCCTACGTCCCAAGCATGCTGTTTCCGACGCTGAAGCGCCTGGCGGAGGAAAACTACTCGAGCAACCACCGGTTCTACGCCGACGGCTCGCCGCAGGTGGGCGATGTCTGCTTCGGGCATACCTCGTCCTCGCCCTGCGGCTCGGCGAGTGCCTGGCATACCATCCTGGTGGGCGGCCTCAACGCCGGCGGGCGCGGTTATTACGCCCTGGACATCACCCACCCGGATCTGCCGAAGGGCCTGTGGGAAGTGAAGGGCGGCACGGGAACCCAGTGCCTGACCGATGCGGAAGCCAACAGCGGCAGCTTCGGCGAGGACTGCAACATCGGCCTTACCTTCGGCAACCCCATCATCACCAAACGCCCGTCTGACGGACGATGGGTGGTGCTGTTCACTTCCGGCTACAACAACGTCAGCCCGGGGGACGGCCGCGGCTACCTGTACGTGGTCGACGCGCAGACCGGCCGCATCCTGCAGCGCCTGACGACCGGCGAAGGGGATACCACCAATCCGAGCGGCCTGGCGCGCATCAATGCCTGGGTGAATAACGCGCTGCTCGACAACACGGCGCTCGCCGTATACGGCGGCGACCTGCACGGCAACCTGTGGCGCTTCCAGCTCGACCACAGCGACGAAGTCGTGCGCAACTCCGTGACCCGGCTTGCCGCGCTGACGGATGGCGGGGGCGCGGGCCAGCCCGTCACGACGCGCCCGGAGCTGGCGGAAGCCGACGGCCACCGCGTCGTGTTCGTCGGCACGGGGAGGTTCCTCGGCGAGACCGACAAGAGCGACAACCAGCGCCAGAGCATCTATGCCATCAAGGATACGATGCTGGGCACCACCACCGTGCATGACATGACGCGCGACGGCAGCGGCGCCATCCCGGGCTTTGTGAAGCAGACGCTTGCCGAGTCGGGCACCGCCGAACGCGTGGTCGGCACCGTCAACCCGGTCAGCTTCGGTACGGACAGCGGCTGGTTCATCGACCTGCCCGACGGCGGCAGCGGCGAGGATGCGGCCGAGCGCGTGAACGTAGACCCGATCCTGCAGCTGGGCACGCTGGTGGTTCCGTCCAACGTGCCCAGCACCGAATCGTGCGTCGCGGGAGGTTTCGGCTGGCTGAACTTCCTCGACTTCCGCACGGGCGGCACGGTGCAGAACGGCTTAAGCGACACGCCGGCGAGCGTGCGCATCGCCGGCTCGCTGGTGGTGGGCATCAACGTGGTCAAAATCGGCAACACGATCAAGACCATCGTGACCACCGCGGACAACCAGCAGATCACCAAGGACACGCCGGTGACGGCCGCGTCGGTATCGGGCCGCAGGGTCACGTGGCGTGAGCTCTTCGTCGAGTGAGGGGCTCTTCCGGCTGGGCGGCGCGCTGGCGGCCTCCGGCGCGCTGCACCTGGGCGCCGCGCTAGCGCTCGACGCGCTGCCCTGGAACGCGCGCGGCGGCCCTGCGCAGGCCGCGCAGGAACGCGGGGTTGGCTGGCTGCAAGCCGAGTTGCGGCCTGATCAGGGGCCAGTAAGCAGGCAGCCGCCCGCACCACCCGCGCGGCGCGACGGGGAGCGCCCGAGGCGCTATTACCTGGCGCGCGAGCTTGACCTGCGTCCTGCGCCGCGCTCGCACATCGAGCCCGCATATCCCAACGACGCGTTCCTGCGCGACATCTCCGGCAGAGTGGTGGTGCGGCTGTACGTCTCGGAGTCCGGCGCGGTGGACAAGGTGCTCGTCGTGCACGCCGAGCCGCCCGGATACTTCGAGGACGCCGTGCAGCAAGCATTCCGCGCCGCGCGCTTCGCGCCGGCCATGAAAGCCGGAAAGGCGGTCAAGGCGGAGCTCGTGCTGGAGGTGCGCTACGACAGCCCGCGACGGCTGACGGGGCAATAGATCAGTCGGGCGGGCGCGGGCGCTGCTCGCGGAAGTGCTTCATCGCCTCCATCGCTTCCGGGTAACCGTTTTTCTCGGCTTCGGCGATCCAGCCGAGCGCCTGCTCCGCGTCCTTGGGGACGCCGATGCCCGACTGGTAGGCCATGCCGAGCGCGTACTGCGCAGGGGCGTGACCCTGGCGCGCACTGCGTCGCAGCCAATCCGCCGCCGCTACCGCGTCGCGCTGCACGCCGTAGAGTCCCTGCGCGTAAACCACCGCGAGAAGATACTGTGCCCGCGGCTGCCGCTGGCGCGCCGCCCTGCGCAGCCATTCGAGCGCCTGAGTTTCGTTACGTTGCATGGCGCGGCCGGTTCCCAGGAGCAGCGCAAGCTGGAGCTGCGCGTCACGCTCGTTGCGCTGCGCCGCAATCGTGATGAGCTTGGCCGCTTTCGCCTCGTCGCGCTCGACGCCCCGGCCGTCCAGGTAAAGCATGCCAAGAAGGTACTGCCCGCGACGTTCCCCCTGTCCGGCCGCCTTCTCGAGCCAGGCGCGCGCCTGCACCAGGTCCTGCGGTGCGGCGACGCCTTCGGCGAGGAGCTGGCCGAGGTTCGTCTGCGCGCGGGCATGACCGCGCTCGGCGGCGTGACGGTACCAGCGCAGCGCTGCACCGATGTCGCGCAGCTCGCCCGGCGCGCGGTCGAGGATGACCGCCAGGTTGTGCGCCGAGGCGACGTGGCCCTTTTCCGCGGCGCGCGTGAAAAGCTCGGCGGCACGCGCATCGCTTTGCGACACGCCGGTGCCGGAAAGGTGCAGCAAGCCCAGTTGGTACAGCGCCTGTAAGTCGTCTTGGGCGGCGCGCTGCTGTAGCGCCTCCAGCCCCCGGGCGCTGCCCTGCCTCGCCTGTTTCGCGAGCTCGCTGGCCGGGACATCGTCCGCTGCCAGCGCCGCGAAGGAGAGCGTGAAGGCCGCGAGCGCCACCAAGCTGCGTGACAGCGCTCGCCTGGCGCTCAACGACCGAGGCCTCGCGGCAAAGTGAACACCACCGATTCGGTGATGCCTTCCAGCGGCACCACCCGCCCGGCGCCCAGCGCCTCCAGGCGGGCGATAAGCTCGTTTACCAGGATCTCCGGCGCCGAAGCGCCCGCAGTTACGCCGACGCGCCGCTTGCCGGAGACCCACTCGGGCCGCAGGTCGGCCGCGCGGTCCACCATGTATGCCTGCGCTCCCATGTGCTCGGCCACCTCGCGCAGCCGGTTGGAGTTCGAGCTGTTCGGCGAGCCCACCACGATGACCACGTCGCACTTGGGCGCCATGAATTTGACCGCGTCCTGGCGATTCTGAGTGGCATAGCAGATGTCGTCGCGCTTGGGCCCCCGTATCGCGGGAAAGCGCGCCTTGAGCGCCGCGATGACCGCGGCCGCATCGTCCACCGAAAGCGTGGTCTGCGTCACATACGCCAGCCGCTCGGAAACCGGTTGCAGCCGCGCCACCTCCTCGAGAGTTTCCACGAGGTGCATGCCGGCGCTTGCCTGGCCCATGGTGCCCTCGGCCTCGGGATGGCCGCGGTGGCCGATCATCACGATCTCGTAGCCCTCGCGCAGCATCTTGGCCACCTCCACATGCACCTTGGTGACCAGCGGGCAGGTGGCATCGAACACCTTGAGGCCGCGCCGCGCGGCGTCGGCCTGCACCTCCTTCGACACGCCGTGGGCGCTGAAAATGACGGTGCTGCCGCGCGGCACTTCGTCCAGCTCCTCGACGAACACCGCTCCCTTGGCGCGCAGGTCCTCGACGACGAACTTGTTATGCACGATCTCGTGGCGCACGTAGATCGGCGCACCGAATTGCTGCAGGGCGCGCTCGACGATGGCAATGGCGCGCTCCACGCCGGCACAGAAGCCGCGCGGATTGGCGAGCATGAGCTCCATAGGATGATTCGCGTTCATGGCGTGATTGTCCCTCATCCGGGCCGCTCGCCGCAGGCGGCGTCGAAGGCGGCCTCCAGGCGCGGGTGCACGCCGCGCAGGCCGTCGATCACCCGCCGCGCCCAGTCGAAATACTCGCGCCGCCGCTCGAGGCTCCAGTCGGCCGGCGGCCGGGTGGCGACGTCGCGCAGGTTGCAGATCTTGTCGGCCAGCTTGACGAGCTTGGCCTCGCGGCTGAGCGCCGCGGCGTGCTCTATCTGCAAGCGCTTGCGCTCGCTTTTGGGCAGCTCCTTGTCATCGGTGACCTCGGCGACGATGCGCGCGATGCGCGAGCCGAAGGCATTCACCAGCTCCTCGTGCGTGGTGGCGGTGTCCTCCACCGTATCGTGCAACAGCGCCGCGCACAGAACCTCTATGTCGGTGACCCCGCCCTCGTTCACCAGCACGTCGGCGAGCGCGATCGGGTGGTTGATGTAGGGCGAAGCCTCGGCATCCTTGCGCCGCTGGTCGCGGTGCTTGTGCGAGGCGAAGGCAAGCGCCTTAAGAAGCAGCGCGAGCTCGCCCTTCATGATGCCTGAATCCGTCGACGATCAGCAGCGCGGCACCCACGGTGATGGCAGAGTCGGCCACGTTGAACGCCGGCCAGTGCCAGCCGGCAGCATGCAAGTCCAGAAAATCCACCACGTGGCCGTAGCGCAGCCGGTCGATGACGTTGCCCAGCGCTCCGCCCAGAATGAGTGCCAGGCCTGCGCAGAAGAGCCGGCGGCCGGGCGAGCGCACCAGCAGGACCGAAACCACGACCGCCGCGATGATCGCGAAAGCCACCAGCACCGGCGTCTGCCAGCCGCCTGCGCCGGCGAGAAAGCTGAACGCGGCACCCGTGTTGAACGCCAGCACCAGGTTGAAGAATTGCGTGACTTCGAGACGCTCGCCGGGTGCGAAGCGCGCGAGCACCGCCCACTTGGTGAGCTGGTCGGCGACCACGATTGCGGCGGCAACGAGAAACCAGCGCCAGGGCCTAGACATAGGTGCGCGCCTCTCCCGGCCCGTGCAGGTTCGTCCGGCAGCGGCCGCACAGTCCTTCAGCGTCCACGTCGTCAAGGTAATGCCAGCAACGCTCGCATTTCGAGTGCGTGCTGGGGCGAACCTGCACCGCCGTGCTGCCCCGCGTCACGGCTGCGGCCGAAGTAATGAACAGGTATTTGAGCTCGGCGCCCAGGCTTGCAAGCAGCTCGTAGTCGCTGCCCTCGGCTTGGAAGTGCACGTCCGCCTGAAGCGATGCCCCTACCTTCCCTTCGGCCCGCAGCGCCTCGATGCTTTTTCGGACGGGGTCGCGCAGCTCCCGCAAGCGCTGCCACTTTTCCAGTAGCCGGGCGCCGTCGGCCGGACGCGGCAGCTCGTGCCACGTCTGGAAGAAAACGCTGTCGTGTTCCTTGCCACCGAACACCTGCCATAGCTCCTCCGCGGTGAACGTGAGGATCGGCGCCATCAGGCGCACCAGGCTGTGGGTGATGTGGTAGAGCGCCGTCTGCGCCGAGCGCCGCGGCTTCGAGTCCGCCTTGCACGTGTAGAGGCGATCCTTCAGGATGTCGACGAAGAACGCGCCGAGGTCCTCGGAACAGAAGCTTTGCAGTTTCTGCGCCACCAGGTGGAACTGGTAGCGCGCGTAGTCCGCGGCCACGCCTTCCTGCAGGCGCGCGGTCATGGCAAGAGCATAGCGGTCCACCTCCAGCATCTCGTCAACCGGCAGCGCATGCCTGCGCGCGTCGAAGTCCGAGGTGTTGGCCAGAAGAAAGCGCAGGGTATTGCGCACGCGGCGGTAGCCCTCCACCACGCGCTTCAGAATCTCGTTGGAGATGAACAGCTCGCCCGAATAGTCGGTGGAGGCGACCCAAAAGCGCAGGATCTCCGCGCCGAGCGTGCTCGACACCTGTTGCGGCGCGATGACGTTGCCTTTGGACTTCGACATCTTGCGCCCCTCGCCGTCGACGACGAAGCCGTGCGTGAGCAATCCCTTGTACGGCGGCGCGCCGTCGAGCATGCACGAGACGAGCAGGGAGGAATGAAACCAGCCGCGGTGTTGGTCCGAACCCTCGAGGTACAGGTCAGCCGGGAAAGCCGTGTCCTGTGAATGCGAGCCGCGCAGCACCGTGAAGTGGGTGGAGCCGGAATCGAACCAGACATCCAGGGTGTCGCGGCTCTTTTCATAATGGGCCGCCTCGGCGGCCCCGAGCAGCGATTCGGCAGTAATGGACTGCCATGCCTCGATGCCGCGCTTTTCCACTTCCTTAGCCACGGCTTCGAGCAATCCCGGTGTGCGCGGGTGCAGCTGGCCGGTCTCGCGATGCAGGAAGAACGGCATCGGCACGCCCCACTGCCGCTGCCGCGACAGCGTCCAGTCGGGTCGATTGGCGATCATGCCGTGCAGCCGGGCCTGGCCCCAGGCGGGAAAGAACTCGGTGTTCTGGATGCCGCGCAACGCCGTCGCCCGCAGGGAGTCGCCACGCACCGGCTTGTCCATGGAGGCGAACCACTGCGTGGTCGCACGCAGGATGACGGGCGTCTTGTGCCGCCAGCAATGCATGTAGCTGTGCGCGTGGCTTTCCTTGGAGAACAGCGCGCCGCGCTCCTCCAGCACCTTCAGGATCCTGGCGTTGGCGTCCCAGATCATCATGCCGCCGAACATGGGCAGCGACTCGGCGAAGCGGCCGTCGCCCATCACCGGCGTCAGAATGTCCTCGTCCTTCATGCCGTAGCGGCGGCACGACTCGAAGTCCTCCACGCCGTAGGCCGGCGCCGAATGCACCACGCCGGTCCCCGCGTCCAGCGTGACGTAATCGCCGAGGTAGATCGGCGCGGCGCGCTCATAGAACGGGTGCCAGAAGCGTATGTTTTCCAGAGCCGCGCCCTTGCAGGAGGCGATGGCTTTGCCGGCGAGGCCATACCGCGAGAGACAGGCCTGCGCCAGCTCCGCGGCGAGGATCAGCAGCCCGCGTTCGGTGTCCACCAGGTGGTACACCAGGTCGGGATGCACGTTGAGCGCCTGGTTGCCGGGCAAGGTCCATGGCGTGGTCGTCCAGATCACCGCAAAGCCCGGCTTCTGAATCTTGGTTTGGAAAGCGCGCTCGAGCTTTTCCGGCTCGGCAAAGGCGAAGCCGACGTCGATTGCCGGATCCTTGCGGTCCTCGTATTCGACTTCGGCTTCGGCCAGCGCCGAGCCGCAGTCGAAGCACCAGTTGACCGGCTTGAGGCCGCGGTACACGTAGCCCTGCTCCAGCAGCCTGCCGAGCACGCGGATTTCGTCCGCCTCGTTGCGAAACGCCATGGTGAGGTAGGGATTTTCCCAATCTCCCAGGACCCCGAGTCGCTCGAAGTCCTTCTTCTGGCGCTCGATCTGCTCGGTGGCGAAGGCCCGGCACAGCCGCTGGGTCTCCGCCGCGGGAAGGTTCTTGCCGTACTTCTTCTCGATCTGCACCTCGATCGGCATGCCGTGGCAATCCCACCCCGGCACGTACGGCGCGTCGAAGCCGGCAAGGGTGCGCGACTTGACGATGATGTCCTTCAGGATCTTGTTGACCGCGGTGCCGATGTGGATGTCGCCGTTGGCATAGGGCGGGCCGTCGTGCAGCACGAAACGCGGGCGACCCTTCGCGATGGCGCGCAGCCGGCGGTAGACGCCTTTTTCCTGCCATTGCTTTACCCATTGCGGCTCGCGCTTGGCAAGGTCGCCGCGCATGGGGAAAGGCGTCTCGGGGAGGTTGAGGGTATCTTTGTAATCAGCCATGGTGTGCGAAGTACTCCCGCGCCTGCCGCGCATCGCGCGCGATCGCCTGCTTCAGCGCCTCCAGCCCCTCGTATTTTTCCTCGTCGCGCAGTTTTTCCAGGAAGCGCACGCGCATGCGCTCGCCGTACAAGTCGGCTTGGTGGTCGAACAGGTGCACCTCCAGCAGCGGCATGGGCACCGGATTGACGGTGGGACGCCGGCCCACGCTCGCTACGCCTCGCCCGAAGCGCCCGGCCTCGACGACGAAGATTCCCGAAAGGGGCGGCGGGCGCGTCAGCACGATGTTCGCCGTGGGGAACCCGAGCGCGCGGCCGAGCTTTGCGCCGTGCGCCACCCGCCCGCTGATTTCGTACGGGTGGCCGAGCAGGCGCTCGGCGCGGCGCAGGTCGCCCGCCTCGAGCGCCGCGCGCACGGCGGAGCTCGACACTCGCACCCCTTCCCAGAGCACGTCGGGCATGGATTGCAGCTCAAAGCCGTGCCGTGGGGCGGCGGCCTGCAGCGCGGCGAAATCCCCGGCGCGGCGCTCGCCGAAGCGGAAATCCCGACCGACCAGCAGCCATCGCGTGCCCAAGGCGCGCACCAGCACCTCTTCGATAAACCGCTGCGCGCAAAGGGCGGCAAAGCGGGCGTTGAAGCGCGCCACGTGTACGTGCTGCACCCCGGCCGCCGCCAGCAGGTCGAGCTTGTCGCGTAAGCGGCTCAACCGTGACGGCGCGCCCTGCGGAGCGAAAAACTCGCGCGGGTGCGGCTCGAAGGTCAGTACGCAGGAGGTCAAATCAAGCTCGGCGGCCCTGGCCGCAACGCGCTCAATGAGCGCGCGGTGGCCGCGGTGCACGCCGTCGAAGTTGCCGATGGTCAGCGCACACCGGCCCCGGGCGCGCTCCAAAGAGCCGTGCGTAACGACCATGGACTCGGTTAAAACGCTGAATTATAGTGTGTTTATGAAAACGCTCGAAGAGCAAATGGCCGTCTATGCGGCGTATCACCGGGATGCCCGCAACCGGGCGACGCACTTCATTGGCGTGCCGGTGATCATGCTGGCCATCCTGATCCCGCTTTCGTGGCTGCGCTTGGAGGTGGCCGGGTTCGGCCTGACGGCCGCGATGCTCCTCGGCGCCGCAGCGCTGGCCTATTACTTTCTCCTCGACGTGCCGCTTGCCCTGGCGATGCTGCTCATCATCGCCGCGCTGATCTGGCTCGCCGAATGGCTCGCGCCGGTCGCGTCTGCCCAGGGCTGGGCCTGGTTCGCGGGCCTTTTTGTGGGCGGCTGGGTCCTGCAGCTGGTCGGCCATGTCTTCGAGGGACGCAGGCCGGCGCTAGCCGACAACCTGTTCCAGATTTTCGTCGCGCCCATCTTCCTCGCCGCCGAGGTGTTCTTCGCGCTCGGCTACAAGCCCGATCTGCACCAGCGGATCAGGACGAGCTCCGCTACCCCACGCCGCCAATACCCAGCTCGGTCTTGACTGTCTCGAGCATCGGCCCGACCTTCTGCACGGCACGGCGGATTTTCTCTTCGGGGACTTCCAGGGCTTTGGACCAGTAGCGCAGCGCTTCCGCGTTGCTCGCATCGATCTGCGTCGGGTCGGGGGGAACGTAAGGGGTGCGGTTATCGGCCATGGCGGTCAGACCGCAAGCTCCGCAAGCCGTTCCGCGGCTGGGAACATATCCTGCATAGCGTAGGTATGCGCTTCGCGCTAATGGTTTCCGCCATTCTGCTGGCGGCCTGCACGACCCCCTCGCCGCAGCAAAGTACTGGGCCCGTTGCGGATGCTGCGCGAGGGGAGTTGCTGTATGGCACTGCATGCGCGGCCTGCCATACGACGCAGGCGCATTGGCGCGACAAGCGCGTGGTGCGTTCATGGGGCGATCTCGTCTATCAGGTGACGCGCTGGCAGCAAGTCGCCGGGCAGCAGTGGAGCGCGGAGGAGGTCGCCGACGTCGCGGCCTATCTCAATCGAAGGTTCTACGGGTTGCCCTGCCCGACGCCCGGGTGCCTGGGACCGTCGGCGCGGGCGTCATCGCCGCAGCTTCCAGGTTGCCACCGGACCGAGCAGCGCCCCGATACCCAGGGTGGTCCAGGCAACGCCCCAGGCAAACCCATGCGTCGTCCCTGCGCCGCCTCCGGCGACGTCGAGCGCCAGGCCGAAGACAAACGGGCTGACCACCCCCGCGCCGAAGCCGACCACCGAGCGCACGGCGTACGCGACGCCCAGGTAGTGCGGCGGCACGCTTTCCGCGA
>CBDDSA010000082.1:0-2654 GCA_965233185.1 uncultured bacterium
CTCTGCGCCGGCGAACGTTTCGACGCCCGCGATCCGGCGAGGGCTGCGCGACCAGCCGGCCACCGGATAGCCGAAACGCGCCGCCGCTTCGAGGATGGCTGCGCCCATGGCGCCCAGGCCCAGCACTCCCACGCGCGGCGCGGCGTCGCGGGGCCGAGCCGCGTTCCAATCGCGCAAGCCGTGCGGCGGCGGTGCGAAGCGATCCAGCCCGCGCGTGATGCGGGCAATGGCAAAGCACACGTACTCGGCGATCTTCGGCGCCATGCCCGCGTCGACGAGGCGAACGATGGGGAGTTGCGGGGGAACGGCCCCGCGAGCCAGCAACGCGTCCACGCCGGCACCGAGATTGAACACCGCGCGCAGCCCGGGCTCGGCGGCGAACAGCGCTTCCGGCGGCAGCCACACGATGGCATAGCGCGCGCCGATCGGATGGCCGTTCCAAAGCTGCAGGTCGACCTCGAGATCGGCGGCGGCAAATGCGTGCGCCAGCGCATCGCGCCACCCTTGCGCGGACATCGTTCCGGTCGCGAGCGTTATCTTCACGAGGCCGGCGCCCATGCCGATTCGTCGACGGGATAGATCGGCCGGCGGATGTTGCGGTACGTGAACTGCCTCCAGTCGGAAGAGGCCACGCCCACGCCATCGCACAGCACCGAGCCCCTGGCGATCGGCAGGAACACCGGGCGGTAGTACATGCGCGATTTGAGCAGCAGGTAGCGCTGCCGCTCGGGGCGGATTCCGACGCTTTCAAACACGCCGCGATCCCACGGCTCCTGGTTGCGCTCGGTGACGACGATCTGCGCGTGACCGGTGTCGAGCACGGCGGTCCTGCCCATGTAGCAGCGCATGCCGGTGAACTGCGGCCCGGTGATGGTGTATTCGCCGTCGGTGATGTTGCGCACGACGCCGGTCAGCTGCATCGGCTCGCCCTTGCGGCCGATGGCCGGCATGTCCACCTTGCCGCCGACCGGCAGCGTGACGCGGCTGCCGATACCCGCCTCCACCATGCGGGCCACCGCCTCGGGATCGCGGACCGTTCCCATCGCGATGCCGCTCAGGCCCAGGCGCAGCGCCGCCCCGAGGACGTGCATCGTGTCCTGGGTTGCGCCCGAGGCGCAGTTGTCGGCATGGTCGAGGAGGAGCACCGGCCCGCCGCTTTCCTCGCCCAGGCGCTTGGCCTCCAGGAGAGCCTCTCCGAGCGGGCGGCCGCGGTAGATGAAGTCCTCCTTCTGCCGCCATGCCGTATCGAGAATGGCGTCGCACGCCGCCCGGGCCGCGGCGGTGTCGCGGTCGGCGACGACCACCGCGCTGATGCCGGCGTCGTGGATGTCGGCCTGCTGGAAGCCGCCGAACGCGGTCGCGGCCAGCAGGCCCCTGCGCTCGGCGGCGCGCGCGGCGTCCACGAAATCCCGCATCGCGCCTTCCGAGGTGTTCTGGCGCAGCGTATGGGCGAGCAGCGGCCGGTTTCCCCATGCCATGACCGGCTCGACCTCGCCTTTCAAGCGGCGCAGCAGGATGCTGCCGGCAAGCTCTCCGGCCTCGTATTGATCCACGTGCGGATAGGTCTTGTAGCCCGCGATGACGTTGCAGTTGCGCACCATCCGGTCGCTCAGGTTGGCGTGAAGATCGAGCGAGACGGCGATCGGAACCTCCGGCGCGATGGCCCGGATGCGCTCGAGCAGCGTGCCTTCGCCATCGTCGGTGCGGCCTTCGACGACCATCGCGCCATGCAGGTCCAGGAAAACCGCGTCGCATCCCTGCCGGACCGCATCGCAGACCAGCGCGCAGATCTGGTCATAAGCCCCGCCGTCCACCGGTCCGCTCGGGTTGGCCCAGGCCGCAACCGGCGTGACGATCTCCGCGCCCTCCTTGCGCGCCAGGTCGAGGAAGGCGGCCATCGGCAACGCCGTGCCGCTCATCGCCTCGAACGCTTCGCGCCCGATGAAAGGGCCGTTGTTCCCGAACGCCTCCCACGGCGTGGGGATGGGCGAGAACGTGTTCGTCTCGTGCTGCATCTGCGCTATGACGAGCTTCACCTTGGGGCGACCAATCTCGATCTTGCGGTGGCAAGAACCTTACCAGACAGCAGATCGGTGCCAAGGAAAGGCGAAAACGCCGGCACAAGGCCGGCGCTTCCATTCCCGGCGCCCCCCGGGGGGGTCACCTCACCGCGGAGCGATGCTTCCGTTGTCGTCGGAAACGACGATCTCCACGCGCCGGTTCAGCTGTCGGCCCGACGCGGTGTCGTTGCCGGCCACGGGGTAGGATTCGCCATATCCCCGCGATGTCATGCGCTCGGCGCTGATGCCCATGTCCAGCAAGGCCATGCGCACCGAATCGGCACGCTCGTCCGAGAGCTCCTGGTTGCGGCCGGTGCTGCCGGTGCTGTCGGTGAAGCCCTCGATCATGACGTTGCGCTGCGGATACTGCTTGAAGAAGTCCGCCAGCTTCTGCACGTTGCGCATCCCGCCCGATTTGAGCTGGGCCATGTTGGTGTCGAACAACACGTCGCCGAGCGTGATGACCATGCCGCGCTCGGTTTTCCTGGCTTCCATCTCACTGAGCTGCGCTTCCAGTCGGCGCGCGCGGCTCTCCGCGTCCAGCGTCTGCTGGCGCGCGGCCTGTGCGTTCAGCTGCGCGGCATCCGCCGCTTG
>CBDDSA010000083.1:0-4862 GCA_965233185.1 uncultured bacterium
AGCTCGGCTGGGAGCGCATGGACCATCCGCTGGACAGCGGCAACTGGCCGGTGATCTCCGCCTCTCCCATTCCCTACTGCGAGGGCGTCTCGCAGGTGCCGCGCGAGATGACGCGCGCGGACATGGAAAAGGTGCTGCACGATTTCATCCGCTCCACGCGATACGCGAACGAGGCCGGGTTCGACATGCTCGAGCTCCACATGGCGCACGGCTATCTGCTGGCGAGCTTCATTTCCCCGCTCACCAACCAGAGAAAAGATTCTTTCGGCGGATCGATAGAAAATCGCATGCGCTTCCCGCTGGAGGTGTTCAAGGCGTGCCGCGCGGCCTGGCCGCAGGAGAAGCCCATGTCGGTGCGCATCTCGGCCACCGACTGGGCGCCCGGGGGGCTGTCGGGCGAGGACCTTATCGCGCTTAGCCGGATGCTGAAGCAGGCCGGCTGCGACCTCATCGACTGCTCCACGGGCCAGACGGTGCCCGGCCAGAAGCCGGTCTATGGCCGCATGTACCAGGCGCCCTACGCCGACTGGGTGCGCAACGAGGTCGGCATCGCCACCATGACCGTGGGCGCGGTCACCACGCCCGACCAGGTGAACACACTGCTCGCCGCCGGCAAGGCCGACCTAGTGGCGCTCGCGCGGCCGCATCTCGCCAATCCCTATTTCACCCTGCAAGCCTCGGCGTGGTATCAGCACCTGCCGCAATTCTGGCCGCCGCAGTACCTGTCGGGCCGCGACCAGGCCTTCCGCAACGCCGCCCGCGAGCGCGTCGAGCTGCAGGACCTGCGCCTCAAGGCGCGCCCGGCGAGCCACGAAGTGAAAGACAGCGGCGTGAAGAAGGCGGCGTGATCGAGCTCTGGGAGCTGGAGGGCAAGGACGCACGGCGCTACAGCCTGTTCTCCTGGCGCACGCGCATGGCGCTCAGGCACAAGGGCCTGGCGTTCGAGCCGCATCCTGTCTGCATGACCGACAAGGCGGCCATTGCCTTCTCCGGCGGCAAGACGGTGCCCGTGATCCGCGACGGCGCGGCCGTCGTGCGCGACTCGTGGAAGATCGCCGAGCACCTGGAGCGCGCCTATCCGCAGGCGCCCGCCCTGTTTGGCGGCGAAATCGGCCGAGGCGTCACCCAGGCGTTCAACGCGTGGGTGGACCGCGCGGTGGTTCCGGCCATGCTGAACGTGATCGCCGCCGACATCCACGAGCGCGTGGATGGGGCCGACGAGGCCTATTTCCGCGAATCGATGCAGCGCGTGCTCAAGAAAACGCTCGAGGAAACGCGCGCCGGCCGCGAGGACGCGCTGCGCCGCCTCGGGCGCACGGTGGAGCCCATGCAGGCCGCCTTGAAGCGCCAGGCCTATGTGTGCGGCGCGGCCCCGGCCTATGCGGACTACATCCTGTTCTCGGTGTTCCAGTGGGCGCGCATCATGAGCGCGAGCGAGGTGCTGGCGCCCGAAGATCCGCTGTGCGCCTGGCGCGAGCGCATGCTCGACCTGTACGAGGGGTTCGCGCGCGAGGTGCCCACCCCATGAAGCGGCGCTGCGCCTGGCCGAAGAACCCGCTCGCCATCGCCTACCACGACAAGGAATGGGGCGTGCCGCTGCGCAACGACCGCAAGCTTTTCGAATGCCTCACCCTCGAGGGCGCGCAGGCGGGGCTCTCCTGGGACACCATCCTCGCCAAGCGCGCGAACTACCGCAAGGCGTTCGACGGCTTCGACCCCGCGAAAGTCTCGCGGTATGGCGCAAGCAAGCGCCGCCGCCTGCTGGCCGATGCGGGCATCGTGCGGCACGCGGGCAAGATCGACGCGACGATCGCCAACGCGCGCGGCGTGCTCGCGATCAAGGAGGAATTCGGCAGCTTCGCGAAATACGTCTGGAGCTTCGGCGATGCCGCGGGCCTGTCGCAGGATTTGAAAAAGCGCGGCTTCCGCTTCGTCGGGCCGACCATCGTCTACGCGTTCATGCAGGCGGTCGGCATGGTGAACGATCACGACAAGGGTTGTTTCCGCTATCGGGAGCTCGATGGGAAATAAATGGGGTCTGACCCCATTTATGCTGTTGGCGGCATTGCCGGCCGCCGCGGCTTTCGATGCCAACGGCGTGGCGCTGGGCGCGCGCGAGAAGGCCATCCTGCAGCAGTTTCCCAGCGCGCATTGCCAGCCGCTGCAGTGGACCAGCCGGGCGGCCGACCGGCGCTGCGACGATGCGCGGATCAGCTTCGGCGGGGTGGCCGCGCGCATCACCTTCTACCTGAAGAGCGACCGCGTGCAGGCGTTCGACGTGGCCTTCGACGCGCGCGACGCGGACCGCGTCGCGCAGTTCGTGAAGCCGCGCTATGGAGCGCCGGTCGCGGAAGCGCGCGACAAGGTCGACCCCGGCAGCAAGGGCGAGCGCGAGATCTACAAGGTGCGCTGGGAAGACGGCGCCGAGCGCGCCGTGCTGACGGCCGACAAGGGCCGGCGCCGCGCGACGCTCAGCGTGTCGCGCGGCGACTTCGCGGAGGAGATCTACGGTGTGCGCTGAGCGCTCAGCGCAGCTTGCGCAGCGCGGCTACGGCCTTGGTCGCGTCATCGGCGCTGTCGCAGGCAATGTAGCTGATGAACTTGCGCCCGATGGCGACCGCGGATATGCCGCGAAAGCTCACGCCGGCCTCGCCCAGCGCGCGCGATCCGCGCGCCCAGCCCCGGCTTGTCGCCGCCTTCGATGCGCACCGAATGGATGTTCTGCGGCTTGCTGAAGCCCGCCGCCTGCGCGCCCTTCACTGCCCTTGCGCCCTTCACCGGCGTCACGAACATGACGCCTTGCCCCGGCTGCTCCGTGCGCCGCCCGAGCAGCATCTCGAGATTGGCGCCCGCCTTGGACAGCGCCTCCAGCCGGTCCGCCGCGCCGCCGGCGCGGTCCTCGATGCTCGCCGCCCAAATGTCGGCCTTGGTGACTTTCAATGCCATGGCGATTCTCCTCCGCAAGAAACCCGGGCCGTTAATCTACTCCCATGAAGACCCTTACGACCAAGCAAGTGCAGGCCGCGCTGGCCGCCGGCGGCGAGATCGCCCTGCTCGATGTGCGCGAGCAGGGCGTGCATTACCGCGGCCACCCGTTCTTCGCCTGCTCCGCCCCCGTATCCCGGCTCGAGCTCATGGCCGGCGACCTCGTGCCCCGGGCGAGCGTCCCGGTGGTGGTCCTGGACGGCGGCGCCGAGGGGCTCGCCGAGCAGGCGGCGCGCAAGCTCGCCGAGCTGGGCTACACCGATGTCTCAATCCTGGAGGGCGGCTGCGCCGGCTGGAAGGCCACCGGCGGCGAGCTCTTCAGCGGCGTCAACGAGCCGGCCACAGCGTTCGGCGAGTTCGTGGAGCACCAGTACCACACCCCGCGCATGCCGCCCGAGGCGGTCAACGACATGCTGGCGAAGAAGCAGAAGGTCGTCATCCTCGACTCCTGGCCCTTCGAGGAATACCACCGCATGAACATCCCGGGCGGCGTCGACGTGCCCGGGGCGGAGCTCGCCTACCGGGTGCACGACCTCGCCCCTGATCCGGACACCCTGGTGGTCGTCAACTGCGCCGGGCGCACCCGCAGCATCATCGGCTGCCAGTCGCTGCGCAACGCCGGCATACCCAATCCGGTGGTGGCGCTGAAGGACGGCACCATGGGCTGGGACCTCGCCGGGCTTTCCTGCGAGCGCGGCTCGCGCCGGGTCGCACCCGCGCCCTCGCCCGAGGGGCGCGGCAAGGCGCTCGAGGCGGCGGCGCGCGTAGCCGCACGCTTCGAGGTGAAGTTCGCCACGCCGGCGCGAGTGCAGGGCTGGGCGAAAGACCCGTCGCGCACCCTTTACCTGCTCGACGTGCGCACGCGCGAGGAGTTCGAGCGCTCGCACCTTGCCGGGTCCCGCCATGCGCCGGGCGGACAGCTGGTGCAGGCGAGCGACGAATACGTCGCCGTGCGCAACGCGCGCGTGGTGCTGGTCGACCCGGAACGCGTGCGCGCCGTGATGACCGCCTCGTGGCTCAACCAGATGGGCTGGCCCGAGGTCTATGCGCTCGATGACATCTCGGGGCTCGCCCTGGAAAGCGGCCCGCGGCCGCCGCCCGCGGTAAAGCAATGGCCGACCGTCAGCGACGTCTCGGGCGCCGCGGTGCTCGACCTCTCCACCAGCCTGCGCTTCAACCATGCGCACATCCCCGGCGCGTGGTGGGGCGTGCGCTCCCGGCTCGGCGACGCGCGCGCCAAGATCGGAGAGGTGAGCCTCCTAATCCTCACCTCGGAGGACGGCCTGCTCGCCCACCTAGCCGCCCCCGAAGCCGCCGCGCTATGGCCGCAAGTGAAGGTGCTTGATGGCGGCAACGCCGCCTGGCTCGCCGCCGGCAAACCCGCCGAGCAGGGCGTCGAGCGCGTCACCACCACGCGCGACGACGTCTGGTACAAGCCCTACGACCACGCCTCCGACTACAAGAAGCACGCGCAGGAATACCTCGCGTGGGAGGTCGCGCTCGTAGACCAGGTCAAGCGCGACCCCACCATCCGCTTCCGCACCTACTAGCCCGCTGCTTCTTCTGGCCCCCTGACAAGGGGGCCGTGAGCCGCAGGCGAGCGGGGGTTCTCCGAACGGAAGCCCGGCAATTTTGGCGCCAAAGGTCGAATTGCTTCCCGTCCGATCCGCAGGTAACTTACTGAGGAAGAGGGAAAGTCAGCCTCACACACCAAAAATGGCGACTTGCAATCGACTAACCATGTCAACCATTTCGTCAACCAATTCACGTTAGGCCGCAAAGATGACGCGCCCAGCTCATATGGAGACCGTAGCGGAACGGCTGCTCGAGCTTGTCTCCCAGGACGGTTCCATTGAGCCCGTGATGGTGCGTATCGG
>CBDDSA010000084.1:0-2970 GCA_965233185.1 uncultured bacterium
GGGCTCGGGCCGTCCGCAGATTGCCTTTAGTCATTCAGTGATTTAGCCCTTCTCCAGCATGGCCCTCCATTCGACCCTGCCGATCTACAAGGTCACGTACCAGCTGCTCGTGCTGGCCACGGAGATCACGCGGCACATGCCACGCGACTTCAAGGCCACCATGGGCGCCAAGGTGCGGGAGGAGTGTCTCGAGCTGGTGGTGCTGATCTATCGTGCCAACGCGGCAGCCGACAAGGTGCCGCACCTGGACCGGATGATCGAGCGCCTGCAGGTGGCCGAGCTGCTCTTCCGCCTCGCCTCGGACATGAAGCTGATCGCGCTTAAGCAGCACGCTCGCGCGATCGAGCTCACCGCGGCGATCGGCAAGCAGGCGAACGGGTGGCGCAAGTACTCCGCGAAGTCCCCTGCCGCATGACCGCCAAGGCGATCGTGCCCGTGGGAATCAATCTGGTCGCGCCGCTGGCCCACGAGGCCACCGCCATGCGCACAACGGAGACCGCCGGCACCAGCCGGGCCCGGCCCGGCGCAGTCGCCCCGCTGATCGGCCGAGGCCTTCGGCGGGGTGACGTGGATAGCGCGAATGGACGCAGTACGCCGGCAACGAGGCCTACGCCTGGTACCAGAACTTCAACAACGGCAACCAGAACAACAACCACAAGGACAACGAGCTCCGGGCTCGGGCCGTCCGCAGATCGAAGCGCGGCAGACCATGCTGGACCTTCCTTCCACGAGCTGGTGGCGGCCTACTTCGACTGCCGCCGGCACAAGCGCAACACGAAGAGCGCGCTCGCCTTCGAGCTGGACCTCGAGCGCAACCTGGTGCAGCTCTTCGACGAGCTCGCCGGCGGTCACTACCGCCCCGGCCCGTCGATCTGCTTCGTGGTCACCAGGCCCAAGCCGCGCGAGGTGTGGGCGGCCGCCTTCCGCGATCGCATCGTGCACCACCTGCTCTACAACCGCATCGGGCCCAGGTTCGAACGCGCGTTCATCGCGGACAGTTGCGCCTGCATCGCCGGCCGCGGGACGCTCTATGCCATTGAGCGGCTTGAGTCAAAGGTGCGCAGCGTCTCGGCCAACTGGTCGCGACCGGCATGGTATCTCAAGTGCGACGTCGCCAACTTCTTCGTGGCGATCGATAAGAACGTGCTGGCCGCGTTGCTCGAGGCGCGCGTCGCGCCCGGCTGGTGGCGGGATCTCGCCGAGCTGGTGCTCTTCCACGACCCACGCACCGACGTGGTCGTGCGCGGCAGCGCCCATGAGTTCGCGCTCGTGCCGCCCCACAAGCGCCTGGGCGAGCAGCCCTCGCACCGCGGCCTGCCGATCGGCAACCTGTCGAGCCAGTTCTTCGCGAACGTCTACCTCGACCGGCTCGACCAGTTCGCCAAGCACGTGCTGCGCGCGCACCACTACGTGCGCTATGTCGATGACTTCCTGCTGCTGCACGAGTCGCGCGCCTGGCTGCAGGCCGCCCTGGCCGAGATCAAGGCCTTCCTGCCGCGCGAGCTGCACATAACGCTCAACCCCTCGAAGACCATCCTGCAGCCCGTCGATCGCGGCGTGGACTTCGTGGGCCAGGTGATCAAGCCCTGGCACCGCCGGATCCGCCGGCGGACCTTCACGGTGGCGCTGAGGCGTACGTCCGATGCCGACGCCGGCGACGTCTTCACGACGGCCAATAGCTACTTCGGACTGCTGCGCCAGGCCACCGCCAACCAGCACGACCGCGAGCTGCTCGCGCGCCTGGTGCGGCGCCGCGGCCATCCGATCAATCGCAGGCTCACAAAGGCGTTCCCATGACCAAGCGCCGCCTTC
The DNA here is from genome assembly GCA_965233185.1 of uncultured bacterium. Lineage (GTDB taxonomy): Bacteria > Pseudomonadota > Gammaproteobacteria > Burkholderiales > SG8-39 > SCGC-AG-212-J23. Next base: position 1,813 of record CBDDSA010000084.1, read on the forward strand.
ACGCGGAGCCGCGCCGCGCTTGGCACCCGGCCGAGCTGGCTCAGCTCGCGGCCCAGTATCCGCACATGAAAACGGCGGTAATCGCGGTAATGCTGGACAGGACGCGAGCAACGGTCTACCAGGCCGCGCAGCGCATCGGGCTGAGAAAGTCGCCAGAGTTCTACGCCAGCCCGGCCTGCGGACGCACAACGGGGCGGCAAGGCATCGGCTCGCGCTTCCCAAAGGGCCACGTGCCGGCCAACAAGGGCCTGCGTCGCCCCGGATGGGCGCCGGGGCGCATGCGTGAGACGCAGTTCAAGAAGGGCGTGCGCCAGGGCGTGGCCGTGAAGCTTTACAAGCCAATAGGCACGGAGCGAATCAGCAAGGACGGCTACCTCGAGCGGAAGGTGAACGACGGCATGCCGCTGCAGCGCCGCTGGCGCGCGGTCCACTTGGTCGTATGGGAGGCCGCGAACGGCCCGCTGCCGAAAGGCCACGCGGTGGCGTTCATCAACAAGGATAAGCGCGACATCCGCATCGAGAACCTGGAGCTCATCACCCGCGGTGAGCTCATGCGCCGTAACACCGTACACAACCTGCCAAAGCCGCTCGCAGAGATCGTCCAGCTGCGCGGCGCGCTGGTGCGCCAGATCAACCGGAAGGAGGGAAAGAGAAATGGAGAACAACGGAATCGGGGACCTGCGGTCGATCCTGTTCGACACGATGCGGGATCTGCGGGACAAGGAAAAGCCGATGGAGATCGACCGCGCCAAGGCCGTGGCCGAGGTCGCGCGCGAGCTGATCAACTCCGCGAAGGTTGAGGTCGAGCACATGAAGATCGCGGGCGGCAAAGGCTCTGGATTCATCCCGATCGCGTCGTCCACCGCCGCGCCGGGCCAGCCGCGCCTTGTGAACGGGCGGGACACGCGGGGATGAGAAGTCGAACGCCGCTCAAGTGCCACGATTGCGGCGCGCACTACGCCGGCCTCGGCTGCGATCTGGCGCTGCCCGACCAGCAGTGGAAGGCGCTCTTCCCTGAAGAGAGCGGCGTGCTCTGCGCGAACTGCATTTGTCAGCGCGCAACGGGGCTCGGCGCGACGGTCGTGATGGCGTGGCTCGACAATCTCGACTACTCGAAATCTGTACGTCCGAAGGACAGCTCCAGTGCCTGAGCGCGTG
>CBDDSA010000085.1:0-7507 GCA_965233185.1 uncultured bacterium
TATCCCAGGGGCCTCAAGCGCGAGCAGATGTCGGTGCAGGCGCGCTGCATGGGCATCGCCGACATCTTCGAGGCGCTTACCGCCAAGGACCGGCCCTACAAGAAAGGCAAGTCGCTCTCAGAGTCTCTCGACATCCTGGGCCGCATGGCGCAAAGCGGCCATGTCGATCCGGATCTCTTCGACGTGTTCGTGCGCCGCAAGGTGTACCGCGGCTACGCCGAGATGTTCCTCGATCCCGAGCAGATCGACGCGGTCGACGAGGCCCGCATCCCGGGCTACAAGCCCTGAGCCGGAGCCCCGCTTGATGCCATTCATGCACATGGTTCGCACGCGCTACGAGCGCGTGCTGCTTCCCGCCTTTCTCCCGCTTGCGCTGCTGATCTTCACGGCTTCCGGGTTCGCCGGACTGATCTACCAGTCGATCTGGAGCCATTACCTCAAGCTTTTTCTCGGCCACGCGGCCTACGCGCAGACGCTCGTGCTCGCCATTTTCATGGGCGGAATGGCGCTGGGCGCATGGGCGGCGAGCCACCTTTCGTTGCGCTGGCGCGACCTGCTGCTGGCGTATGCGGTGACGGAGGCGCTGATCGGCGTCATTTCGCTCGCCTTCCACCCGGTATTCGTCTCGGTGACGGCCTTCGCGCTGGATAGCGCGCTGCCGGTGCTGCCGGCGGCCGCGAACGCCCCGTTCAAGTGGTCGCTTGCCGCCCTGCTCATCCTGCCGCAGTCGGTGCTGCTCGGCATGACCTTTCCGCTGATGACCGGCGGCGTGCTGCGCGTCCGGCCGCAGCGGGCCGGTTACGCCATTGCCATGCTGTACTTCACCAACAGCCTGGGCGCGGCGGTCGGGGTGCTGGCGAGCGGCTTCTACTTCATCGGCGCGGTCGGATTGCCGGGCACGCTGGTGGCCGCCGCCATCGCGAACTTCGCGGTGGCCGCAGCCGCGATGCTGCTGCCTCGGTCCTTGCAGCAGGCGCCGCAAAGCGCGCGCGCGGCCGGGCCGCACGCCGCCGTGGCGCAGATGCGCCTGCTGCTGTGGGTGGCCGCGCTCACGGGCCTGTCGTCGTTCATGTACGAGATCGGCTGGATCCGCATGCTCTCGCTGGTGCTCGGCAGCTCGACGCATGCGTTCGAGCTGATGCTCGCGGCATTCATCTTCGGCATCGCCTTCGGCGGGCTGTGGGTGAGACGGCGCATCGATTCCTCGCCCGACACGGTGCGCCTGCTGGGCTGGGTGCAGGTGGCGATGGGTATCGCGGCACTCGCCACCTTGCCGGTCTATGGCGAGACTTTCCGGCTGATGCAGGCGGCGCTGGGCACGCTGGCGCCTACGGAGGGAGGCTACGCGGCGTTCAACGCGGTCAGCCATGGCCTTGCGCTGCTCGTCATGTTTCCCGCCGCCTTCGGCGCCGGCATGACGCTTCCGCTGATCACCGCTTCCCTGCTGCGCCGCGGTGCCGGCGAGCGCTCTGTGGGCCTGGTGTATGCGGCCAATACCGCCGGCGCGATCGCCGGCGTGGCGGTCGCCGTGCACGTGGGGCTGCCGCTGCTCGGCCTGAAGGGCCTCATCGTGGCCGGCGCCGCCATCGATCTCGCGCTGGGCGTCGTGCTGCTGCGCCCGGCGGCAGTTTCCTGGCTGCGCGCGCCAGCGGCCGGCCTTGCTACCGTGGTATCCATCGGCGTCCTGCTGCTCGCAATATTCGCCGTGCAGCTGGATTCCCACCGGATGGCCTCTGGGGTGTTCCGCTATGGCTCGCTCATGGCAAACAGCCACGAGGTCGTGTCGCACGAGGATGGCAAGACCGCGTCAGTGAGCGTTACCCGGACAGCCAACGTCATCACGCTGCGCACCAACGGCAAGCCCGACGGGGCGGTCGGCATGGCGCAGCGGCGCAACGACGATGAGCCCACCATGATCCTGCTCGGAGCCTTGCCGTTGCTGCATGCGCCCGACGCGCGCCGCATCGCCAACATCGGCTTCGGCACCGGCATCACCACGCACACCTTGCTCGCCTCGCCTGCCGTGCAGACAGTCGATACGGTCGAGATCGAGCCGGCCATCGTCCGTGCCGCGCGCCACTTCCAGCCGCACAATGCCCGCGCGCTGTCCGACCCGCGCAGCCGCATCCACTACGAGGATGCAAAAAGTTTCTTCGCCGCGCGCCGCGTGCTGTACGACGTAATCGTGTCCGAGCCCTCCAATCCCTGGGTGAGCGGTGTGGCGAGCCTGTATACCAAGGAGTTCTACCGCGACGTGCGCAGGTTCGTGCGTCCGGGCGGGCTGTTCGTGCAATGGATCCACCTCTATGAGATTTCGCCCGAGCTGCTGGCAACGGTGCTCGAGGCAATGCGGCCGCATTTCACCGATTACGTGCTTTGGCTGGCGAACGACGGCGACCTCATCATCGTCGCTGCCAATGGCGGACAGGTGGCGCCACCCGATGCATGGGCCAAAGAAGGCCCATTGGGAAAAGACCTCGAGCGCATCCAGATCCGCAACCTGGACGACCTCGCCCTGCACCGGCTCGGCAGTCGCAGCGCGCTGCAGCCGTACTTCTCGGCTTACGGCGCCGCAGCCAACTCCGACTTCGAGCCGCTGCTTGACCTGAATGCCGTAAAGGCGCGTTATCTGCGCCGTTCGGCCACCGACATCGGCGCCCTCTCTACGGCCACGGTGCCGGTGCTCGAGCTGTTTGATCCGGCCGGCGCACGGCCCCGTGCGGCGTTCCTCAGCACGGGCGAGCGGTTCTGGCGGCCGCTGGACGGGTTCGTCCGGCGGGCGGCAGCCGCGGCCGCCTACCTGCGCACAGGCGAGGCCAGCGCGCTTTCATCCCTTCCCGTCTCGCACCTGAACGACCTTGTGCTGCTGCGGGCGGCCCTCATTGAATGTACGCTGCAGCCGCCGCCGTCTGCGCTGCGGTGGGCCCTTGCGAGGACCGGGGAGCTCGTCAATTCCCATTTGCCAGGGAGCGAAGCCGGGCAATTGTGGCGCTCACTGCTGGGCTCCCGTTGCCTGGCCAATTTGGCGCCCACAGAGCTTCGCTTGCTTCAGCTGTACGCGGCCGTTTCGGCGCGGCAGCCGAGCGACATGGCGAGCCTTGCTCAGGCGCTGCTGGACGATCAGACACATCTGGATCCCTTGCTTACCGCCTACGCGGTGGCGGCGTTGATGGCGGGGCGCATACTGAATCGGGAACCTGGGGCGGCCATGCGCGCGTTCAACGCGCACCGCGGAAAGCTCCGCGATAGGCCGGACTGGCAGCCGGTATTCCGCTTCCTGGTCGCTCACGCCGCCGGTGGATGACGAAAATCGTCATGAGCCGGCCAAGATTCGTCAGGGGGAAGCGGGCATCTGCCCTCAAACGCGCGAGCGGCGGCGGCATTTGTCACAAATAAAGGGCTCTGCGGGCAGGCACGCAGCGTGCTTGATAGACGTGCGGTCACGACAGTAGAACAGGGCCGAATTTTCAACTAGATAGGGAGCACTCCATGAAACAACTGCAGAAGGGCTTCACGCTCATCGAACTGATGATCGTGGTGGCAATCATCGGTATTCTGGCGGCGGTTGCGCTGCCGGCGTACCAGGACTACACGGTCCGCGCCAAGATGTCCGAAGTGATTCTCGCGGCGAGCGCCTGCCGCACCTCGATCACCGAGGTTTACCAGAGCGCGAGCTCGGCTCCGGCGGCTGGCGCGTGGGGCTGCGAGACGGTGGGCGCTGGCCCGGCGTCGAAATACGTGCAGACCGTGGAGACCACTGCGGACGGCGTGATCGTGGTCACGACCGCCGGTTTCAACAACACCGACATCGACGCCAAGAAGATCGCGCTGGTCCCGTTCATCGGCACCGCTGCCGCGACTGCTACCCAGGTCGGCAGCACGACGGTGACGGCGTGGGAATGCGGTCCGGCCAATACCGAACCAGTACCGGGCAAGTATCTGCCGGGCTCGTGCCGTTCGGCGCAAGCCGCCGCGGCTGACGCGGGCGGTGCGGCGGGCGGGTCCTAAGCTGCAGCGCTTGCCGTAGAGTTCGGCACACAAAAGGCACCCTTCGGGGTGCCTTTTTTTGGCTTCTGCTTATTAAGGGGGAGGGGATGCAGGCGACGGCATACGCCGGAACACGCGGGAAGAGCGACCGAGCGCTCGACCGCCTCGTGTGGTGCGCCCTGATTGCGGCAGTCTTGGTGGCTGCACACCCGTATGTGGGCATCGTGCACGACGGCATTCTCTACCTCGCTCAGGCGCTGATGCACATCTACCCGGATATCTACGCCGGCGATTTGTTCTTCAAGTGGGGCTCGCAGGACCAGTACTCAATCTTCTCGTCCCTGTATAGCGCGCTCATAGCTAGCCTGGGCCTCAACGGAGCAAACGTTCTTCTCGTAGTCCTCTCTCAGGGAGTGTTTCTCGGCGCGTCGTTTCTTGTGGTGCGCCGGCTGCTGCCGCCGGGCCTGCACGGGTTTGGCCTGCTGATGCTCGCCTGCAGCAACGGCATCTATGGCGGCCAGTTTATATTCAGGGTGGCCGAACCGTTCGTCACCCCGCGCCCGTTCGCAGAAGCGGCGACGCTGTTCGCCGTCGCGCTCCTCGTTTCAGGACGAAAGTTTTCCGCGCTGGCGGTGCTGCTTGGTTCGGCGCTGCTGCACCCACTCGTTGCGCTGGCGGGTTTGTTATACGCATGGATCTATCTGGTCATGCAAGACAGGCGCTGGGCATGGGCGCTGTTGCTTGCCGTGCCAGGGTTGGCCGCGGGGCTAGCCGGCATGGAGCCGTTCGTGCAGTTGTTCAGGCAGTTCGACCCCGATTGGCTCGCCACATTGGTGGACCGGAATCCCCACATCTTCCTGAAGCAATGGACTTCCCATGACTGGAGCCTCGTGGCGTGCGACCTGGCCATCGCCGCTGCCGCATTCACGCTCGCCGATGGATTGGCGCGAAGGGCCCTTGGCGCTGTGCTCGTTCTCGCTGCATCGACGCTCGCCCTGAGCTTCGTCGGCGCGGACCTGCTCCATAACGTCCTGCTGACGAACCTGCAGCCCTGGCGCGGCCTGTGGCTGGTGCACTGGATGAGCGCGGCAGTGCTGCCGTTTCTTGCGTGGCGCATGTGGCGTGAAGGCCCCATCGGCCAGCTCGTCGCCGGCCTGGCGATCTACGTTTTCGTGTTCCGCGGCCTTCCCAGCGGTCTTGCCGCCGCAGTGCTGATGGCGCTGCTATTCGCGGGTCGCGGGCGGCTGGTGGTTCGCGAGCGTCTGGCTCGTGTCGTGCTGGTCGCCCTGGCGGTCGGCGGGATGGCAAATTGGCTGGGGACCCTATGGCGCGTGCGGCAAGATGCGCTGGCCACCGGCAGCCCGGTTCAGGAATACGTGATCCAGGCTTTGAGCAAGCCGTTCGTTCTGCTGGTGCTGGGCTGCGGAATAGGGCTGTGGCTGCTCCGCGATCCGAAGCGCTGGCAAAAGGCGGCCGTGGCACTCGCTCTTGCAATGCTGACGCCGTTCCTGTGGGACCAGCGTTCAGCTCTTGCGCGCTACGTCGAAACCACTCCCATGGGCACGCATCCGTTCTCGAAGATCGTTTCGCCGCGCCAAGAAGTGTTCTGGTACAAGGATGTGGTGACGCCTTGGGTGCTGATGCAAAGGCGCAGCTACATGTCCGGTCCGCAAAAGGCGGGACAGATGTTCAATCGGAACACGGCGATGGAATTTCGATCACGCAGTGCCGCGCTCAACATCATGGAGTTTCATGCCGAGGTCTGCGCCTGGATGAACGCCGCAAACAATCGCAACGATTCCTGCGAGCCGAATCTGGAGACGCTTGAAACGACCTGCCGCGAAGCCAAGGGGCTGGACTTTATCGTGCTGCGGAACCGCATCGGCAAGCACTGGGTTGCTTACTGGACGCCGCCGGTCGAGCTCAACTACCGGCGGCCGTATTTCTATCTCTATGACTGCAAGAAGCTCGTCCGCGGCTGAGCCAACACCGCCATTCGCCGCAGACCTGTGGCGACATGGCGTGCGCGAAGGCGCGCGCTACCTGGGCGCCTCCGCCGTTGCCTTGGCGGCGGATGCCGGTACATATATGGCACTTATTCGGGGCGCAGGCGTCGACTATCTCGTTGCCGCGCCCGCCTCGTTCATGCTGGGACTGCTGGTCATCTACTTCTTCAGTACGCGCTGGGTGTTCGGCTGCCGCCGCCTGAAGGACGCCCGCGTCGAATTCGCCGTCTTTGCCACCATAGGGCTCATCGGCCTGTGCCTGAACCAGCTGGTGATCTATGCCGGCGTGGCCCATTTGGGACTGTCTGCCGAGGCGGCGAAGCTCGCGTCTGTCTCGCTGGTCTTCGGTTTCAACTTCGTCTCTCGAAAACTTCTTCTATTCACAGGAAGAGCGTGAAGCAACCACGCGTGGTAATCATCGGCGCAGGGCCGGCGGGCCTGACTGCCGCCTACGAGCTTGCGCAAGCCGGCGTGGACGACGTGGTGGTGCTGGAGGCGACCGGCGACATTGGCGGCCTTTCCAAGACGGTCAACTACAAGGGCAACCGCATCGATATAGGCGGTCACCGCTTTTTTTCCAAGTCGGACTGGGTCATGGATTGGTGGCTGAAGCAGCTGCCGCTGGCCGGCGCCGCCACCCCCGAGAGCCGCGCCTTCGTGCTCGCCTACCAGGGTCGCCGGCGTACGCTGGACCGCCTGCCTGCGGCGTCCGAATCGGACGAGCGCGTGATGCTGGTGCGCGGCCGGCTGTCGCGCATCTACTTCACCGGCAAGTTCTTCGACTACCCACTGAAGGCCAACCTGGAGACGGCGCTGAAGCTCGGCCTGTGGCGCTGCATGCTGTTCGGAGCGAGCTACGTGAGGGCGAAGCTTTTCCCGCGCGAGCCCGAGCGCACCCTCGAGGATTTCTTCATCAATCGCTTCGGCTGGCGCCTTTACCTGCAGTTCTTCAAGTCGTATACGGAAAAGGTCTGGGGAACGCCGTGCAGCTCGATCAGCGCCGAATGGGGCGCGCAGCGCGTCAAGAGCATGTCCATCGGCAAGGCGTTGCGCCACGCGGTGCTCAAGCTGCTCAAGCTGGATGACGGGCGTGCCGAGCAGACCTCGCTCATCGAGCGTTTCATGTATCCCAAATACGGCCCCGGCCTCATGTGGGAAACGACCGCCGAACGCCTGCGCGAGCGCGGCGTGCAGATAGTGATGAACTCGCCGGTGACGCGCCTGCAGATGGAAGGCGGCCGATTGTGCGCCGCCGGCGTCCGGAAAGCCGACGGCAGCGAGCAGCGCTACGAGGGCGACATCTTCATCTCCACCATGCCGGTGCGCGATCTGGTGCTGAGCCAGCAGCCGCCCGCTCCGCCCCGCGTGCGGGCGATTGCCGGGGCCCTGGAGTACCGCGATTTCATTACCGTCGGGCTGCTCTATCGGAAACTGTCGGCCAATGCCTCCGGGCGGGATGGCACGGGCACCATGCCGGACAACTGGGTCTACATCCAGGAAGCGGGCGTGCGCGT